>JAABQY010000019.1 GCA_011391225.1 Desulfobulbaceae bacterium | reverse complement strand
ATTTGCATCAGTGGCAAAAGCGATTTTCGTCCCCGGTTACAGCGGCGGGCCCGTTCCGGATTTGCACCGGATTCCCTGATGATGTCTTGGCGACACCCTGACAGAGAAATGTTTATCCCGAAAGCAACTGCAAGTCAAGAGTCGATTTCGGGAGGCAGGAACATCTTCGTTCCCAGTTACAGGGCTTGGGCTCTTCTTATCTCGAGAAGCATCTGGCTCCCGCCGGCGGCCAGGATATTTTCACCGACCCTGGCCCCCAAGCCCACCGGGTCGTCGGCCAAACCTTTTTCCGTGATCCGAAGTATTTTTGCACCGTCAAGACTTGCCAGGCCGGCAACAAGAGTCAGTTCTTCCCCGACCAGGACAGCATAGCCAAAGGCCGGAATACTGCAGCCACCTTCAAGTTTTTTCAAAAAAGCCCGTTCCGCCAGCAGGCAGACCTCACTGGTTCGGTTATTGAGACACTGGCGAATCGTAGACATTTTTTCGGGGGCAAGCGAGCTTGCCGCTTCAATGGCAATGCAACCCTGGCCAACCGGCGGGACGAACTGCTCGGTGTCGAATTCTTTGATGATCATTTGGTCATAGCCCATGCGCTTCACCCCGGCGTAGGCAAGTATCAGGGCATCGCAATGGCCGTCCTGCATCTTGCGAATCCTCGTCTGCAGGTTGCCGCGCATCTCGACAATCCTCACATGAGGATAAAAGTGCCTGAGAAAAGCCCGCCTCCGCACCGAGGAAGTTCCGACAACCAGCGGCCGCAGACGATCTGTGATATCGATCGACGGGTCGGTGCCAAGCAGCACATCGTTGACCTTTTCGCGGGCAGTGAAGGCGATGAGGGTAAAACCTTCCGGTAACTGTGACTGCACGTCTTTGGCGCTATGCACAGCGATATCGGTCATCCCGCCAGCCAGCTGTTCCTCAAGTTCAGCGGTAAAAACCCCCTTGCTGCCGATTTTGGCGATGGAGGTATCAAGAATCCGGTCGCCGATGGTTTCCATCGAATGAATGCGTGTGGTCATGCCATTTTCATGCAGGCAGCCGGCCACCGTCTCGGTTTGCCACATGGCGAGTTTACTCTTTCTTGTTCCAATAGTTATCATATAAGCTTCCAGAGGTATTTACCCCACAGAGAAAAACACTCAAAAACATGATGTTGCACAACTTTATGGGAGATTTGCATAGTAATTTCCAGAGTGTCGGCTTACCCTATACACAGCTGTTCATTTTTTGCAACTGGAGT
Source organism: Desulfobulbaceae bacterium (assembly GCA_011391225.1). Lineage (GTDB taxonomy): Bacteria > Desulfobacterota > Desulfobulbia > Desulfobulbales > Desulfocapsaceae > Desulforhopalus_A. The sequence continues at coordinate 24,833 of JAABQY010000019.1, read as the reverse complement.
ATCGGAAATTTAACAACGAGTTTTTACCAAGTGTCTCCGTCAGCCATTGCCTCCCTGGATGGAAATCAGTATCATATTACCATGAGACTTCTTCTTTATAATATCCGTTACGGCACCGGACATAAAAACAGTTACCACCTGCCGTTGCCCTTTGCCGGTTTTTTTAAGCATACGACCGTCAATTTGCAGAAAATAATTAACTTTATCGGCTCGGTCAACCCCGACATCGTTGCCCTCGTTGAGGTCGATTCCGGTTCCTACCGGACAGGACATTTCTGTCAGGCTCAAACCATTGCCGACCAACTCGGCTACAACTGCATCGTCGAAAGCAAGTATCGCAACGGTTCCCTGGCCAACAGGGTCCCGGTTCTGCGGCAACAGTGCAACGCCCTGCTGACCAAACAGAACATCGAAGATTTCCATTTTCATTATTTCGAGCAGGGTATGAAACGGTTGGTAATGCAAACCGACCTGCACTCCATTGCCATTTTCATCGTCCACTTGTCTTTAAAATATCGCCACCGGCAGAACCAGCTTGAACATCTGCACGCTCTCATCCGCGATATCGACAAAGATGTCATTATTGCCGGCGATTTCAATACCCTTTGGGGCAGCCGGGAACTGAATCTCTTTCTCGCCGCAACCGGCCTGAAAAACGCCAACGTCACCAATGCCCCGTCCCATCCTAGTCATGCTCCGCAGCGCCAGATAGATTTCATTCTCCACAGCCCCGGCATCCGCATCGATGCTTTTTATGTCCCGGAGGTGCGACTCTCCGACCATTCCCCGCTGGTCTGCGATTTCTCGCGAATGTTCACTTGATCAAGCGGCAAGCGCACAATAAAACTGCTGCCTTCGTGCAGCCTGCTTGTCACGGCGACTGAGCCGCCGTGCGCCTCGACCACCGCCCGCACATAATTAAGTCCAAGGCCAAGACCTTTCTGAGAGCGGCTTCGGTCACCCCGATAAAGACGCTCCCAGATCCTGCCCTGTTCGTTCTGGGAAATCCCCATGCCGTTATCGGTGAAGGCCACTTCTGCTTGCCCAAAATGGGCTCTTGCGGCAATTTTCACCCAGCCAATGCCCCCTTCTTTGCCATATTTTATTGCATTATCCAGGAGATTGGCCCAGACCTGAGCAATTCTGGTGCTGTCGGCCCAGGCTAACAACGGCTTTTCAGTCGCTAACTCGACACCTATTTTCCTCTCCTCAGCCACGTATTCGTAGAGAGTGACGACTTGGGCAAGGGTCTCGGACAGATCACATGGGCTTTGCTCAAGTCGCATGGTGCCTGACTCTGCCTCGGCCACGCTCATCATAATTCGCAGCATGGCCAGAACCCGATCCGACTCCTCAAGGCAATCGGATAAAGCATCACGCAGCCGTTGCGGATCATCTTCGGCCTGCAGGCCATATTCGGCAACGGACCTGAGCCTGGTCATGGGCGTTCGCAGATCATGAGCGACATTGTCAAGGGACTGCTGCATCTCCGCCACCAGATGGCGATTCTGCTTGATCAAGCAGTTGATCTGGTGATATAAACGGTCAAGCTCCGGGCCGTTTCCCTGCTCCGGCAGGAGGACCGTGGTCGCTCGCTGCACCAGACTGTCAATCATTTTTCGGCTACGTAGCAACGGGGCAAGGCTTTGTCTGATAAAAGCGAGGGAGAGCGGCCAAAGCAGAAGGATACTGAGCACAACTATGACGAGGGTGTTTTGCCACAATTTCCGAAACAAGGTGTAGCCTTCACCTCCATCCTTGCCCGCCTGAATAATGCTCCCGTTGTCGTACTGTCGCGTGATTATGGTGAGCATCCGAGCTTCTTCGCCCGCACCCATCGGTATCCACACCCCGGTTGTCACAGGTGACAGGTCGATAAACCCCTTAAAGCTCTGCATCGGCAGTTGATCTCCAACCACCAAGAGCTGTTCAGAACCCTGAATAACCCGGATAAAGGCTAAGCCCCGCAACAGGCTGTCGGACTGGAGAAAGACCCCTGATTGGCGCACCGACGTACGGTGCATGGTCAGGTAAGAATCGAGCAATCTTTCGGTCTCGCCGCGCTCGATATTTTCAAGATGGGATCGGATAACAAAGAGGTAAAGAAGGGCGAGGACGCCGCCGCCTGCCCACAGCAGAAAAAAAATCGGCAGCGCCTTTTTCGAGCGCGGCCAGGAAAAATCCTCCTTACTGAGTTTTAAGAACATAGCCCATGCCTCGTACGGTATGGATCATTTTGTCCTCAAAATTTTTGTCGATCTTGTTACGCAAGCGGCAAACGAGGACGTCGACCACATTGGTCTGGGGATCGAAGGAATAATCATAGACCCGATCGAGGATGGCGGTTTTTGACAGAACCATCCCCGGATGGCGCATCATATACTCAAGCAAACTGTACTCCTTGGCAGGTAGTTCGATCCTTTCCCCGGCTCTGTATGTTTCGTGTTTGAGAAGATCCATTTCCAGGTCGCCCACCCGCAGCAGCATGGGCTGGGTGTTTTTTTTGTCGCGCCTGATCAAGGCCTGCACCCGGGCAAGAAGCTCACTGAAGGAAAATGGCTTGACCATATAGTCATCGCCGCCGAGCTGCAGTCCCTGAATGCGGTCATCGACCGATTGCCGGGCGCTGAGGATGAGTACCGGGGTATTGACGTTCTCGGTGCGCATGGTCTCGATCACCGTAAGACCGTCCAATTTCGGCAGCATCAGGTCGATGACCGCGGCATCATAGGAAAAGCCCAGGGCAAGCTCTAGGCCCGCTTGCCCGTCGCCGCGGCTATCCACAGTAAAACCGGCCTCTCTCAGCCCTTTTTCAAGAAAAGAGGCGATTTTCGCATCGTCTTCAATCACCAATATCCGCATCGCTGGTCCTTCGCTGCAATTTTTTCAACAAAACCCGACCGGCAGTTACATCAATTCCCTGCAAGAGCAATCACTGAGCAATTTCGCCCGGTCTGTCCGCCACCCTGCCGGGTAGCCCGCCGGTAGGAAAAGTAATCATCGGAACAGCAGGTGCAATGGCCCGCAGTTTGGATATGCGCCTCTGCCACTCCGGCCGCCATCAGTTGGGCCTGGGTGATGCGCCAGAAATCGAAATACTTGTCACGAACCATAAACTCATGAAACCCAGGGGGCAATTCGCTGCGGAAGTTGACAAATTCGGCACAGCAAGGCCCGAGCGAGGGACTGATAACCGCCTGCAGGTCGGCGGCAATCGTCCCGTAGCCACGGGCCATGACCTCCACCACCTGCGGAACTATCCGCAGGACGCTCCCCCTCCAGCCGCAATGCACGGCGGCGATAACCTCGCACCGTGGATCAAAAAGCAGGACGGCCTGGCAATCAGCCTGCTGGATGGTCAGGCCAACGTCAGGAAGGTTTGTGACCAAGGCATCAAAACCATCGACCTCCAGGTCCTCGCCGAGCGGCTCAGTCAGACAATACACCCCCTGGCCATGCACCTGCCTGGCAGAGAGCAAAGCGGGAATCCCCATGGTTTCCCGCACCAGTTGCCGATTCGTGAACACCGCCTCCGGTTGATCTCCGACATGTATACCGACATTCAGCGAGGCATAGGGTTCGTTGCTGACACCGCCGTGCCGGGAAAACATCCCGCAACGACAGCGTGCTCCTGAGAGAGCCAGAAAATCTCCCGTGGCGGTTTTTTGGTGCGCAGCACCATGCATATTACCAGTCACCGACCACCTCTTGTGTGATTTTTCAGTTTGCCGCTTCACCAACCTGCCAACCCTGTGCAAAGTAAAGCAGTAGCGGCCGGGGAGCAACAAAAAAGGCAATGCTTGCCAAGATGAAGAGAGCCCGGTGCCTTGCCGGAAAATGATATCAGTCGCGAAAGGATCGCTTGGTTCGCCGGCCTTCAAGCTGTTTTGCCCCCTGGCTCAGGTTTTCTTTGGCGAACCGGGAAAGTGCTGCTATAGTTTGACTATCTCCCACTATGACAGATCCATTCGAACTGACCGACCGAAAGACAAATGCAAAGCGGAAAAGTTATTGTTGCTCTATAAAATTATTAGATTATGAACACTCCCATTCTCCTCCCCGCCTTCGGCACGACGGCAACATCTCTTGCCACCTATAGCCATCTGGACAAGGCAATCCGCACCCACTTTACAGAGCATGACATCATCTGGAGCTATTCCTCTCGGGTGGCAACGCAGAAAACGCAGCAACAGCTGCCTCCAGCCAATCTTTCTCTTGTAGAGACTTTGCAACAATTAATGGCCCGACAAAGCGGCGGAATTGTAGTGCAGTCACTTCACCTTCTGCCCGGAACCGAGTTTCACGATATGCAAAGGACGATCCGCAGCTCAGGGATTACCTATGCGCCAGGCATGCCTCTCTTAACCTCCCCCACCGACTATGATGAGTTCGGGGAGATTTTGCGACCGACCATTAGCGAAAGACCGGATAAGGCCATTCTCCTCCTCGGCCACGGAACCACCCATCCGACCTGGAGCGCCTACTACTGTCTGGAAAAGATCCTCCGTCGCAAATTTGCTGAAAGAATCTTCGTCGGGGCCCTCGAAAAATTTCCGGATTCAAAGGCCCTCCCGGCCGAAATCAAGGCAGCCGGTTTTGCGAAGGTATGTATCATCCCCTTCCTGCTCATTGCCGGCACACACTATCATCGGGACATTGTCGGAGATGGTCAGACCTCCTGGATTACCCGCCTGCGCAACCACGGCCTTGCCGTCGAGGCGATCAACCACGGCCTTGGGCTCTTCCCAGGGGTAGAGAAGCTGCTCATCCGCCATATTACTGAGGCATTAATGCCCTTCAATGCGCTGTAAAAACCTATCACCTAAATTATGGGGACTATCTATGAAAATCAAGCCTATCCTGTCGGTTCTCACCCTTGCCTTACTTACCCTCTTCCTCCAGGGTTGTGCCAATCAGTTTTCCTATTCTAATGCCAATGTGTCATTTGGCGCAACCGGCTCAGGAACGCTCGCCATCGCCACCCAAGACCAGCGGCCCTATATCATCAATGGCAAGAAATCTCCTAATTTCATCGGGCTTGTCCGGGGCGGCTACGGCAACCCGTTTGATGTGACTACGGAATCCGGCAAATCGCTCGCCGAGGAGATTACCGGGGCGCTTGCGGCTTCATTTCAAAAAAGCGGATTTACGACAGTCCCCGTTACGGTAAGCCACTTGGAAAATGACAAGGCGATTAAGGATAAGATTCTTGCCGCAAAGAGCGACAAAGCAGTCCTGTTCGTCGTCAAGGAATGGAAGAGCGACACCTATGTTAACACGGCACTTCTCTTTGACCTCTCTCTCCAGGTGCTTGATGGCTCGGCAAATATCATTGTCGAAAGACAGATCGGCGGCAATAATGATCTGGGCGGTAGTGCCTTCAATGTTTACAAACATTCTCATGCCGCCGTCCCGAAGGCTTTTCAGGTTAAACTTGAAGAGATCATCAATAGCCCGGAAATTCAGAGAGCCTTGACCGTCAGCAGTCCTGTCGAGCCGCCGATTAATCGAACCGAGGAGCGAATAATACGCAGCGGAACCAACGACAGTAAAAGCCCACCGAGTGGAAGTCCGGCCTACCGGGAAGTGCAGAATACTCAGCCAGCGGATGCCAGCGACGTTGCGATCCGCCTTGAAAAATTAAGAGGCCTCTTTGATCGGGGATTGATTTCCGAAGACGAGTATTACCGGGAACGTACAAGAGTGCTTGGGTCTATGTGAGGTGTTGGTGGTTTGCGTTTTTGTTCTTCTCCCTGCAATAAGCCCAGATGAGCCCGGATCTTCCTGATCACCCTATTAAAATGTGTGTTTCAACCTGCTTTATTGATTGAGATGGCTAAATTCGTCGATCATATGGGGAAGTTGGGTGGCTCTCACCAGTTCTTGCTGGAAGGTGTCCTCCAGGGTCAGCTCCAGGTATTCAACACTGCGGCATAACCGGTCAGATTCTTTCCTCTTTTGTCGGTTGAGTAGGGCAGCTCTGCAGCCGTCTCCTGCTGCGTTGCCGACACTGTGGAGGATTCTTTGCGGGCAGTCTGGGATCATCCCAATCACCCGTGCGAGATGATTGTTAATATGAGAGCCGAAGGCCCCCGCTATCTTGATACTGCCCAAAGATGTAATGCCCAATTTCTTCATCATCAGTTTGCAGCCGGTGTAGATGGATGCCTTGGCCATTTGAATCTGGCGAATATCTTTTTGGGTGATAACTATGTCCCTGCCGATGCTGGTTTCATCGGCATATGCCAGAATAAATTCATTAAAACCGGTTTTTTGATTTTTCCTGAAGCGAATACTCTCCTGAGCTTTTGCACTGAAGGCTCCGCTCTTGGCAACAATCCCGGCGAGGAACAATTCACCCAATGCATCCAAAATGCCGGAGCCGCAGATACCTTTAGTCTTCATATCTGCAGAGGTCGAGTCCTTTCTCCAGGTTTTTTTGCCGATCACCTTGTAATCCACTTCCCAGGTTGTCGGATCGATCTTTACCCGTTCAATGGCCCCCGGCGCTGCGCGCATACCGAATTCAATTTGCGCCCCTTCGAGTGCAGGACCTGTGGCGCAGGACGAGCAAATCAGCTTTTCTCTGTTTCCCAGAACCAGCTCACCGTTGGTGCCGATGTCGATGATAAGTTGCATTTCTAGAGAGTCCTGTGGGGTCTCGGCGAGCATTACGCCGATGGTATCGCCGCCTACGTAACCGGCAATACTCGGTAAAAAGAAAGCTTTTGCCCCTGGGTGAACATTCAGGCCTAAATCGCAACATTTCAGGATGAGGCTCTGATGGATTGCAGGCGAGAAGGGAATCGCTCCAAGAGGTTCAGGGTCAACCTGGAGAAGAATGTGATGCATAGCGGTATTGGAGCAGAAGGCCAGATCGATGATGTCTTCTGCAGTGATCCTCGACATGGTGGATGCCTGCAGTTCCGGGTTACTTCTGACGTTTTTAACCGCTTCTTCGATCAACATATTGATCGTATTAATGACGTCCTTGCTCATCCTTGCGAGTCCGTCAGTGTGGCCCATGTGATAGGAGATGCGCGATACGACATCTTCTCCGTATTTAACCTGGGGGTTCATTGCCGAAACGGTGTCGATGATTTGGCCGGTTTGAAGGTCGCAGAGATATCCTGCGATTGTTGTGGTGCCGATATCGAATGCCATGCCGTATCCACCGGTGGTTGAGCCGGGGGTAATTCTGATTATCTCCTTGTCCATCCAGACTGTTACGGTTATTTCCCATTCTCCGGTTCGCAAGGCTCCCGGCAGAGAGCGCAGTGCATAAAGGTTTATCTCGAGGGCTGAGAGTGCGTGTTCTTTTTCAAGGCAGCGGCATATCCTCTCAAAATCGGCTGTTTTGTCCTCAAGGGTGGCGGCTGGTACCTTGATATGGTAAAGCTTCACGGCAGGGTCAAGTATGATGTCAAGATCTCCTGCTGCCTTGCTTACCACCTGCTTACCGCCCTTGGAGGTCTCAGGAATGTAGATGAGCAGATCTCCCTGCACTGTTGTAGCACACCCAAGGCGGTAGCCTTCCTCTATCTCTTCGGCCGCGAGAGTTTCCGTCTCTCTGTTTTCAACAGGGCTGGCATGTTCCTGGCCGGAACGTATGCCGAATTTTTCGAATACGCCATTTTCGATACGGATCCGACATTTGCCGCAGATTTGATGATCTCCGCAGGGTGCCTCAATATCTACGCCGAGAAGACGGGACGCTTCTACGATGGTGATGCCTCGGGGCACGCTGCCCCTTCTGCCGGAGGGCTGGAAAATGATTGTCGCTGTTTCCTGCTTCATCCTGCTAAAACTCCTTCCTGTAGATCTATGCAACGACAGGTTCGAGTACGGCTATTCTAGGACTCGAAAAATATCTCTTTGATCTTCTTTACTGCATTGTTTCTGATGTCGTCTATCGCCTCCTGGGCCCCTTCGTTGAGCGGGCTCGGCTGATGTTCTTTAAGGATAGCTCTTGCCTTTGCGACTGCCTTATCCAGGAGAGTTTTTGAGCCGAATTCATTCCAGACGGCCAAGGGCATTCTGTTGCTGAGGTCTGGTAGCCAATGCTCCTTTCTGAACCCCTTCAGGGTGTGGTGGGTGTTGAGAAAATTGCCCTGTGGACCAACTTTCCGGATAACCTCCATGCTGATGTCTATATCGTCTATGGTAAAACCCCGAGCTAGGCGTTTTGCATAGCTTATTATTTCTGCGCAGATAACCAGCGCTGCAGGGTGGCCAATCATGCCCTGTCCAAGGTAACCAACATCATGAATCAGGTTGGCTCCGTCAAGGGCGGAGGTGAGCAGTGATATTCCCCACTCCATACCAGCCTGCTGGTCGATGCAGCAGGCGTCGCTGACGCCTGCTGTACCCCACATAGGGATGCCATAAAAGTGATAGAGGTCGGCACATGCCGATATGGCGAGCCGGTACTCCGGACAGGCGTATACGCAGGCAGTCGTTTTCATGTCCAAAGTGGACATGCCGAACCCCGAAATAATAGGTGCACCTTTGCTGCGCAGCTGATGCATGACCAGGCCGGAAAGCGCTTCGGCATTTCCTACAGTGATTGCGCCGGCAAGGGTTACTGGCGCTGTGGCGCCTGACATCATTCCAGGAGTGTAATTGACGGGGATGAGATTGTCGGCACAGTAAAATAGCTTTTGCACGGCACCGGCAGTGTGGCTCAGAGGAGTCAAGGGCTCAGCATAGTGGATGTGGAACGGTTTCTCCTTGAGGATATCGGCACCGCCAACTACAGCTGCGGCAATAGTATTGATGACAGCTAGATCCTCGTAGCCGGCTGCCGTGAAAAAGATCGGCTTGACTGAATTTTCAACCTGGGCTTTGAAGGAGTCTATATAGCTCATATTCATCGGCGAGTCATATGGCAGGGCATAGGAGCCTGTGAAGTCGATTTCCTCCAGGGCATCGGCTATTTTCGCTGCATTGGCCACATCTTGCAGTTGCGACTGGCGAATTTCACCTGTGTCAAGATCGTAGGTGTTTACCAGGTCGGTGCCCATGCCGTAATGTTTTCGATCGCCCTCAAGCCGCATGGCTTCTTCGCCCAGCCGGTTATATATAGTTATCCTTGATGGGGCGCTGCGGATGCACTGTTCGATAAGCCAGTTGGGAATTTGCACAATACTGTCGGCCTTAACCCTGCAGCCGGCATCGCGCATCATCTCAAGGGCGTCCTTATGCAGGATCTTTACCCCGACGGTTTCAAGAAGTTCCAGAGTGGCACAGTGAATACGTTTTATCTGTGCCTCGTTCAATACGCGGTATTCAGGCACGCATTGTAACTTAAAACCGAGACTCATTTTGCTCTCCCAAATATGTGTGAAACCGCCGAACAGGTGCACGGGCTTGTGATTGCAGATTCCCCTGAAATCCCTGTCTAATATACAGAAATTATTTGAAAAATTGAAAGCGGGCTGGAGAAAAGGTGGAATTTCAAAGGTCCTGTATATACAGATAAGTTGCTTATTGTCTAATTGAGGGCCTATCCTTTGTCAAGAATTATCAGAGAAGATGTTGTGTTGTATTTTGAAATCATGTGGAGTTAAGTTGCTACAGTATGGTAACGTACATGAGTGTAATTGGCCATTTTTACTTTTTGTGCTGACTCTGTGTTGGCGATTTATAACGTACACAGATGCTATGTGTATGCAGGTGCCGTTATGACCCCAGGTTATCCCTCTGAAGAAGTGTCCCCTTCTTCTCTGCCGAAGTTCAAAAAGATAAAGGCGTACATCCTTGATGGAATTGCTTCAAAAAGCTTCATCGATGCCTTGCCATCGGAAAATAAACTGGCGGACTTCTTTTCCGTGAGCCGTATGACTGCCAGGAAGGCCATGGATGAGCTTGAGAGGGAGGGTTTCATAGTCCGGGTGAATGGAAAAGGGTCATTTGTAAAAGGACAGAAGCATTATTCGGGCTTTTTTCGAGTACGGCCCTTCAGGCTCTGGGCACGGGATTTAAATGTTACACCCTCAACAAAAGTTCTCAATGCTGGCGTTGTAGAGCCGCCAGATGAGGAGGCACGCCTATTGGGTTGGCCGAAACAGGTTGTTCGAGTTGTTCGACTCAGCTATTTCGACAATCTGCCGGTACGTTATGCTATCCATTACATTTGTATTGAAATGGCTGCGGGCATTCTTATGGATGATTTGGAAAAGGAATCCATCCATGAGCTACTTGCAAAAAAATATCGCGTTGAAATAACTAAAATTTCACAGGATCTGATGGCAGTGAATCTTCCTCAACAGATTGCCGACGCCTTCAATGTTGCGCCGGGTTATCCGGCATTTCACTTTAAGCGGGTGGAGTATTCAAATAACAGGCCAGTCTGCTATGTGCACTATTTTATGCGTGGTGAACTGTCATTCAGGGATGTGTTCTCTCCGAAATTCGATACCTCACTGCACCGGGGATAGAGGTGCTGAGAGGCAGCGAACATTACATATTTGGATATTGTATTGATAACAAGATTACGATAATGTAATGAAATTCATTTAGTGGCTCATGGTTTAGTGGTCGTTTTTGTGGAAAAAATCAGCACTGCTTTCGCTTCACCCGGTGCTGTGCCGCTGCCGGTCAGGTAAAATACTCTTGACAATGTTGCCTGCTGTAGAATATACCTTTTGCCTGTATATACCGGTTTGGGATGGGTGTTTGCGCTGTACCGCTTATTGAGGGATATAGCCTAAGAAGGGAGGCGTGCTGTGTTTAAGAGCAATCCTAATACTTTGGAGTAGTGATATGTCATTGGAAAAATTATGTAAACTGATTGAGGACGGAGATGCTGTAGAGGCAAAGATAGTTACTGGGGAGCTGTTGAACAAAGGAGTTGACCCTCTGAAGATGATTGACTCCCTGACAAAAACCATGGCACATGTCGGAGAACTCTTTGCAAAACTTGAGATCTTTCTCCCTGAGATCATGCTTTCCGGAGAAGCCTTGAGTGCAGCTGTTGATGTGCTGGCGCCTTATTTAGATGCGACGGGTGGCAGGGAGGTAAAAGGTAAGGTTGTTCTTGGCGTGGTCAAAGGTGATCTGCATGAGATAGGCAAAAATATCGTCAAACTGATACTCGAAACCAATGGCTTTATCGTAAAGGATCTTGGGTATAATGTTGATCCGCTCATCTTCGTTAAAGAGGCCGAGGCAATGGAAGCAGATTTCATTGCCTCCTCGTCGCTTATGACAACAACCATGCCTCGTCAGCTGGAGATCATAGAAATTCTGAAATCAAAAGGAATTCGGGATAAATACAAGGTTGTTATAGGTGGCGCACCGACATCGCAGATGTGGGCGGATAAGATCGGTGCGGATCTGTATTGCTATGATGCTAAGTCGGCGCCGGAGTTATTCTCTGCAGCGCTGGCGGGTAAATAATCCTACGACAAATTAATCCTACGACAAATGCAACTGGTTTTCCGGTATATAAAGGTCTCACTGAAGACCGGGAGGTACACATGGCAACACCCTACCGTCATTGGGAAATTTTAGAACGATCGAGAACAGGAAAGTTTCTCGACGAGAACGACTTTCTCCCCAAAGTTTTCTCTCCGACCCTAAAGAAGCTCATTAAAAAATATGACATTAAATATGATCCGAAAACTCCTTGTCCCAGCGATGAAGGAATGGCCGATAGAATTTGGCAGGCGGCCTGGGATCTCTTCAGGGATGTGGGGTATTACAATACCGACTCGCACCGGATTATTGAGATTGCCGACGCGGAAATAAAGGAAGCCCTTTATATGGCCCAGGGACAATATACCGTGGGTGGCGGCAGAGAAGCCAGGGTTATGAAGCATCGCTCTATCGAAGATACCCAGCCGCCTTTCTGCATCATGAGTCCTGACATCACCGTTGATGAAAAATACCACCAGTCGATGTGTATGGCATATCTCAAGGAACCTCTCCTCGATGGTTTGTGTGGGCCTATTTTAGAGGAAACATTCGGTCATCTGATCGAATCAGGAGGGCCAAGCGAGATTTCAGGCTGTATTCAACATATTCAGAACCAGAAAATGGCTGCACGGCTTCTTGGTCGCCCTGGTGTATTCATGGTTGCAGTCGGGACCGCCGAGCACGATTCGGGGCAGATTGCCGTCTCCAATAACGAGTGGGGCGTGCAGACAACAGATGCACGTTTAGTGGGCTCGTTGACGGAATTTAAAACGGCTGATACTCTGCTCAACAGGTCTCTCCATTATGCTCAGTATGGTTCTTTCACTGGCAACCTCACTGGAGCAATTTACGGCGGCTGGTGCGGTGGATCGGAAGGAACAGCCATTACAACAGTTGCCTATAGTCTTATTGGTCTTGTTATTCATGGAGCCATGTTCAACCAGCACTTCCCTTTTCATCTCAACTATGGTTCGAACACCACGCGAGAGCTGCTTTGGTCGATTGCCATGGCAGGACAGGCTCTGAGCCGAAACAGCAAGTTGCTCTATACTTCCAACGGTTTTGCCAATGCCGGGCCAATGACCGAGATGCTTTTCCGTGAGACTGCTGCACATGCGCTGGTGTCAACAGTTACCAGCTGGCAGTTATGGGAAATGGCGTCAACCAGAAATAAATACCGCAACCGGGCGACACCGCTTGAGGCACGTCTGGGTTGTGAAGTGGGGCATGCGGTCGCCCGACAGGGAATGACGAGAGAGCAGGCTAACGAAATTGCCAACAGGTTGTTGGCCAAGTACGAAAACAATGCAGCAGATGCGCCGATGGGATGCGAATATCACGAGTGTTATAACGCAGCCAAAGCTGTACCGACGGTTGAGCATATGGATATGTTTCGTCGGATAAAGGATGAAATCGCCGAGATGGGAGTTGAATTTCTTTATTGATTTTACCAGGCAAGCCTCGCGGTCTGCCTGAAAAAATTATCACTCATTTCTCCGGATCATCATATAGTACTGCAATGACCAGCTCTTCTCGTTTTGATTTCACTGCCATAAAAAAAAATGTCTCGTTGGAGGCCGTGGCCCGGTATTTTGGGGGAAGTGGTTATAAAATCTCGGCAAAGACCAGGGTGCGGATTGCTCAGAGCATTGAGGCCGCATTTGATCTCACTGTGCCTCGCGCGGTTCACCAACTCTTTCGCATCGGCCGAACAACACGGGGGGGAGGTGTTCGAAGCGAAAATGGTTTGGACTTGAAGCTTCCTTTTTGTTTTACGGATTCGGAAATCCGATTAGCTGCAGCTGTAATTGGTACACTGGGTGACGGATTGGAAAAGCATTGCAGAGAATTGGCAAAAAAGGGAGAAATTTACACCTCAACGCTTTTTGATGCGGTTGGCACCGCAATGCTGGATCTGCTCAGCGAGGAGATGTTTAAGATGCTTCAGAGAGAGTGCAGTGGAGAGGGCTTGACAGTCGGAAAGAGGTTTGCGCCTGGGATTAACGGTTATCCCTTGGAGCAGCAGCGCCTGCTCTTCCAGCTGGTTGATCATAAAGCTATCGGAGTCTTTTTGAATTCATCGGCAGTTATGGTGCCCACGAAATCAATTTCATTTTTTCTCACGATGACGGAAGCCGCCTCGGATGTTGAGGTAGACCATAAGTGCAGTGAGTGCAAAATGTTTCGATGTCAATTTCGCATCAACTCACTGCAACAGTCGATGGTCTTGACATGCTAAATATTTTGTCAATCAATTAATATTTTTGTGAAAATTGTAATAATCGGCAATAGCGCTGCCGGCCTTAGCGGTCTTGAAGCCTTTCGAAAGCAGGATCAGAACTCCTCCGTAACTGTTATCACATGTGAAGAAACCACACCCTATTCCCGGGTGATGCTGCCCTATTATCTTCGAGAAAAGGTTTCTTATAAAGACATGTTTATCCGTGACGACCATTATTATGAAAGGCTGAATGCCAAGTGCATCAAGGGCAAGGTTGTCAATCTTCTAGTAAAGGAGCGGCATGTTGTGCTTGAAAATGGACAGATTATTTCCTATGACAAGCTGCTTATTGCCACGGGCTCATCCCCAATAAGACCGCCCATTAACGGACTGGAAGGTGAAGGGATCCACCATCTTTGGACCCTTGATGATGTTCGGAGGCTTGCCCCTGCTTTTCTCCGGGGCAAGCGTGTTGCGGTTCTTGGATCTGGGTTTGTCTCTTTGCAGGGGGCCTGGGCAGCACTGGTGAAAGGGCTTGATGTTGCCGTAATTGAGATCATGGATCGCATCATGCCGAGAGCTCTCGATGCAAGGGGCGCCGAGCTGCTAGCCTTGAAAATAAGAGAAAAGGGTGCAGACCTACGCGTCGGCACCTTCACAAAGGAAGTGACACGTACTGGCTTCGGCGAATATGTCCTCCACTTCGACGATGGCAGCACTCTCGTCGTTGACTTGATAATTGTCGGCACCGGGGTAAGGCCAAATATAGATTTTTTGAAAAATAGCGATATTGTCGTGCAGCAGGGAATCGTGGTCAACGAAAGGATGGAAACCAGTCTTCCCGGCATTTATGCCGCTGGTGATGTAGCCATGGTGCCCTCCTTTTTAGACGGCAGGCCGGTCGTTCACGCGCTGTGGCCAACCGCAATTGAGACGGGAACGGTTGCCGGTAACTGTATGGCTTCACAGGGTGACGTGTATTTAGGAAGTTTGAACATGAACGTGACCCAGATGTTTGACGTTACCGTTGCCTCCATGGGTGAATTCCTTGATGGTGCGGACAGGGAGGTCTGGGTTGATGAGCGTCTGGCCGAAAACCAATATTTGAAAATCGTGCTCAAGGAGGGCGTGCCCATTGGTGCTGTGGCTGTTGGAGAGTCGGAGCTTGTCGCCACTCTGGGTATGCTCCGGCCTTTGATTCGGCAAAAGATCAGAATAAACGGAACGCCGAGAAATCTGAAAGCAATTATGGCACAGAACATTTCCCGCCATCATAAGGCGTTTTCCGGATGATACAGGGGCATTGAAGGCGAGCAGATTCCATGGATGTTTTTTCCATGAAAGGTGATACATGCGTTTCATAACCATGGATGTAAAGAAATGCGTGGTCTGCAGGAACTGCGAATATGCCTGTGCGTTCCGACAGTCAGGGAATTTCCGGCGCGAAGACTCAAACATCAGGGTGGAATACCACAATGATGTAAAGATCTGTCTCCCACAGACATGCTTGCACTGTGAGGATGCCTGGTGCCTGGAAATTTGTCCGGCCGCGGCAATTGTGAAAGATGAGGACACCGGTGCCATTGAAATTGTCAGTGAGAGGTGCATTGGCTGCAAGATGTGCATGCTGGCATGTCCCTTCGGCAATATCCATTTTGACAAGATCAACATGGTAAGCAGAAAATGCAATCTTTGCAAAGGGGATCCAAATTGTGTTGCGCACTGTATTTCCGGTGCGCTCCAGTATACCACGGTTCAGGACTCATGCCTCAATAACCGAGAGATATTTCACCGATTTATTGAGTCGATCCTGGACATCAACACAGAGTAGGGCAGCGGTTGACGGATATGGAAAATCCTGCAGAAAGAAGACAACGCTATACTTCGTTGTGCAGAATGTGTGACAACCGTTGCGGAATCAACGTGTTTGTTGAGAATGGCTCCATTGTGGAGATCACAGGTCTCAAGGAACATAAATGGAATAACGGCCGGCTCTGTGTGAAAGGCAGGCTTGGTGTCGATCTGGTCAATGCACCGGACCGGATCTTGACCCCTCTCAAACGGACGGAGAGCGGCTGGCAAGAAATCGGCCTGGAGCAGGCATATGATGAGATAGCCGAGAAGATAAAGACCATTCAGTCTCGATGGGGAGAGAGGGCCATGAGCGTCTGGAAGGGCGAGGCCCTTGGATTTCTGACCCAGGAGGCTTTGTATCGACGCTTTATTCATGCCGTCGGCTCGCCCAACTATTTCTCCAACGATTCAGGATGCTATGTCGGCAGATGGATGGGGTATGCGATTGTTACCGGTGACTGGGCGACCCAGGATTTTTTGTACTCCAAGTGCGCTATCATTTGGGCCAGCAATCCCCCGTATTCCCAACCGAATCTCACCCAGTCCATTTTCAAGGGAAGGGAAAAAGATGGAAAACTTATCGTCATTGATGTCAGGCTTTCCGCTATCGCCCGTCAGGCTGATGAATTTGTGCAGATCCTCCCAGGAACGGACGGCGCATTGGCACTTGGTATTGCCAGGCAGCTTATCGAGGATGATACCATCGATCATTCTTTTATTGACAACCACAGTGTCGGATTTATTGAGTATTCCCTGTATGTACGAGAGTTTACCCCGGAACGTGTGGAAAAAGAGACGGGCGTGGCTGCCGCGAGGGTGGTGTCTTTGGCAAGAGAGATCGGTGGCAGACGGCCAAAGGTCTCCATCTATGCGGGAAACGGCCTTGAGCAGCATGAAAACGGCATCAACAATATCCGAGCAATTGCCTGCCTTGATGGTCTTTTGGGGAATTTTGATCATCAGGGTGGAAATTTCAATGCGGAAAAACCCAAGTTCAGAGATTTGACGTTGTATAGCGAAAAGCCACTGCGTCATCTGGGGCCCATCGGGGCGGACAAGTACCCTGTGCTCTATGATGTTCGTCAGGAATGTCATACAATGACGGCAATGGATACGCTTCTGACCGAAAAGCCCTACCCGCTGAAAGGGATGATACTTGCCGGTGCCAACCCTGTTCTGACCAACCCGAACAGCGGCAAAGTTGTCAAGGCGCTCAAGGCCCTTGATCTGTTTGTCGTCAGAGACTTGTTCATGACCGAGACGGCCGAGCTTGCAGATTACGTGCTCCCGGCGGCGACGTTTTTAGAGAACTCGGAGTTCCACTGCCATCCCATTCATCAGACCATCAGTCTTTCAAAAAAAATTGTCTCCTTTCAGGGTTGCGACACTGAATTCATTTTCCTGAAAAAGCTTGCGGAAAAACTGGGGAAGGGAGAATATTTCCCCTGGAAAGATGCCGAGGAACTGAACAGGTGGATGCTGCAGGGTACCGGTATAAAATATGAAGAAGTCCTAGCTCATCCCGAGGGGCTCGAGTATGCTCCTCGACGGTACCAGAAGTATAAGGAGGAAGGGCTGCCGACAAAATCACGAAAATTTGAGTTTGTCTCAGAGTACCTGAGAGACTGCGGCTACTCGTATCTTCCCGAGTATATTGCTCCGGCCTATGTCAGGTCGCCGAATCCGGAATATCCCTTTGTTATGGTGACGGGGGCAAGGAAGGTATTTTATACACACGGGAGAAACCGAAACTTCAAGAGATGCATAACAGCCATCCCTCATGCGGAAATTGAGATACATCCATCCGACGCCGAAACTCTTGGAATCGGCACCGGGGACATGGTAACCGTGACTTCAGTTGTGGGCTCGATAAATATACCGGTGAAAGTTGTGGGGAATTCTGAGATTTTACCGGGCGTGACCCAGGTAACTCATGGCTGGAGAGAGAGCAATATCAACTTGATTATTCCCGATGACAGGAACGATCCTGTCGATGGTTTCCCGTTGATGAAAGCGGTGGAGGTGAAGATCGAACCCATGGTAAAGCACGAAACCGAAAATGAATGACCAAAACCTCTGCTGCCAGGGTATGTGGTAGTGAATCTTCGGAAATATTTGACTACTGATATCCACTGACTGATTATTACCTTTCTCGCTGCACAAGTGAGTGAGCCTGCCCTTTTGCCGAAAAGGAGATAGTAATGACCAAAAGTCTACCACAGGGCAGGCAACTGCCTCTCGGAGTTACAGAGAGGAGATTGGCCAAATTTCCTGTGGGGCACATTGCTATTTATCTTATTGTGATGTTAGCAATTGCTTACATTATTGTTCGAGGGGCGTCGGAGCAGGGGTATCACTGGCAGTGGTACCGGGTACCCCGGTATTTGTTTATCTACAAGGACGGTGTTTTTTCTCTTGGGTTACTCCTTCAAGGTCTGGAAATTACGCTGTATATCACCTTGGTGAGCATGGTCTTGACCTATGTTATCGGCTTGGCGACCGCTCTCCTTCGCCTCTCTGATTCAATAATCGGCCGGGCTTCTGCCAAGGTTTACCTTGAAATTGCCAGGAATACGCCGCTCATCGTCCAGCTCTTTTTTATCTATTTTGTGATTGCCCCAATTCTCGGCATTGACCGGCTGTTTGCCGCCATACTTTCGCTGAGTCTGTTTGAAGGAGCTTATGCCTCGGAGATTTACCGGTCAGGGATCGTCTCCATCCACAAAGGGCAATGGGAAGCCTGTCACAGCCTGGGGCTGACCAGGTTTGATTCATACCGCAAGGTCATACTTCCTCAGGCCATTCGCAGGGTGTTGCCGCCGCTGACAAGCCAGACAATTTCCCTGATAAAGGATTCATCTTTGGTCAGTGTCATTGCCGTTTATGAGATGACCATGCAGGCTAATGCAATAGTTGCCGAGACTTTTTTATCGTTTGAGGTCTATTTCACCATTGCAGCCATCTACCTGCTGCTGACGATATCGATATCACAGTTCGTAGCTTTGCTGGAAAGGAAATTCAAGGTGTATAACTAATTGGTATTCATAAAAATTTGTTTTACAGGGATTGTCGGTCTCAATATTCGCTGTATTCGCAAAGGGATACAAACCGGCGGGTAGCAGACCTGGAAAATGCACGCATCATGGAACAGGGATATTGGGCGTATGGCTGAAAAGGAATTTGGCGACTATATCATCAATGTCAAGAATATCTGCAAGACATTTCCCAACGGTGTCACTGCCCTCAGTAACTTTTCGACAAACATCCGCCGGGCTGAGGTGGTTGTGGTTATTGGCCCCTCGGGGTCCGGAAAATCCACCTTTCTCAGGTGCCTTAACGGTCTCGAAGAAATTGACTCTGGAGAGATTATCTTTGACGGCATTCCCCTGGATGACAACAAGAACAATAGACTGCATATCCGCAGAGAGATGGGTATGGTCTTTCAGTCCTTTAACTTGTTCCCGCATATGACCGTTCTGCAGAATGTCATGCTGGCTCAAAGACTTGTGAAGAAAAATACCGCTGCCGAGGCGAAAGCTGCGTCCATAAACCTGCTTGACAAAGTGGGGATAGGCGACAAGGTCAATTCCTATCCGGGCCAGCTTTCTGGAGGACAGCAGCAGAGAGTTGCCATTGCCAGGGCCCTGGCTTTAAAACCGAAGGTGATGCTGTTTGATGAGGCGACCAGTGCTCTGGACCCGGAGATGATCGGCGAGGTCCTGGAAGTAATGAAAACGCTGGCCAGGGAGGGCATGACAATGATCTGTGTCACCCATGAACTTGGTTTTGCCAAGGAGGTCAGCGATTGGGTGATTTTCATGGATGAGGGCAGAATTGTTGAGGGCGGCACTGCAGACGATTTTTTCTCAAATCCGCAGGAGAAGAGGACGCAGCTGTTTCTGAGCCAAATATTATAGAACAAAGCAGATCACAAAAAAGGGGGTGGTTAGCACTATTGTTAGGACCGACAGCAATTGGAGATAAATACTACACAAAGGAGATGAACATGAAGAACTGCTTTACCAGAATGTTAATTGTATGTTCCTGTATTTTCCTGGCAATGAGTATTTCCACGGCATTTGCAGCATCAGATGCACAGGGAGATTTGGCAAAATCCAGCACGATTGAAAAAATACTCCGCAGTGGTAAAATGAGAGTGGGCATGTCCACCTTTGTTCCCTGGGCCATGCAGAGTAAAACCGGAGAATGGATTGGTTTTGAAATTGATGTTGCAAGGCGTCTGGCCAAGGACATGGGTGTTGAGATTGAGTTTGTTCCGACCAAATGGGACGGGTTGATCCCATCGCTTCTGACCGGTAAATTTGATCTGGTCATCGCCGGTATGACCGGAACTGCCCAGAGGGCTTTGAAAATTAATTTTACTCAGCCCTATGATTATACCGGAACACAGATCTGTATCAATAAGGCTTTTGCAGACAAAATCAAATCCCCGATGGATTTGAACGATCCTGCTTATACCGTTATTTCTCGTGTCGGTGTAACAGCCTCAGAAACCGCAAAAAGACTGCTCCCCAAAGCCCAAAGTCGATTATTCTCCGAGAACGGCTCCATGGTTCAGGAACTGCTGAATGGCAAAGCCACGGCAATCATCCAGTCCCTGCCGGAACCTGCCCAACTTGTTGCCCAACACCCCGATACGCTGGCACTCCTGCCAGGTACACTGACAAAAGAACCTATCAGTATGGGGGTTCGCAAGGGCGATCCCGACACCCTGGCCTATCTCAACAATTGGATAGTAAATGTGCAGGCTGAAGGTTTTCTCGAAGAAAGGGCAAATTACTGGTGGCGCACCATGGAGTGGCAGTCTTTGCTGAAGTAGATCCTCCTGTTTTTCAGGGAAACAAGGATCTGGCCGATATGGTGCGGATATGTTCGCACCATATCTCTTATAACGATTGCTGATGGATACCTTGTCAATGAGAAGAAGGTTCTCCTTAACAATAACAGACTTGCTCGTTGGCACTTTTCTGGTGTGCCTTGGTGCATTTTTTGTTTATCGGGTAAAGGTTGGTTTGAACTATACCTGGGGCTGGGATTCCATCAGTCAATTTATTTTCCGCTTTGATGAAAAACAAGGGGAGTGGGCGTCCGGTATTCTCATGAATGGCTTTTACACAACTATTCGTTTGAGTTTCTGGGGAATTATTCTTTCCACCGTCTTTGGCCTTGTAAGCGGTATCGCCAAGACCAGCGACATACAGTGCATTCGATGGTTTGCCACGACCTATGTTGAGACGATGCGCAACCTCCCGCCCCTGGTCATTATCTTTATCGCCTATTTTTTCGTGGCAGACCAACTTCTTGCCCCTTTTGAGATAGACGACTGGGCCCATTCACTTTCTCCGGAGGGACAGAAATTTCTCTCAATATTTTTTGCAAAACCTGGGTACCTCACCCAGTTTTTAGCCGCCCTGATGACGTTGGCCATCTTTGAGGGTGCCTATATTACAGAAATAGTGCGCGCCGGGATCGAATCCATTCACTTGGGACAATGGGAGGCTTCCCATGCTCTGGGGCTTACAGGGTACCAGCAGATGCGGCATGTAATTCTGCCCCAGACATTTCAGAGAATTATGCCGCCTCTGGCCGGGCAGTTCATTTCACTTATTAAGGATTCTTCAATTGTTTCGGTTATTTCTATTCAGGAGCTGTGCTTCCAGGGTATTGAGTTAATGACGAGCACCCTGCACACCATTGAGATCTGGACGGTGGTAACCGTTATGTATTTGACCTTGACTCTCCCCTGTTCTTTGCTTGTTGATAAACTGGAAAACAGATTAAATCGCAGCCTGAGATAAAAAATGGCAGACCGCCGAAGTATTATTATCCTGGCAGTGAGAGGGGTATTTCCAACTGCATTATTGAGAAAATTGAGAAAAATACTTGTAACACCAACAGGGAGTTATACTGCTCCGCATTACTTTTTGCTTAACTGGAGACGTTAGATGGCAAAACAAAAACTTATTGATGCAATTAGAGGTAAAAGAACCGAGAATGCACCGTGGGTGCCCTATGCCGGTGTTCATTGTGCTTTTCTCATCAATGAATCAGCTGATAAATATTTGCAGGACCCTGAGTTGTTGGCAAAAGGGTTGATTACAACTGCCGAAAAATATAAGGCGGATGGGATTCCTCTGGTATTTGATCTTTCCGTTGAGGCGCACTCTCTCGGCTGTGACCTGCAGTGGTGGCCGGATAATGTTCCCTCTGTAACCACGCATCCCTGTTCGAATAAGAACCCTGAGGAAGCAGGCATATCGCTCCCTACCAGAGACAGTGGCAGGTGGCCCGTCCTTTTTGAAGCGGCTAAACTCGCCAAACCCCGGCTGGACGAGCTGGATTGTGCGCTGATTGGTGCTATCTGCGGGCCCTTGACCCTTGCATCGCATCTGGCTGGTGTGAGAATTTTCACGGATGTCATAAAAAACAAGGAGTTTGTCCACTCCGTCATGAAGTGCGCTTCTCAGACAGGAGCTGTTGCCGCTCAGTTTTACATCGATATGGGGTGTGAGATCATCGCAATCGTCGATCCCGTCGCCTCGCAGATCAAGCCTGCGACCTTTGAGGAGTTTGTGACACCTTATGTCAAGGAAACGATAAAGGTGATAAACGATGCCGGCTGCACCTCTGATTTCTTTATCTGCGGCAATGCCACCAAGGTCCTGAAAAATGTCTGTGAATTGGCCACCCATGGTTTTGCCATTGACGAACAGATGAATATGAATTTCGTTCGTGACCTCGCCCGGGAACATGGCAAGGGTTTCGGCGGCAACCTGAAACTTACCCTGGCTCTGAGCCTGGGGCTTATTTCGCCCAGGGAAGATGCCATCGTCAGTTTGGCTGCAGGAGGGCACATAGGCTATACCTTTGCCCCTGGCTGAGACATGCCCTTTGATGTTCCGGCGGAACATATTGAACAGATTCTGGAAGCCAGAGAGTGGTTTGAAATGCATTACACCAAGTATCCTGAGTCTTGGTGAAATATTTTTTATGCAAGGGAGCAGTATGGCAGACAAAATAACTATTGATGTTCTCACCCTCGACAGTGTCCAGTGCGCTGCCTGCGGGTATATGATGGAGTCCATTGCCGCCCTGCCCGATGAAGTGCAGGAGATTATTGAGTATAAGGAATGGTCCATTAAAACCAAAGAGGGGATCGGCAAGTTTACCCAATTGAAAGGCAAGGTGCTCCCTTCTATCTGTATTGAAGGCGATGTGGTTTTTGAAAGTATCATTCCACAGTATGAACAACTGATAGATGAGATGCTGAAGAGGGCTCCAAGTCCAATGATTGACAGCCTTAAAGCCGCCCGTAACAAGGGCTTTGACTTTTCAAAATTGAACGAGAATCTCAAGAAAGCAGGTGCCGGTATGAACACCAAGAAAGGCTAGGCGCCCCGCCCGGGTTAAAGGATCTTCGCTGGAAACCCGCTGATACCCGGTTTCCAGTGTTTTCAAAGACTATTTACGAACACGCTGGGAAGGCAATATGGGTAACAGCACATCAGTACTTCTTATTACCGGCTTTCTGGGAAGCGGCAAGACAACCTTTCTCAATCGTATCCTCAGTAGTTTCCCCAAAGAGTTAAAACTCACCATATTAATGAATGAATTTGGGGAAATCGGTATCGACGGGACCCTGGTTGAAGGTGATGACATTGATATGCTGGAGATCAGTCGAGGATCAATTTTCTGTGTCTGTGTTAAATCCGATTTTATCAAAGGGCTTTATGCGCTGAGCGTGAAGATAAAGCCGGATCTTCTCATTATTGAATCAACGGGCGTTGCCAATCCGTCAGATTTAAGACGCGACCTTCAGCTCCCGGTTTTTCAGGGCAGATTTACATTTGCCGAACAGGTCTGCCTTATAGATGCGGTCCATTTTCTTGATGCCTTTGAGGTTTTTGCCTCTGTTGAGAAGCAGTTATCCAGTTCCACCGTTTTTATAATCAACAAGACAGACCTGGTGACTCCTGATACTGTTGACAGGATAAAGGTCCTTGTTCGGCAGCACCATCCTGAGCCCCTTTTCTTTGAGACAAGCTATGCAAATATCGATTTGCAGTCCCTGCTTGCAATGCCTTTTGGCAAAAAAAGCGACTCGCCTACGTCCCCCCCCGCCGGGCCAGCTGAGGTGTTGAGCGAAGGAGAACTTAATGTGTATATCAGCGCTCTGTTGGCAGACCCGGATCTTGAGTCTGCCCCACCTGATAATCTGGCCTCTGTGACCTATACCTGGCATGGCCGTGATCTCTTCGAGCTGCGTGAAATGGCAGGGAACCTGCCGCCGTCAATTGTTCGCGCCAAGGGATTTGTAAAAACAGAGGAGCATGCTTGTCTTTTCAGTTATGTCATGGGAGAGTGGACACTTGAACCATCAGGAGTAAAGGTTGGTGAATCTCCCATCCTCAATATGCTGGTGTTTATCGGCACGCCGGAGGGCATCGGCGAACTGGCCGGCTATCTGCCATCGCCTCAATGGTCTGCCAGAGAGGTACTGCAGCCTTTTGGTGGGATTATCAAGATGCAGTAGCCTGCAACAGGATGGTGAAGGCTTGAAAGGAAAAGATAAAATAGTCATTGAGGTGATGTTCAAGACGGACCATTGCCTTATCTGCCGATATATGGATGAAGCCATCCGTGAGATCCTGCCCGCCTACGAGCCTTATGCGGAATACCATCGGGTGGATATCCTTAAAGAAGAGGGCAAAAAGCGCTTTCTTGAGCTTTCCGTTTCTTTGTTTGGTGAAGAAGGGGTGTACAAGAAGCTGCAAATAGCTCCAATTCCCTCTACGTTCATTGATGGTGAGCTGTATTTCGATACCATACCGCCACGCTCTTTGCTGGAAGAAACTCTGACTTTAGTTATTGCTGACGCATTTCCCGAGGCCCGCCATGGAAAAGGTTAAGATTGATGTTTTGTTGACCGACTTGAGGCAGTGAATGGCCTGCGCCATCCAGAAAATAGAATGGCATCATAGCAGGCAGCGATCCTTATCCTTAACCCTCGACATCCCAGGGATCAGGGTTTGAGTGGACAACACCCCCTTCCACTGTCTGATCGTCGACAGGATGAACTGCGACAGCAGTTCGGCGTCGGAGGAAAGCAGGTCGCGCATCAGGGTGACCTTGACGATCATATCGATCGATCCGTGCACCGTATGTACTTCGGTTACTTCTTTGAGGGCCAGGAGTTTGTCGAAGATCTGCTGTTCATTTTTGCCATCGACATTGAGGAGGATGAACACTGAAATTTCCCTCTTCATCTCCGGGTATTCCTGTTCTGTATGTTCCGCCATTTTTTTTCGGAAAGCCTCCA
>JAABQY010000183.1 GCA_011391225.1 Desulfobulbaceae bacterium | reverse complement strand
ATCGATAGCGAGAAAGGGGTTATGCTCGGCCAGGTTTTCGCGCACGAGAAAGTTGAAAAAAGACTTCAGCGCCGAAATGCGTCTGGCATTGGTGCGCTTGGAGATTTTTTGCAGTCCCTGGGCTTCAAGAAAATCCTGGATAGTCGGGGAATCGACTGCGCTCAGGCATTTTTTTTTGCAGCTAGCAAGAAAATTGAGAAAGAATGTGATATCAGAGACATACGCCTGAACGCTGTTTTCGGCCAAGCGCCTTTCGGAAATGAGATAATGAAGGTACAGTTCGTAAGCGGCGGAGAATTGCTTGGGAAGGAGCGGGGTATCGATGGCGCCTCGGGAGTGAACCTACAGCTACTTTTAGGGAAAAAATATCGGTAATTGATTTGATGAGTCCGACCTTGGTCGGACTCATCAAGGAAAAGCACTTACATCGTTTTTTTCATGCGGTTGAACTTGCGGAGTTTGCGGCGGGCCTCAGCCTGCTTGCGGCGTTTCTTCACGCTCGGCTTCTCGTAGTACTCACGACGTTTTAATTCTCTTTTTATGCCGTCTATCTGCAGCTTTTTTTTCAGCTGGCGGATTGCGTACTCAAGATCTCCTCGGACTTCAACATCAATCATTTGCGACTCCGTTTAACGAAATTATCAATTTTTTATAAAAAGATCGGCCGGTTGGCTATCTTTTTAGGAAATGCCTGTGGTTTCGTGACAACAATCTCGTTTATATACTAAAGACGTGGAGCATTTGTCAATGGATTTTTCTCCAAGATCCCCGCGAGTATTTTACCACCTTTTCGTGCAGGCCATTCGCTCCTATGGTACACTGGCTGCAGATAGCAAATCGTTATTCAAACTTTGAGGAAGAAGAGCATGCATACACAAAAATTGCACATCGCCTTATTGGCTGGTGGGACGTCCGGTGAACGAGAGGTTTCTCTCAGCGGTGCCGCCGGCGTTGAAAAGGCCCTCGATTCGGAGAAATTCCTGGTGCGTCGCTATGATCCGGCTACCGATCTTGCCCGTCTTGCAACCGATGCCCGGGAAATCGATTTTGCCTTTATTCTCCTGCACGGTCTGCATGGCGAGGATGGCACAATGCAGGGATTTCTTGACCTGCTCGGAGTGCCTTATCAGGGCTCAGGGGTGTTAGGCAGCGCCATTGCCATGGATAAACATCTGGCCAAGGAATTGTATCGAATGAATGGCCTGCCGGTTGCCGACTGGCTAATTGTCAGCAGCGACGATCGCATAGATGGTGCGGAGTTGATACATGCTTTCGGATTGCCGGTAGTCATCAAACCGGTGCATGAGGGCTCAAGCCTCGGACTGACCCTGGCCAGGTCGGAAGAGCAGCTTCTGCATGGTATCGAACGCGCCCTGCGTCATGATAGCCAGGTGATGGTGGAGAAATATATCAAAGGCCGGGAATTGACGGTGGGTGTTTTCGGTAACCGCGACCTTACGGCCCTGCCGGTAATAGAGATCGTTCCCGGGCCGGGCTTTGATTTTTTTGATTACGACGCCAAGTACAAAGAAGGCGCCACCGAGGAGATCTGTCCGGCCAGGATCAACGCGGAAATTACCGCCCAAGCCCAAAAACTTGGCCTTGCCGCCCATCGTGCTCTGCGCTTGCGCGGCTATTCCCGCACCGATATGATCCTTGATGCAAACGGCGAGCTTTTTCTCCTAGAAACCAATACCATCCCGGGCATGACCGCCACCAGTCTTATGCCCCGGGCGGCGGCTACCCATGGTCTGCCTTTCCCTCAGTTCCTCGAAAAATTGATCGAGCTCGGCCTGGAGGGGCGGTCAAAAAAATAGACCGCAAGGAGCCGAGAACTGCTTAGCAGATGATGCGCTCAGGGGCATTGAAGACATTCAAGCGATCCGGTCTGGCATAAGCGATGAGCGTCGCCCCTGCCCGTCTGGCAATGGCCAGGCCGAGGGAGGAAGGGGCGGTGCGCGACATGATGATCGGTATGCCGATGCGGGCGCATTTCAGCACCATATCAGATGTCAGCCGACCGGTAGTGTAAATGGCCGATCTCGACGAAGCGCGGCGCAGGAGAATGGCCCCCAACACTTTGTCGACGGCGTTGTGTCGACCAACATCCTCAAAGAAAACCTGGAGCCTGCCATCCTGCCATAAGCCACAGCCATGGATGCAATGGGTCTGCGGTCCGAGCGGTGAACTCTGCAAGGACTGGCGAATAAAGGCCCCGATCTCGGGAAAGGTGATGGTGCATTCCTGCAAGGGTTCGAAGGCTCCTTCGAGCATTTCCTTGGAAATCTTGCCGGTTCCACCGCAGCCGGAGGTGATGATCACCTCCTTCGGTGCAGTGTTTTCTACATCGGCGTAGACGGCGATGCGGCCTTCCGGACAAACGAAGATCTCTTTAATCTCTTCCGGCTTTTTGATATATCCTTGGCCGAAGAGAAAACCGGCCCCGAATTCCTCAAGGCCGATGGGCAAAACCATGGAAGATCCGATGGTTTCATCGTTGAGAGCGATAGTGTATGGGGTTTCAATGGCAAGGATCTCTTCGTGTTCACTTGCCCCTTCCGGGGTGATAATCGTTGAAGTCTGCCTGAGAGTGAGTTGGGTGCTCAGCGGATGTGAAGTGGTCATTATTATTTTCTTATCAGTGGCTGTATGGTCCGAGGTCAGGGAAAAAATCCCAGCTGCGTTTGTCCGGGAGTTATATCAGGTTCGTGCATGGCGCTCAACAGGGAACACAGCTGGATGAAAAAGATATGGTCTTCAAAGCTGCAATACGATATGAAGAAAGGTATGATTGGTAAAATATTACTGATGCTGTGTGCTCTCCTCGCTCCTTGCCTGCAATTGACGGCGGCAACGGCCAAAGAGAATTCGAGGCCGCTGTTTCTCGGCCAGTCGGCAGCCCTCAGCGGCCCGGCTCAAAATCTCGGGCTGGAGATGCGGGCAGGCCTTTTGGCGGCGTTTTCCCTCATCAATGACCACGGCGGTATTAAAGGCCGCGAGTTGGTTTTGCTCAGTCGCGATGACGGCTATGAACCGGATAAAGCGGTGAGAAATACCAAGGTTTTGATTGCCGACGACCAGGTCTTTGCCCTCATTGGTGCGGTGGGGACGCCAACCGCCAAGGCGGTCGTGCCCATCGTCAACGAAGCGCGGATCCCCTTTTTCGGCCCCTTTACCGGCGCTGAAATCCTCCGTTCTCCTTTTCAACCCTATATTATCAATGTTCGCGCCAGTTATTATGAGGAGTTGGAGAAGCTCGCTTCCTATCTGATTGACGGCAGAAAAATTCGCCGCATTGCCTGCTTTTACCAAAACGACAGTTACGGCTACGACGGCCTGCGCGGCATTGAAATTGCCCTGGCGAAAAGGGGCATGACCCTCGTCTCGCAAGGCAGTTATGAAAGAAATACGGTTGCCGTCATGGGTGCCCTGCAGGATATCTATGAGGCCAAACCGGAGGTCGTTGTTCTCGTCGGTGCCTATGCTGCCTGTGCCGAATTTATCAAGCTCAGTAAAATCAAGGTCGGTGGGGATATCACATTCTGTAATATATCCTTTGTCGGTACCGAGAGCCTGAGAAAGGTGCTCGGTGGTTATGGCCGGGACGTTGTGGTTTCCCAGGTCGTGCCCTATCCCAACGAAACCGATATGGAACTGATCAGGGAATACAAAGGGGCTATGGCCAAGTATCAGCATGATTCGCCGATCAGCTTTACCTCTCTGGAAGGGTATATCGGCGGCAAGTTGTTTGGCGAGATTGCCAGGGCGGTTGAAGGCGAGCTGACCCGCGAGAAATTTATCACTACCATGGAGTCGGTAGGCAAATTTGACCTCGGGGGCCTGGTCCTGCAATTTGGGCCCAAGGATCACCAGGGCATGGATGCCGTGTATCTTACCTGGATATACCCGACCGTGCGCAAGCTTCTGTCCGGAGAATGAACTCCGGCTTTGTCGCCAGTGCTATATGAAACACATGTTTAATAAGATCACTCTTTCATCGGCGCCTTTTTATGCCTCGCTTGTGGTAATCACCTCACTTGCCACGTTTATCGGCAGTTTCTGGGCCGTTAACGAATATCAGGCATATCAGGAGAGCGTTGAAATTATTAAATATAATTACAAAAACCAGTATGAGGGGCGCTTAAAGGAAGAGCTGGATAAGGTGGTGGAGCTGATCAACCATCTGCGGTTGCAGAACGATCAGCTGGTCGAACATGATATCCGTGAAAGGGTGCAGGCGGCATATACCCTAGCCTCCCATAATTATCGCCTTTATAAGGATGAAAAGAGCCCGGATGAATTGCGATCCATGGTCATCGAACTGTTGCGGCCGATGCGCTGGAACAACGGTCGGGGCTACTATTTTCTCGGCAGGGTCAATGACGGGGTTATCGATCTTTTTGCCGACGAGCCATTTTTCGAAGGAAAGTCTGCCGGCGAGTTTCAGAAACTCATCGGGCAAGACATCCTCGGCGATATCATTTCCATCGTTCGCGATAAAGAAGCGGGATTGGTTCGCTATAATCTGACAAAACCTCAGTTTGGCAAAGAGGAATTGTCAAAGATCGCTTTTGTTAAATATTTTCAGCCGCTTGACTGGTTCATCGGGGCAGGCATTTACAGCAATGATCTGGAAGAAATTCTCCAGCGTGAGGTGCTGGCAAGGATACAAAACATTCGCTTCGGGGCCGATGGCGAGGTTTTCTGCCTGCGTGCCGACGGCACCATCATCAGCAATCAGGATGAACGGCTCATTGGTCGTTCGGTCCGCGATCTCATAGATCGTAATGGTCTGGAATACGGCAAGGCCTTTCTTGAAACCGGACTGCAGAAAGAGCAGACTGGCTATGTCCATTATTCGATCGCCGACACGGCCGGTGGCGCCGTCCATCAAAAACTCGCCTTTGTTACCGGGTATCAGAAATGGGGCTGGGTGGTTGGGACCTCCATGTTCATGGACGGCATGGAACAGGCAATGGCTATCGAAACCGAGACCTATCAGAGAATCGCCTTTAAAAATGTTCTGACCTTTATCGTACTCTTTGCCATTGCCGTTGTTTTTCTTTTGGCAAGCACCTTTTACTTTTCCTTCAAGATCAAACAGGGCATCAGTCTTTTTACCAATTTTTTTCAGAAAGCCGCCGATGCAAATGTGAAAATTAATAACAAAAACCTCACCTTTCGTGAATTTGAGGATTTAGGTCGACTGGCTAATCGGATGGTGGAATACCGCATCAACAATGAAACTCTCCTGCATCGTGACGAGTTGCGTCTCGACTCCCTGCTGCAGCTGGGAATGCTTGAGAAGCATTCACTGCAGGACAAATATCATTTTATTTTGCAGCGGATTATCCAAATCACCAGGAGCGAGGAAGGTTTTCTCGCCCTGGTAGACCCAGCCCAGACCCATGTTTCTCTCTGCTCGCACATTGAAAAGAGCGAACAGGAAGGGCAGCGGGGAGAAGTTCAGGATATGCCCATACCCATCGAACACGCCGGTCTGCCCGGCAAAGCGGTGATAGGCAAGACCGCAATCATTGACAACGATTACATGGCCGCCGAGGCCGGTGACCACAACAGCTATCCGTACTGGAGTGCTGTGATCCGGCACCTGTATGTGCCCATTTTCAATGACGGCAAGATTGTTGTCGTGGCTGGGGTGTGTAATAGT
>JAABQY010000182.1 GCA_011391225.1 Desulfobulbaceae bacterium | reverse complement strand
GACCGGCTCGTTCTTTATCCACTGATGTAAAAGGAACATGTCGCCTTTGGCCCGGATATTGACTTTTTTTCCCATATCCTTGGTGATATCCTTGATCCGTTCTTCAAAACGCTTACCCGGTGTACCGGTGACGATATGGATCGGGCACATATCGATCGAGACCAGGAATTCAGTCATGGCGATGACCTGATCGGGGTCGCCGACCAGCGCCACCTTCTTGCCATAGAAGTACTGGTGCATATCGGAGATCATGTCCACCAGCTTGCCTCGTTCCATCATAACTTCGTCCGGCACCGAAGTCCCGGCTACGGTCCGCAGGGCATCGACAAAACGATCGGTGGCCGCAAGACCAAACGGCATGTCGAGGATCGAGCAGGGCACTTTGCACTTGGTGTCAAGGAGCCGTGCCGCATCAGCCGAACACCATTCGCCCAGGGCGAGGGTCCCGATACTGCTGCCGCTGTCCTTGATGTCGTTAATCGATGCCCCGGCGTCGGGAAACATCTTGTATTCGCCGTTGAGCGGGCCGTTCAACACTCCAGAGGTGTCGGGAAACATGTTGATGCTGGCTCCGAGCATGGTGGCGATCTTTTTGATCTCCTCCATGTCGGATGGCTCGATCCAGCCGGGAATGATATTAATCTTACCGTTTTTTTTCGCAGATGGCGTGGCCAGGGAGGCCATGGCTTTCACCATATTGGAAAAGCCGGTGACATGCGAGCCGACGTAGCTCGGGGTCGGAGCACCGATGAGAGTCTTGCCGGCCGGTACCTTCTTTTCCTTCATCGCCTTGTCGAAGATCTGCGGCAGGTCGTCGCCGATGGTTTCGGACAGACAGGTGGTGTGCACGGCGATGACTTCCGGTTCATAGACCGTGAAGATATTGTCGATCGCCTGCAGCAGGTTGGCCTGGCCGCCGAAGACCGAAGCACCCTCGGTAAACGAGCTGGTGGCGGCGGAGATCGGTTCTTTGTAGTGGCGGGTTAGCGTGCTGCGATGGTAAGCGCAACAACCCTGCGAGCCGTGACTGTGCGGCAGACATCCCTTGATTCCAAGGGCCGCGTACATGGCGCCGATCGGCTGACAGGTCTTAGCCGGGTTTATCATCAGAGCCGACCGCTCCGTTATCTCTTTTGGTGTGTGTCGTAGTAGCATAATCGTACCTTCCTGACGAAGCCAAGTGGAGCTTCATCCTCATTCTTTGCGGGTTTAGGAGCCGTTAGAAAATAACCTGGCTATTTCGAACCATTTTCTTACGGCTCCTTATGCGGTTCCGGGTGTTACATCGGCCATGTTAATTTTTTACAACGGCTTATTCCCAAACATAGGTTGCCGAGAGTTCGGGGTTCTCCTGCCAAGGCGCCTTCATATAGCTCCATACTCGGCTGTTCACCAGCCGGTCGATTTCGCGGTAGAAGTTGATCGCACCCTTGAAGCCGGCATAAGGGCCACCGGAATCGTAGCTGTGCAGCTGTTTCATCGGCACACCGAGTTTCTGGATGGAATATTTCTCCTTGATTCCGGCGCAGAAGAGATCCGGTTTCATCAGTTCCACAAGTTTTTCCGCCTCATACTGATTGAGGTCGTCGATGATCAGTGCGTTCTTGTCCATGTTCGGGTTGAGCCCTTCGTAATCCTTGAAGGCGAGCCCGTCTGCCGCAAGTGCTGCCAGTTCCTCAACGGTTTTTCGTGGTCGGTACAGCAATGGATCAGCCTCCACCTCGATTTCCTCGATATTCCGGCTGTCGGCATCGACCTTCAGGGTGGGGATGACCTGGCGACCTTCATAATCGTCGCGGTGGCCGAATTCGTAGCCTGCCGACAGGGTTTTGATGCCCATTTCCTTAAACAGCTCCTGGTAATGATGGGCGCGAGAGCCACCGAGGAAGAGCATTGCCGTTTTGCCATTGGTGCGTGGATAGACCTCCTGCTGCACCGCCAGTACTTCCGGCATTTCCTCGGTAATAACTTTCTCGACCAGATCGATCAACGCTTGTTCCCCGAAGTATTGGGCAATCTTCCGCAGCGACTTGGCGGTTGCCTCGGCACCGATGAAGTTCACCTTGATCCACGGGATGCCGTATTTGGTTTCGAGCATGTCGGCCACGTAGTTGATGGAGCGGTGGCACATGACGCAGCTGAGATCGGCCTGGTTGGCGGATGCAAACTTGTCGTAGGTGGCATTGCCGGAAAAGGTTGAGATGTTCTTAATCCCGCATCTTTCGAGGATACGATCGATCTCGAAGCCGTCGCCGCCGATATTGTATTCGCCCAGCAGGTTGATTTTGTACTTGTCGGTTTTTTCCGTTTCGCTTTTGCCCACCACATGGGTGAACACCTGGTTGTTCGCGATATGGTGGCCTGCCGACTGGGACACGCCCTTATAGCCCTCGCAGCTGAAGGCAAAGACATTGCAATCGCCGAACTGTTCCTTCATCTTTTTAGCCACCGCGTGGATATCGTCGCCGATCAGGCCGACCGGGCAGGTGGCGAAGACGGCGATGGCCTTCGGGTGAAAGAGGTCATAGGCCTCCTGGATGGCCGCCGCCAGTTTTTTCTCACCGCCAAAAATGATATCCGAATCCTGCATGTCTGTTGACATGCAGTAGTTGATATAATTGGCATTCGTGTCGTTGATGGCGTCGCTCTGATTGCGCCGGGTCAGCCAGGCATAAAAGCTGCAGCCGATTGGACCATGCACCAAGTTGACGATGTCGCTGGCCGGTCCCATGATAACCCCCTTGCAACCGGCATAGGTGCAGCCGCGCATGGTGATGATGCCGGGGATAGTCCGTACGTTGGCGACAATCTCCGGAGTGGTGTTCGAAAGGGCCTCGTTGATCATTATCTGGCTGGCGCGTTTGCGGGCAACCTTCGGCGGATACTTTTCCAGCAGCTGTTCTTTTATATTGTGCGGTTCCCACTGCACTAGTTTCTGTGCCTTTGCCATTGTATGTCCTCCTTAATGGGACTCACGCGATAGATTTCGCGCCCTTCTCACCGGTTCGGACGCGAACCGCATCCACCACCGGCAGGACGAAGATTTTACCGTCGCCGGGCTTGCCGGTTTGATTGGTATGGATAATTGCCTGGACGATGCCGTCGACCTCATTGTCCTTGACGACGATGGTGATCATCCTTTTGGGGTAGAGTTTGCCCTTTTCGCCGAGCAGGATGGCCGCTTCCTCGTAGCCCTGTTCCGCGCCTTTGATGAGATCGCGGTTGACAAAGCCGATACCGCGTCCCTGCGCCTCATGGCCAAAGAAGGCATCGACGCCGGCGGCGGTGAGCGCTGCCTTGGTTTTGTTCATCATATTCATGCGGACGACCGCAATAATCTCTTTCATACCGCAACCTCCGCCGGGCTATCTTCGCGCACCCCGGAACTTATGGTGTAGACATCCTCTACTTCAGTGATAAAGATCTTGCCGTCGCCGAAGGCGCCTTTGCCGGGAGTGCGGGCCGCATCCATAATGGTGCTGATAACGAAATCCCTGTCCGCCGCCTTGACGACGCTCATCAGCATGGTCTTGGGGATCTCGTCGTAGGTTACCGCGCCGATCTTGATGCCGCGCTGTTTGCCGCGACCGGTCACCGAATATTTTGTCACCGCCGGAAAACCAGCATCCATAAGGGCGGCAAGAACGTCGTCAGCCTTTTCCGGTCGAACTATGGCTCTGATCATGATCATCATGGTGCTCTCTCCTTGTGTTATTATACAATCGGTTATGCTGCCAAAAGGCCAAAGTCGAGCAACAACTGCTCCAGTTCTTCGATTGCCAAAGGTTTGGGAACGACAAACATCTTGTTTTTATCTATGGCTTTTGCCAGGCCGCGATATTCATCGGCCTGGGGCGCCTGGGGGTTCCATTCGATAACCGTCTTGCGGTTGATTTCCGCCCGCTGCACATCGTTGTCGCGGGGGACAAAATAGATCATCTGGGTGCCGATTTTTTTGGCGAGTTCCTCGATCATCTCTTTCTCGTTGTCCACGTTCCTTGAGTTGCAGATCAGCCCGCCAAGACGGACACTGCCGGACTGGGCGTATTTCATAATGCCCTTGCAGATATTGTTGGCGGCGTACATGGCCATCATCTCGCCCGAGCAGACGATGTAGATCTCTTCGGCCTTACCGTCCCGGATCGGCATGGCAAAACCCCCGCAGACCACGTCGCCGAGGACGTCGTAGAAGGCGTAGTCGAGGCCTTCCTTCTCTTCATAAGCCCCGAGGGATTCGAGCATGTTGATCGAGGTGATGATGCCCCGACCGGCGCAGCCCACTCCCGGCTCCGGACCACCCGATTCGACCGCCCAGGTTCCGCCATAGCCGAGTTTTCGAATATTCTCCAGCTCCACGTCCTCGCCTTCTTCGCGCAGGGTGTCGAGCACCGATTTCTGCGACATGCCGCCAAGCAGCAGGCGGGTTGAGTCGGCCTTCGGGTCGCAGCCGACGACCATGACCTTTCGTCCCATCTCGGCAAGCCCAGCCACCGTATTCTGGGTAGTTGTTGATTTGCCGATTCCGCCTTTGCCGTAAATTGCCACCTTTCTCATGATGCTCTCCTTGTGGGTAGTGGTGTTTTTGTTTCCTTGTTCCTTTGCCTCAGGATTTTGGCGCCGATGTTGCAGGTTGCGACTGGCAGTCCTTGTGGCAATGTTATCAATGTTAGGGTTGCTGTTGATTACCGACTAGCAAGAGGTGTGCCATGCTGAAAAATCTGAAAATAGAACAATAATAACAATGTGGTATTGTCTATCAATGGGCCTCGATTGATGGGTCTTTCGGATTGGCACAAAGGTGCAATTTGGTTGGAATGCGACAAAAAAGTAACAAAACGTGGATTCAAGGACGGCCCCGACAACAAATAAAATATAGTTACATATATGTGAAATATCAGCTAACAAGATGTACAAATTTGTTCGATAAACGGTCGAGTTCTTGATGAAATTTTAATATATACAATAATTACATATTTTTGTGTGAATGGAACAACTTTTGCTTCTCTGTAGGCTAAATGAGCTTGGAAGCCGCGTCGTCGTACCGTCGGCTGTCAGCCAAAGGATGTGATGCTGTAGTAAACGGGCGGATGCAAGGTGTTCGCCGCTGAGGAGCTAAAGGATGGATGAATACACGATGGTTACACCTGCGGATGGCAGGACCCAGGGACTTGAGTTGATCGCACTTTCGAGGATCACCGAATTGATCGGCAAGGCCGTCGATCTCGACAGCACACTCGCGAGCATTCTCCGAGTACTGGGCGATACCATGAAAATGGAAAGAGCCACCCTGCTGGTTTTTGACCGGGCCAGACAGAAACTGGCGATCAAGGCTTCGTGCGGCCTTTCAGATGAAGAAGAAATGCGCGGGGTGTACCGACCGGACGAGGGCGTCTGTGGTCAGATCTTTCAGAGCTGTTCACCCTTTGTCGTCCCCGACATCAACAGTGAACCGCTTTTTCTTAATCGGACCGGGGCGCGGTCTAAGGTTCGAAAAAATAAAATTTCCTTCCTCGGCGTGCCGGTGGTGGTGCAGGGCAAGCCGGAGGGTGTGCTGACTGTCGACCGTTTATTCGGCGATGATATCAGTTTTGAAGAGGATATCCGTTTTCTCTCCGTCCTTGCCACCCTCATTGCCCAGTTTCTCACCCTGCACCGGGAGATTGCAAAGAAAGAG
>JAABQY010000181.1 GCA_011391225.1 Desulfobulbaceae bacterium | reverse complement strand
AACTGCAGATCCTGCAAAGCGAAAAATACATTTCTCCAGGTGGCGCAGGAGTCGCCATCTACCGTCTGTCAGACAATACCTGTACCAGTGGTGTAAAAATTAATGGACGATTTCACCCCGGTTTCCTTGTCGGAGATGGAAGGACGGACACCTATATTTCTTTTTTTGCCCTGCCATACGATGCCGAGCGAATCGACAGTTTGGCTGTCTCTGCCGTCGACCCGGCAGGAAACGAAACAATCGTTCCATTTACAACTACTTACAAGGGAAATACAAAAAAAACTGACACAATTACCATAAGCGACACTTTTATAAACTCCAAGATCCCGGAATTCCAACAATATTATCCGGAAATGAAGGGTGAGCTCATTGACCAATATCTGTATAGCAACACGACAATACGAGATCAGAACAATAAGAAAATCAGTGAACTCTGCCGAGCTCCTTTGCCGAACAGGCTTTGGCAAGGCAATTTTCTGAGATTTGCCGGTAGTCCCCGAGCAGGCTTTGCCGATCATAGAACCTATATGTATGGCGGTAAAATTATTGACCACCAGGTACATCTTGGTGTGGATATTGCCTCGACCAATAAAGCAGAGGTTCGTGCCGCCAACAAGGGAAAAGTTATCTTTGCAGATTATTTAGGTATTTACGGCAACATGGTTCTTATCGACCACGGCCAGGGAATTTTCACTCTGTATTCTCACATGAGTCAGATGAATGTCACACCCGGCAATGATGTTGAAAAAAAATCGGTTATCGGCTTAACCGGCACCACGGGGATGGCTGGAGGGGATCATCTGCATTTCTCCGTTCTCGTCAACGGGGTTTTTGTGATGCCCAAGGAATGGTGGGACGAGCATTGGATTGAAGTGACCATCGAGGTGCCTCTCAGCCAATCAAAATTTTAATAATTCATTGGGAGGCTGACCCCGCTAATCCTCGAAATCATAGTCAGATTTTCCACAGAGGGCGCAGCGAAGGGTCTGATCGTGCCGGTCAAAAATCAATTCCCAGCCTTTTTCTTTGATCATTGCCTCCTCTTCGGTGCCACAATTTATGCAGATCCATTTATCTCCTTCTTGGGTTTCAAATAAATGCATGTCGTTCCCTATTATAATAAGTTTGCGTGTTTCTTGATCTCATTCGCCATGAATATTGATTGTAAGTCCTTGTGTGCTCCGCCCTGCAATCACAAGGCTTGTTCCATGTACCTGAAAAACGATAATTCCGCCCGATTAATTTTTGCAATTCCCCTGTAAATGTTAGCAATGAAAATCTATTCCAAGACGCCACAGCTTCTCTATAGTTATCTTGCAACGGAAATGCTGGCGCCATTTTTTGCAAGTTTCATAATAATGAATTGTGTTTTCTTTCTGGTTAAACTTATCCCCTTTCTCAATTTTGTCCTTGATCTGAATATCGGCATCTCCGATTTTATCCGTCTATTTTCTTACCTGTTCCCAAATATTTTTCTCTATTCACTGCCCATGTCCGCGTTACTGGGAATAACCATCGGATTTTCCAGATTATCCAGTGATTCCGAGATACTTGCGTTTAAAGCAAGCGGGATAAGCATCTACCAGATCTTGCCACCTGTAATCATTGTTGCGGCCATGATTGCTCTCTTTACAAGCTACTTTTCCATTAAGCTGATTCCTTTGAGCGAGATCTCAATGAAGCAGCTGACGTACCAATTGTTAAAAGAAAAAATCAGCGAAGGAGTTAAAGAACATGTCTTCACGGAAGCCTTAGGTGAAGTTGTCGTATATATAGATAAAGTCGACAAAACAACCGGAGAATGGCAGAATGTATGGGTCTCGGATACTCGAGGAGTCGAAAATCCCACCATAACCATGGCCTCGACAGGTACCATGACGAGTACTATCTCCAACATGATGGTGTCCATTGCGCTGCGAAACGGCAGCCTCCATCGCCCCGGCAATGAAAGTGCCCAAATCGTCGAGTTTGAATTGTATCAAATCAATATTCCGCTCAAGCCACCGACCGGACGAGCAACAGCTTTAAAAAGAACTGCCTTATCCATGAAGGATTTGCAGGAGGAAGCGCGACTCGCCAAGAAAGATTCAGACAAGAAAAAATACCTTATCGAAGCGCACAAAAGGTTGGTCTTACCCGTCGGCTGTTTGATTATAAGCCTGATCGGCCTTCCTCTTGGTCTTCAGGCCCGTCCAGGGAAAAAGGCCATCGGCATCCCCGCAGGTTTAGCAATTTTTGTCCTCTATTATGTGTTTTTTACCGTCGGCAAAACCTTGGCGGAAGAAGGCGTTCTTCCGGTGCCTCTGGCTATGTGGGCAACCAACTTCCTCTTCTTTGCTCTTACCCTTTTTTGGATAGTGAGAATTTCAAACGAAAAACCACTTATTCCCGACATTATAACTCAATGTCTGCGTAATTTTTTGGAAAAAAGCACTGCGTCGATCATCTTCCCTGCAAGGATCATAAAAAGTCGTTTACAAAGAAAGGCGTTAGAGAGCAGCAAGGCGATCTCGAAAGAAGATCTGAACATGTACAAAAATGCCATAAAAGGCAATGCCAAAAGCAGAGTTTTTCATGTGCCATTGTGCGAATACTATAATTGCAAGAACTGTACTCTCTTTTTCAAAAATATTGAGGTCGCCATTGATGCAGGGTTTGAACCATGTCGTTTTTGTGAGGATCTTATTGAGGAGCACCAAAAACAAACTGCATCGGATAAAGGAGAAATGAAATGAAGCTGCCTTCAGCCTTTGAAATGAAAAAACTTGACCACGCGGCAAGTGAGGATTTCGGAATTCCGAGCATTGTTTTGATGGAAAATGCAGGATTAGGAACGGTTAGCATGATCGAACGGGAACTCGGTCCCTGCAAGAACACTTTCTCCCTCATTTTTGTCGGCCCTGGAAACAATGGCGGCGATGGGTTGGTTATTGGTCGACATCTCCATCAACGTGGTTGCCAGCCGGTGTTCTTTTTTCTTGTTAACCCGGACTCCCTCAAGAAGGATGCGGCAGTCAATTGGGCAATAATTAAAAAACTCCGGCTTCCTTTCCATATTATTGATAACAGGAAACGAGTTGAAACCGTTGCCATTCTTTTACAACAGTTTGAAACCCGTGGTCTCCCTTGCTATATAGTGGTCGATGCTATCTTTGGCATTGGCCTTGACCGTGAGGTGACGGATCATTTCGCCGATACTATCAACCTGATAAACAAACCAGGGTTTGCCAATAAAGTTCCAAGAGTATCCGTTGATACCCCGTCAGGAATCGATTCCGATACCGGTAAAGTTTTGGGTACCTGTGTGCGTGCCGACTACACGGCCACATATTGTTGTGGCAAACCGGGACATTTCATTCACGGCAGTTCCGAATGGACGGGTAAATTGACGATTATTGATATCGGCATACCGCCGGAGGCCATTGTCCGGGCTGGCATTGTCACAGAACTTGCGACAATCGATACTTATCGGCATATGGCAAAACCCTTACAACGCCAAAAAGCTTCGCACAAGGGGATGCATGGGCATCTCCTCGTTCTTGCCGGGTCTGCCGGGAAAACGGGGGCGGCTGTTCTGGCGGCACGTGGCGCCTTGCGAACCGGAGCGGGGCTGGTCAGTCTTTGTGTACCACATACCCTCAACCTGATATATGAAACTCACCTCGTCGAGGCGATGACTATTCCCTTGCCAGGCAGTCCGGACATCCTGTCGATTGCCGACTGGGATATAATTACCGAAGCGATTGCCGACAAACAGGCTGTAATTATCGGACCGGGGATCGGACAGGGTCGGCAAACAGCCGAACTGGTAATGCGTATCTACCGAGAGGTCAAATGCCCGGTTATCCTCGATGCCGATGCCCTGAACATTCTTTCTCTGTCTCAAGATAATCTGCACTCTCCGGGCGGACCAAGGATTTTTACCCCGCACCCAGGAGAACTCGCTCGATTACTGCATAAAGAAGTCGCTGATGTCCAAGATAACAGGATCGATGCCGCCATGCTCGGCAGCAACCTCTTCCGTAATGATAATCATGAGACTATCCTGGTCCTTAAAGGGGCAGGGACGATTATCGCCCATGGCGATGGTTCAACCTTCATTAACACAACCGGTAATCCGGGAATGGCGACAGGTGGGATGGGCGACGTTTTAGGGGGGGTGATCGGCGCACTTGTCTGCCAAGGCTTGTCGCCGATGAATGCGTCAGTAGCTGGTGTGTTTCTGCACGGATTAGCAGCTGATATGTTGTATTCCGAGAGAGGTGTTGGTTTTCTTGCCTCCGAAGTTGCCGATATGATTCCTGCAGCGATTGCCAAGCATTCCCCGGGGAAATAGGTTTACAAACACGAGGCATTACCATTCAATCGGTGGAAAGCCATTTTCGGCCAGGTATTTGTTACAGCGCCGAAACACCCCGGAACCCAGGAAACCTTTATGCGCCGACAATGGCGACGGATGGCTGGTTGCCAGGACCAGATGCTTTTTCCGGTCGATCAAGGCTATCTTTTTTTGAGCAAAGGCGCCCCAGAGCATAAACACAACGTTATCTTTTTTTCGGGAAATAGTCGCAATAATGTCATCGGTTACTTGATGCCAGCCCAAACCGGCATGAGAATTCGGTTGCCCGGCAATAACCGTAAGGCTGGCATTGAGCAATAAAACTCCCTGGCTTGCCCACCGGGATAAATCACTTTCAACACTCACCCGTCTACCCTCGTAAACACTGATATTGACTTCCTGGAGGATGTTGCGGAGGGATGGCGGGATGGGAATGCCGCTCTGTACCGAGAAACATAACCCATGGGCCTCTGGACCCTGCCCGGAATGTTCATTGAAATAGGGGTCCTGGCCGATGATCACGACCCGGGTTGCTTTGAGGCTTGTTTGGCGCATTGCTGAAAAGACATTCTCTCTGGCCGGATAAACTTTGTAACGAGTGGCTGGGTTTTCATAGGCTAAAGCAACGAGCCTCTTATGCAGACCTTGCTGCATAAGAGGCACCTGTTCTTCCCATAGCATTGATTCAGTCTGTGTTTGGTGTTCCATAGGTCTCCCCCCTGCCCTCTGTCTTTCAGCCGGATGTAATATCTTTCCTGAATTGTATAAGAGTTTAGAGCCGAATAACACAGATGGGTTTGCTCACAGAACGACTGTACCGTCTTCTGCTTCCGAGTGGAGGCTCTTGATTTTTTCTAAGATGTTCTGGGTTTGGTAGGTTTGCAATATCTCAGATTTGTTAAGAATATGACGCCCCATATTCTTACAGTAGCATTCCAGTCCGTCAAGAACGATTGGGACTCCACCGTTTTTCATGAGAATGGACATCCCTTTGTCTCCATCATCTTCATCTCCGGATAAAATAATTCCGCAAGCCCTCTTCTTATAGAGGGTACTGACTGAAGCGAGAAGAATATCAAGGGGACCACAGTTTAAGGCTGCTTTTTGCAACCTTTGCAAGGTCAATTGGGCACTATACGGTTTCAAATGCAAAAAATCGTGCCCTGAGGCAATATAGCAGTTGCCACTTTCAATGTGTATTCCTTCTCTTGCGCGAATCACCTTCATAGCCGAGACAGCATCAAGATATTCTGTAAACCTGTTCAAATGCTCCGGTTCCTGATGAATAACTGCAATCAGGGCGCCGCCCATATCCGGGTCAAGGCGGGGTATGATCTCCAGCA
>JAABQY010000180.1 GCA_011391225.1 Desulfobulbaceae bacterium | reverse complement strand
CAAAAAGGCAGTCTCGTAGACAGTGAGCTGTGCTGGGATATTGTTGAGTGTGGTGTGAAAGAGCAGTGTCCGGCCTGGGAATTTCAAACCGGACATATGTGCTGGTTCATTTGTGGCACCTTGTGTGCATGCACCAAAGGCTGCACGCTCGAAGAAAAGAGTGAGAAGTGCCGTTCTTGTGTGATCATCAAAGATCTTCTTAAATGGAAGGGGCCAT
Source organism: Desulfobulbaceae bacterium (assembly GCA_011391225.1). Classification (GTDB taxonomy): domain Bacteria; phylum Desulfobacterota; class Desulfobulbia; order Desulfobulbales; family Desulfocapsaceae; genus Desulforhopalus_A. The sequence goes on along the minus strand of JAABQY010000180.1, from coordinate 5,582 downwards.
GAGTAGCCCTATTGGCTTAAGTTTGTTCCCAAAGTGGCTGGAAATTCACAGTCGTTTTTTGAAAGATCTGGTATTACAGGAAAACGTAATTATCCTTTTCAAATCTGGTTTTCAATGCAATATAAATTACGATTTCCATCAAGGCTTGAGGTGCCGCTTTGAATAAAGAAGATTTCAAGATTCTACGAAAAAAGCTCGGCAAGACCCAAATACAACTGGCAGAAATCCTGGGAATGTCACTTAAGACCATACACAGTTACGAACAAGGATGGCGAGTTATTCCTACGCACATCGAGCGACACCTGTATTTTTTATTGATCAATCAAAGAGGCAGAAACGATACCTTAACTCCCTGCTGGGAAAAAAAACTGTGCGATGTTAAAGAAAAGTGCCCGGCCTGGGAATTTCAGAGCGGACATCTGTGCTGGTTCCTGTGCGGCACATTATGCAATTGTGCTCAGGATGCCTGCCATAAAGTAAAGTTAGACCTCTGCAAAGAGTGTGATATTTTTAAAACGTTGTTAAAATAGCCGACAACGTCGCCAACTCGCCTCTGCCCTCTATTCAAGCAAAGACGTGAATATCCGGCAAGTTCGGCAGTTCTGCAATTTATCCTGGCGGGTAGCCTCGGCCGTACAATCGCATTTCGTTCCACAAAGAAACCAGCACAGATGTCCGCTCTGAAATTCCCAGGCCGGACATTTCTCCTTATTTGTGCACTGTTTCTTTTCCCAGCAAGGGATCAGATTCTGTTTTCTACTGCGCTGATTACTGAGAAGAAAGAAAATTTGTCGCTCAATATGAGACGGAATCGCCCTGCGCCCTTGTTCGTAACTGTGTATGGTCTTCACCGATACACCAAGGAGTTCCGCCAGTTTTTGCTGTGTTTTATTGAGTTTCTTTCTTGCCGGAACAAATTCATCTTTGTTCATAAAAATTCCTCTCGTCGCACTCTATAAAAATCACTGGATCCCTCGTGTATCGACCCCGCAAAAAAGGCCGGAGTCGATATCACCACTTCGTGGTTCAACGAGAAGCACCAAGCCTTCCCGTGAGTCGCTGAGCAACTGCAACAACTTCACCTGCAAAATAGGTTCGGTTGTCTGGATTGTTGGTATCAGTGGTTTTCCACTTATTTAATGGCGACTCCGGGTCGGAGCAGAAGGTTGCTTTTTGATCCGCCTCTGCCATCAAACATTTGCTACACTTGTCACCTGTCAATTCCAAATCACAGAGTGGACAGAGGTTTTTCCACGGTTTGCTCAACTTAGCCACATGGGTGACATAATACTCTCGGTCATGGGCTGGATGTTTGTACAGCCATGTCCACATTTTCACCATTTCTTTTGACATTTCAGCTACTTTCATTTTTCTACCTCCTCGTTTGAGATTGCATTAACTTCGTCTGTTCAGGTAAGTACCTGCATAAAAAATTCTTTCAAACAGAAGCTCTTAAGCCCCCGCTTATCTTCTTGGCCATGGCGATGATATCGCCGGCATACAAGGTGCGATAGTCGGGATTTTCTAAAGTCGTCTCCCGCCATTTTCGGAAAGGAGACTCGGGATCAGTACAGAACGTTCCCTTCTGGTCTTCCCAAGTCATAACGCAGTTGGAACAGGTATCTTCGGCCAAATCGCAGATCGGGCAATTGTTCTTCCACGGCTTGCTCAGTTTAGCGACATGTTTGACGTAATATGTTTTGTCATGAGCAGGATGCCTGTAGAGCCATGTCCACATTTTTGTTACTTCGCTTAACGCCTCAATCTTTTTCATTTTTTCTACCTCCACGCTTGAGATTGTGTCCCCGCCGGTATTTTTTGCAACTGTGCCGAAAAGATCTGAGGACATCGGTCATTTACTCGCCTCATACCTGCATTGGGAAAAATGTTACTTTTACAAACTGTCTTGTTCTCGGGCTGTGCGACAAAGTAGTATTTCAGACATATGCACATTACATTGGCGCGGCAAAAAATATTTGGTTTTCACCACAGAGTAGTATTAAATTCTTCTTTCCTTGTTAAATAGGTACTTAGCCAGATTTTTGCTTCTATTACGACGCTGTAGTATCAAATTTTTCTTTTACTGCTACAGCGTCGTATTTCTGGCATATGTACATAACCTTATACTACATACGTATAGCATGCCGAAAAAAAAAGCAAGGGGAATTGTTAAATTTTTTTGCCCCTGACTTTCTTACATCTTCCCGACAGAGCAGATATTTGTGACAATTTTCACATATAACATATCGATTTTATATTTTATATTGTTCACTTTTATGCTTGTTATGGCTTGAAAATGTCTCCCCCCAATATTAACCGCTTCGCTAAGCTACGGTTTTATTGCACTGGTATACAGATGTCGGACATCTGCAGTACAATTAGGGCTGTGATGGCTGCCAACTGCCCCAGCATGTGATACAAAAGAGTACCGCCTACCTTTTTTACCAGGTCATTGGTTTGAATTTTAACAAGTGAAAATTGACTGTCTTCGTTGAACCAGCCGTAAAAGGCTGAACAAGGGACTTGATGCTACAGCCGTCCAGTTCATTTTTTCATTATTTTTTGATTTACCCTTGCTATTTTCCGCGACTTGTTTTAAATAGTATTTATGTGCATACGCTAGAAATACTACTTTGTAGCAATCCATCATATGCCGATGTTTACAATGTAGTACTTGCCAATTAATTTTCTTTTTTGTTAAAATTATGTGCATAAGACAAAAACACCACATTGTAGTAATTGCCAATTAATGAGTTGATACCTAATGGTGATAGCGTCAGGAAAATATTGGGTTGTTTAAATTGTGTGCATATGTTATAATTACTACATTGTAGTAATTTGTAAAGGTATTTGTGATACGTTGTGGTGATAAAAATTTTTGAGGAACGACACGTTTTCAGTTGTGTGCATAAGCAATTAATACGACGTTGTCGCATTACGGAATGAGTGTCAATAATACATTGTCGGAGGGATAAAAAATCGCGTAACGCACCTTGACCATCTGCATAAGCCAAAAGCGCCACACTGTCGCAGTACGAAAGGCAGATGCACTGGTCAAGCGTTGAGAGGTGTTTGAGTTTTGATAACAAGCTTTTCGGGCAGTCTGAGAAGCGATTTCCTTCCGCCCACGTTTTTTGTGGTCTTTCAAGGGGAAAGATGTGAAGAAAAACAGTATCAACCCAAATTTGTATGACGAGGTCAAGAAGCTTGGGGCCAAGGACATGGAAGCCTGCTTTCAATGCGGTAACTGCGCATCGGCGTGTCCTTTGTCTGCTGGGGAAAACACTTTTCCCCGAAAAATCTACCGCTATCTCCAGCTCGGCCTGCGGGATAAGCTGTTGGCATCACCGGAGCCATGGCTCTGCTATTACTGCGGTGATTGCAACACCGATTGTCCGCGCGGTGCGGAACCAGCCGAGACGATGATGGCGGCCCGTCGCTGGCTGATAACCCAGTACGATTGGACGGGGCTTGCCGCGAAATTCTACACCTCACCAAAGGCCGAGGTTGGCGCCTTCCTGGCTATCGCGCTCTTTGTTATTTCGCTGTTCGTGATCTTCCATGGCCCGGTCGTCACCGATCGTGTCGAGCTCAACACCTTTGCACCGGTCCACTGGGTCCATATCGGCGACCAGATCATGATCCTCATCGTTTTCGCCCTGCTGTTCGCCAATGCCGCCAAAATGTATTTCGGCATCATGCAGGGCACCAAGGTGCCGCTCCATCTTTATCTCACCCAGGCACCGGTCTTCATCGTCAACTATTTTACCCAGAAACGTTGGCGTAAATGCGGCACCGGCCCGGGCAGCGCCTGGTGGATTCACTTTTTCCTGTTCTCCGGCTGGGTGACGATGGAAGTCCTGGTCATGATAACCCTCTCGGCATTTCAGACGGATATCGTCCACCCCTTCTGGCATCCGACACGCATTTTCGGTTACTACGCCACTATTGCGCTGATGGTCGGCGCCACGATGATGTTGTACAGCCGCTGGTTCAAAAAGGAGCGGAACCTGCATCGTTACTCAGATTTCACCGATCTCTTCTTCCTGGTTCTGATCATCGCCATTGCCGTTACCGGTATCATGGTGCACATCTTCCGTTTGAGCGGCTTTCCCATCCTCACCTACACCATCTATGTCATTCATGTGGGAATCTGTGTCGGCATGCTCGTCCTGATGCTGCCCTTCGGCAAGCTGTCGCATCTTATGTACCGACCTCTGGCAATTTTTCTCTGCGCAATAAAAGAAAAGGCTCAGAAAGAATCGGAAGCAAAATTTGCAACCATCCGAAATGAGGTTGGCGACACCTTCCAAAGCTGCATGCAGTGCGGCACCTGCTCCGCGGTCTGCGCCGGGGCCGAAGTCGCTGACTTCAACCCACGATTGGTACTCCGTAATATCTCTCTCGACCGCGGCTCTAATGTCTCGGTCGATAATGCTGCGTGGGGTTGCGTTACCTGCAACAGCTGCGTTGAACACTGTCCACGCGGTATCGGCATCCTCGACCTGATAAAATCGGTGCGCCGCCAGGTGGTTGCCGCCGGTCTCTTGCCGAAAAGTTTTCAGACCCCGATTTCAAGCCTTACGAAAAACGGCAATCCCTGGGGTGGCAAGAAGGAAAATCGCCTTGACTGGGCGAAAGGGTCAAAGCTTCCGACTTATACTGCTGAACATGAATATTGCCTGTTCACTTGTTGCACAACGGCCTACGACAATGCCAGTGACAAACCGGGGCAGAAGGCTGGCCTGGCCCTCCTCAGTCTCATGGCCCATGCCGGGGTGTCCTATGGAAGCCTCGGCACCAAGGAAAGCTGCTGTGGCGACATGGTCGACAAGGTGGGTGCCGCTGACGTGGCGGCTGAACTGACCAAGAAAAATACCGAGATGTTCCTCGGAGCCGGAGTCAAAAAGATTTTGACAACCTCACCCCACTGCCTGAACTCCTTCAACCATGACTATCCGGGGCTGAAAAAGGTCGACGTCGAGCATGCCGTCGAACTCCTCGACAAACTTGTCGCCGGGGGCCAGCTGAAACCGGTTAAAAGCCTCAATCTCACCATCACCTATCACGATCCCTGCTACCTCGGCCGTCACAACAGTCTGTACGATGCGCCGCGCCGAGTACTTGCAGCCATCCCAGGCCTTGCGGTGATTGAGATGCAGAACAGCAAGGACCGCAGCCTCTGCTGCGGCGGTGGTGCCGGTGGCTCCTGGAAGGACGGAATAAAGGGTTTAAGTCTCAGCGAAATCAGGGTCAAAGAGGCAATGGATACCGGTGCCTCGGTCATCGCCACAGCCTGCCCCTACTGCATTCGCACCCTGAACGAAGCGATCGTCAAACTTGCTGTCGGAAACAAGATAAAAGTCCAGGATATATCGGAACTGCTGCTGCAGTCGGTGGACTTGTCGGATACCTCCGGCAAACCTGGAATCAACCATATGAGCTTTTCTCAGGAGGGCCTCCATGTCTGAGCGAATCGGTTTTTTCATCTGCCACTGCGGAATAAATATTGCCTATCGGGTCAGAGTTAAGGAGGTGGCAGAATATGCCGCCACCTTCCCGGGCGTAGTGGTTTCAAAGGA
>JAABQY010000179.1 GCA_011391225.1 Desulfobulbaceae bacterium | reverse complement strand
ACGAGTATGAAATGACCTATGCCCAGTGGCAGGGAGGCCTCACCCAACCGCTGCGCATCGGCCGTTTCCTCCTTAACCCCACCTGGATCAAGGCCTCGCCCGGAGAAAATGAAGTGGCTATGGTCATCGACTCGGGGGTGGTCTTCGGTAACGGCACACACACCACGACCCAGGCCTGCCTGGAAGCCATCGATATCGCCTGTGCCGGGGGCAAGGTGCAGAGCGTGCTCGACTTGGGTGCGGGGACCGGTATCCTCGCCGTCGCCGCTGCAAAACTCGGCTGCCGGCGGATCATAGCCGTAGATTATAACTACCTGGCAACGAAAACGGCGCGGCAAAATGTCAAACTCAACCACCTTGAAGATCGCATCCTGGTGGTCAACGGCAGGGCTGAAGAACTTACGGCCATTGCCACCGACCTGCTGGTTGCCAATATCCATTTTGATGTTATGAAGGATCTGGTGCGCACGGAGGGCTTTCTCCGCCAGAAGTGGTTTGTCCTGTCCGGCCTCTTAGGCAGCGAGGTCGAAAAAATCCTCGAATTTCTCGCCACCCAGCCGGTTCTTATCCTTAAACGCTGGAATCAGGACGACATCTGGCACACGGTTTTGGGTATTACCCAGGTGTCCGACAAGCCCCATCAGTAAAAAAGGGTCGTGAATCCTAGTCGTTGGAAGGCTTTTATTCGCTCCAACGAGGCCGATGGCTCAGGAATAGCTGAGGAGGATTTTCTTCACCACATTGCCGTCGGTGGCACTGCCGAAATGGTTCATGATCGGGCGCATCGCCTGCATCCGGTTGGGGAATTTGGAAAAATCGAGATTCCCATCGATCCAGGCGCGGATCTCCTCTTCGCTTACCGCCTGAGGCAGGTATTCCTCCATGATGGTGAGAAAGGGGCTGACGTCACGGCCTTGGGCGGCCAGCAGTTCCCGCTCCGATTTGATAAGCTTTTTTATTATGGCTTCAATCTGTGCGTCGCTGAGTTCCTTTTCGGGTTGACGACCGAACTCGCCAATCAAAACACGGATCGCCCACGTTCGGTCACTGTCCTTGGCCTTCATAGCCACCGTCAATTCGCCTCTGACCCTTTCTTGTAAATTCATGTTTTTTCACCCCGATAACAACGAAATTTTGCTGTACGGCAACGGTATACCGCCATCGAAAAGGTAAAGGATACCACCTTCCTCCAGAAAAATCAGCAATTTCAGCAGTCGCAGCCGGCAACCCTGAAGCCAAAGCCACAACCCATTTTCACCTGACCATCTTCACCGATAGTTTCGAAAAGATAGCCAACAGACCAGGATTTATGATACGATAGGGACGCCTTTTTAAACCCGGCCATGCCCGAGCGACACGCCACAGAAACCAACACGAGGAAAACCATGACACTTTTACCGGCAATTGAACTGGAAACAGGCCCCAAGCCTGACGGCACGGTCATCTGGTTGCATGGCCTGGGAGCGGACGGCAACGACTTTGCCCCGATTGTTCCACAGCTGCGATTGCCGACATCCATGGCAATACGCTTTATCTTTCCCCACGCCCCAACAATGCCGGTGACGGTCAACGGCGGCTTTGTCATGCCGGCCTGGTACGACATTTTCGAGATGAAGATTGATCGTAAAATCGATGAGCCAGGAATACTCGCCTCGGCCAAGGCCATCGGCGGTTTTATCGACCAGGAACTGAGCCGGGGTATCGACGGCAAACGCTTGGTCATCGCCGGATTTTCTCAAGGAGGGGCGGTCGCCTATCACCTGGCCCTCAGCCACCCCACCGCCCTCGGCGGCCTGCTGGCCATGTCAACCTATCTGGCCACCGCCGATACTTTGACCTACAACCCGGCAAATAAAGAGATCCCCATCAAGATCCAGCACGGCATCCATGATCCGGTCGTCCCCGAGGCACTTGGTCGCAAGTCGGCTGCTCGTCTGAAACAGGAAGGGTATCAGGTCGGTTATCAAAGTTACCCGATGGAACACGCTGTCTGCCCGGAGCAGATACACGACATTTCCAAATGGCTGCAGACTGTGCTGCGCTAATTCACAACACCTCGAGGTACCATGGATTCGCTGTCTTTTATCGCCGAACAAAAAATTGCCCAGGCCATGCAGGAGAGGGATTTCAATTCGCCGAAATGGAAGAATAAACCCCTGCCTCTTGACGATGACCGTTTTGTTCCCGATGACCTGAAAATGGCTTATAAGATTCTCAAAAACAGCGGCTACCTGCCACCGGAGGTAGAAGATCGCAAAGAGGTAAAAAAACTCGAAGACCTCATCGCCTGCACCGAGGACGAACACGAGCGGCTGAAACAGATGAAAAAACTCAACGTTCTCCTCATGAAGATCGACGCGCATCGTTCCACACCGGTCAATATTGCCGGTCAACAGGATTATTATCAAAAAGTGGTGGAACGGATCACCCTCCACTCCAAGTCAAAAAAGAAATAGGGCGGGGGGAGGCACAATAAGCGAAACCCCTTCCATGAAAGCAGACCATGAAGACCATCATCGCCGATAAAAACGACCAGCATCTCACCCAGGCGGCTGAAAGATTTACCACCGCCAAAAGATCCGCAGCCCTCACCGGTGCCGGCATCTCCGTTAACAGCGGCATTGCCGATTTCCGTAGCCCCGGAGGCCTCTGGTCGGTCTTTGCACCGGACGAGTATGCCACCCTTGATGTCTTTCTCAATAACCCGGAAAAGGCCTGGCAGCTTTACCGGGCAATGGGTCGAAGTCTTATCGGAAAAAAGCCCAACAGAGCACATCGGGTCCTCGCCGACTTAGAAAATGACGGTTTGCTCAAGGGCCTGATCACCCAGAATGTCGACAATCTTCACCAAACGGCAGGCAGCCGTAAGGTCTTTGAAATTCATGGCGATCATCAGCACCTGCAATGCCTGCAATGCGGTCATGTGACGCCGGTGACCGAGGACCATTACCGGATGGATGGGGTGCCGAAATGCCACTGCAGGTATCCCTACAAGCCAAATGTTGTCCTGTTCGGCGAATCGGTGCGGAGCCTGCACAGCATTGAAGAGCTGCTGGCAAACTGCGACCTCCTCCTCGTCATAGGTACGTCCGCCCAGGTGTATCCCGCCGCAGGCCTGCCCGAACTGGTAAAGCAGCAGGGCGGCTTGATCTACGAATTCAACCAGGATCAGGCACTCTCGGTACCCGGCTCCCAGGGCAATATCCCGCTCTCTGATTTCTTCTTTCAGGGAGATCTGGCAACTACCCTGCCGATGTTTGACGAGGCGGTCAGAAAGGGCTAGGCGTAACCCCTTTCCGCAGCCATCGCGAAGGCGGCCGCCTGTCCCAAGCCTCTAGATCTACCTTATTAACTTGGAAGCCTGACCCTATTTCCTCTTAATGACGGCAGATGGCGTGGAGATGCTTGCCGTTGGCAGAGAACCCTGATTTCTGCGCGAGGGAAAGAGTCGCATAAGGGGACGAAAGAAATTATGAGTTGATGTCCAATTGTTACACCTCAACGCCCTCGAATATTCTACGGATTTTTTGCGACAAAGCCGCCAGAGTGTACGGTTTTTGAATAAAACCGTTGCATCCCTTTTGCATAAGGTCGATGGCCTGGCCATCTTGCGAATAGCCACTGGAAAGAAGCACCGGAATCCCTGGCATGATGGCACGAAGACGGTCGAAGGTTGTACCTCCGTCCATGTCCGGCATGATCATGTCGAGAATAACCAGATCGATGGTGTCGCCTTGGCGGGTTATCGTCTCCACTGCTGCCGTCCCGTTTGCCGCGACGACCACCTGGTAGCCGAGAATTTTGAGCATCTCGCAGGTCACGTTTCTGATCATTTCTTCGTCATCCACCAAGAGAATGGTTTCGGACCCTTGCTCAATTCGTATATCGGACGTCGGTTCCTGCTCCGGGGTATTATCCGACAAAGGCAGATAAAGATTAAAGGATGATCCGTGTCCCACTTCACTGTTGACAGTTATCGTTCCACCGTGATTTTTAATGATGCCAAAAGCCGATGCCAGCCCCAATCCAGTGCCTCGCCCCATTTCCTTGGTGGTGAAAAACGGGTCGAAAATCCGCTGCTGCGTAAACTTGTCCATACCGATACCGGTATCGGTGATGGAGATCTTTACGTAGCTGCCTGCTTTTATCGTATGGATCCTGCAAAATGCATCATCCACATGAACCTTCGAGGTCTTTATGCTTATCTCGCCGCCACCAGGCATGGCATGCATGGCGTTAATGAAGATGTTGAGCAGTACCTGCTCCATCTGCCGCCTGTCGGCTTCAACGACCAGAGGTATAGGCTGCCTCTGGTCAAGGATGCGGATTTCTTTATGGGTGCGCCCGAACATAGTCGCACTGGTGTGGAGCAGTACATTGATGTCGGTTGGTTTGATTTCGTATTTCCCACCCCTGGCAAGGCCGAGTAACTGAGCAGTCAGATCCGAGGCGCTTTTGACATACGTCTCAATGGCTTTAATATGTTCCTGTTGGCCGAGAGGCGTCGATTGATCGACAGTCATGAGAGAGGCATGACCTTGGATACCTGTCAAGAGGTTATTGAAATCATGGGCGATACCACCGGCTAATGTACCGATCGCCTCCATTTTCTGGGCACGGCGAAGTGCGTCTTCGGCTTTTACCCGGGTAGTGATGTCGGTGTAAACGACAACCACACCTGTGAGTCTGTTGTGTATCATGATGGGGGTCCCGGCGGCGATCACATGCCGCGGCGAACCGTCCTTATGGTAGCGTATTGTTTCGAAGGCCTCGACACGCTTGCCGGAAAGCACCTGTTTGGTCACAGCCCCGGCTTCGGCATGATGTTGGTGACGTGCCACAAGATCGTCCAGTTGTTTGCCGAATGCTTCATCTGGAGTGTATCCGAAAATTTTCTCAGCACCGGGATTCCAGTCGAGGACACGGTGCTCACCATCCAGGGCGATAATCGCATCCGGTGCATGGTACAATATCGATTCGAGGAAAATTTTACGCTTGTTCAGTTCTTCCCGTGATTCGGCGACCTGTTGAAGATTCTCCTGCAATTTTCCGTAGGTGTCCGCAAGGTTGCGCGCCATGCTTTGAAAGGCTCGAGAAAGTTGGGCGATTTCTCCTTCTCCTTTCGGGATTGGTAAAGGTGCATCCCACTGGCCATTACTGACACTGACTGCCGCAGCAGCCAGTTGTCTGACAGGTTTGACGATTTTCCCGGTCAACCAGAGCAGCAGAATGGTTCCGGCGACCAAACTTGCCAGAAGGATCACCACGACATTGCCGAGGAATTTGTCGCGAGCCTGGAGGATTTCGGCGGCTTCCAGCGAGAGTACGAATGTCCAATTCCAATCATCGTAGGTTTCAAAGCGTAGGAGAGAGTCTTTACTCGCCATGGAACAGGGGAGTAGACCGTTTTTTTGCTGGGCAATCGCCGCCAGACAGGTTGCCGGAAGGGCATCCTCCAACAAAGAACTTCTCGGCATTACCATGCGATCGGGAAGCTCAATGATGCGGAGCTTGCCGGTTTTGCCGAAGGCATAGTTGTTGAGCTCTTGTAGCTGTTCTGCTTTCGTCCTTTCGATGTAACTGCCAACCTTGTCAACCCGATTGTCTCGCAGCACCTGGTGCGCCGCACGAATGTTCGCTACCAGATTTTTCACCTCATTGGTCATGAGCTTTTGATTGAGTTCGCTGGTGACCTTATCGAGGGCACTTGCACCGGCAAAGGCAATGGCCAAAGACACTGCTACCAGGATTCCCAGGGAGAGCAGGTTGATTTGATATTTTATCTTCATGGGGCCATGTTTGTGTTTTTCTGCCTGAAGGCAGCTGTTTCGTCCTTAATGTTGCAGCGTTTCCTG
>JAABQY010000178.1 GCA_011391225.1 Desulfobulbaceae bacterium | reverse complement strand
AGCCATTCAGCCTCGGTGTATCTTCGTGTTGTGGCGATAGAATAAAATTAGGCGAAAAAACCACCTCCATATGGCTATTCTGCTTTCAGCCAATTTGTCAGGGTGTCGATTATCTTCTTTGCCTGCTCTGTACTGGAAATATTAAACTTCGACTTCATCGAATATTCCCCCTGCCGCTTTTGGTAACGACGGATTGAATACATATCTTTTCCAAACTCACCCGTCTTTTTGTCGAGACTTTGGTAGCGGAACAATATCGTTGTCCAGGCGCCCTTCGAGAGGATCTCTTTGCCCGTCTCTTTTGTGACTTGCACCCCATCTTCTTCGTAACTTACTGTAATATCATCAATTGTTGCACTCATTATAGCGTCCGTTGTTAAGCGTATTTGAAAACTGTTCCCAATCGGCAAGCACACTTCTCAATGTCGAGGGCAATTGGGGTGATTGATGTCAGCGTCACTATGTAATGCAAGAAGCAAGTGGTGTAAAGCGAAAGATTCTTCTCCAGTTTTAGGGAATGTCTCCCTCATGAGGGAACACTCAGGATTTATTTTGCGTTACAAAGCTCAAGCCTTTTAAGGTTCCTTCGACAACGATGTGATCTCCGGCCTTCGTTTCTCCTTGAAGGATTTGCAGGGCAAGTGGATTTTCGAGGTTTCTTTGAATGGCACGTTTCATAGGTCTTGCACCAAAAGATGGGTTGTAGCCTGTCTCAATAAGAAAAAGTTTAGCACTTTCTCTTATATGCAGTGAAATTGCCTTTTCACCCAAACGTTGAACAAGTTTTGTAATTTGGATGTCGACAATTGCCATTAAGTCTTGGCGTTTTAATCGATCAAAAATAATTGTCTCATCGATTCTGTTGAGAAACTCTGGTTTAAAGTGGTTGTGTAGCAGCTCGTCGATGTGCATCTCGATAGTGTTTTTATCCATCTCGTTATCAGCCATCTTGATGATAAGAGAGCTCCCCAGGTTGGAGGTCATAATCAGTATGGAGTTTTTAAAATCGACGGTTCGGCCTTTGCCGTCGGTCAAACGACCATCATCAAGAACTTGCAGGAGAATATTGAAAACATCCGGATGGGCTTTTTCAATTTCATCAAGAAGAATCACCGAATAGGGCCTTCGTCGAACCGCCTCCGTCAGGTATCCGCCTTCCTCATAACCTACATAGCCTGGCGGTGCGCCGATGAGTCGCGACACTGAGTGCTTTTCCATGAATTCCGACATGTCGATGCGAATCATCGCCTGTTCGTCATCAAAGAGAAAATCGGCAAGTGCCCTGGCAAGTTCGGTTTTACCGACACCGGTTGGCCCAATAAAGATAAATGATCCGAGAGGGCGGTTGGGATCCTGCAACCCGGCCCTTGCCCTGCGGACGGCATTGGCCACGGCTATGATTGCCTGGTTTTGACCAATGACACGTTTTCCTAGCATTTCTTCGGCATGCACGAGCTTGTCTTTCTCTCCTTCAAGCAGGCGATCGACGGGGATACCTGTCCACTTAGCGACAACCGCGGCGATATCTTGAGCATCGACCTCTTCTTTCAGCATCATATGCTCGGCTTGTATCTCCTGGAGCTTTGAGTTAGCGGCAGTCAATTCCTTTTCAAGCTGGACCTTTGTTCCGTAGCGAATTTCAGCGACATGGCTGAGATTGCCTTCTCTTTCCGCTTTTTTTTCCTCAATATGGGCAGTATCGATACGCTCTTTTATGCTGCGGATGTTTTTGATGGTATCACGCTCCATGGTCCATTGCGCTTTCATCGACTTGAGATTGTCGCCCAGATCGGCAAGCTTTTTCTTCAAATCCTCCAGGCGGTTTTTGGAGATGCTGTCTTTTTCTTTTTTGAGCGCTTCCTGTTCTATTTCAAGCTTTATCCTTTGCCGATCAAGCTCGTCAATTTCCGTGGGCATTGAGTCAATTTCAATGCGGAGCATAGAAGCAGCTTCGTCTATAAGATCAATAGCTTTGTCCGGCAAAAACCGGTCGGTGATGTACCTGTTTGATAGTGTTACGGCGGCGACTGTGGCATTGTCCTGAATCCTTACGCCATGGTGGATTTCATATTTTTCTTTTATGCCGCGGAGAATGGCAATGGTATCTTCGACGGAAGGTTCTTGCACCAGTACCGGCTGGAATCGCCGTTCCAAGGCACTGTCTTTTTCGATATATTTTCGGTATTCATCAAGAGTGGTAGCGCCGACACAATGGAGCTCTCCTCGGGCAAGGGCCGGTTTCAGCATATTGGAGGCATCCATTGAACCCTCTGCTGCGCCGGTGCCGACAAGGGTGTGAATTTCGTCAATAAAGAGTATGATTTCCCCAGCTTTTTCCTGGACTTCTTTGAGAACGGCTTTCAGCCGTTCCTCGAATTCTCCTCGGTATTTTGCTCCGGCCACCAGCGCACCCATATCAAGGGTTACGACCTGTTTGTTTTCCAAGGTGGCCGGAATGTCGCCGTTGATAATGCGCTGGGCAAGGCCTTCTACTATAGCGGTTTTGCCGACCCCCGGCTCGCCGATGAGTATGGGGTTGTTTTTGGTTCTCCGTGATAATACCTGGATAATTCGTCTGATCTCTTCGTCCCGACCGATTACCGGATCGATTTTTCCTTGCTTGGCCAGTTGCGTCAAGTTTTTGCCATACTTTTCCAGGGCTTGATATTTTTCCTCGGGATACTGGTCGGTTACCCTATGACTGCCGCGCAGTGTCGATAGGCCTAGAAGAAATTCTTTTTCCTGGATGCCGCGTGTATTGAGGGATTTGCAGACATCAATCGCCGAATTCTTCAGAATTGCCAGAAAGAGATGTTCTTGACTCACATACTCGTCTTGCATTTGTTTGGCGACGGCAAAAGAATCGTCAAGAACCTTTTTGAGATGCTTTGAGGCATAGCTTTGATCGGCGGCTTGGCCTGAAACCTGAGGAATTTTTTCAAGAAGCTGGTTGAGGTCCATCAGTACCAGGGATGGGTCAATCCCCATTTTTTTCAGGACTGGAACGACGATGCCGTCCGGTTGGGTAAGTATCGCTTTGGCGAGGTGTGCTACTTGGATTTCCTGGTGACCATGATCTTGAGCGAGCTTTTGGGCGGTTTGTATGGCTTCTTGAGACTTCAAAGTAAATTTGTCAAATTGCATGATCTATCCTCCCGGCTTTCTGTTCTGCTCAGAGGCCGTTAAGAAATTGACACATAATGATAATAAAAAAGCGAGCCTCCGTGAGAAGACTCGCTCTATCGTTTTCCAAATCGGATTTACTGCTTAGGGGCCGTTACGAAATAACATGAACATTTCAAGCCATTTCATTACGGCTCCTTATGCCGTTCCGGGTATGCCTTCGGCCATGTAATTTTTTACAACGGCTTAAAACTTAAAGGAAGCAAACGTATTGTCGAAAATACCCCGGAGGCAAGGTCGTATTCATCAACCGCAATTGCTCGAACCGCAAGATCCGGAACTGCAACCACCACCGCCGGAGCTGATAGGTTTTACCGAGGTGATACCAAATCCGGAGCGTGGACCAGCATCAATATAATCTACTGTAATTCCACCACAGGTGGTCAGAAGACTCTTTTCAACAAGAAACTTCAGTGAATCGTTCTCAAAAACCTTGTCGCTGTCTTTTGGCTCATCCAGAGCCAATCCCAATGAAGGGCCTGCTCAGCCACCCTGCATAAGTGCCACACGCAGAGCAGAATCAATATTATTCGCCTGCATGTATTCTTTGAGTTTTGCAACAGCTTGTCCTGTTACATTTAGTTCAGACATGAAAAGCCTCCTTAAAGTTTATTTCTGAAATAACTTCTCCGGTTTATAATCTCATCCTAGAAGAGAAGCATTACTATTAGTGCAAAAATAAGGTGGATGGGCGAATAGTCAATCTTCGACGAAGCAAAATAGTTGGCGAAAAGCAAGGGCGCAAGACCTTTATGCTTTGTCGGTGGAAGAGAAAGGAACATTTTTTTTAAATGCCATGGTATGGGGCTGAAAATAATGATACTGTTGGAGCTAGAAGTGGTAAAAAGACCAACCTTCCCATATACTATTGGACAACGAGTAATGTATTCGTTTTGCGGATGATTTCTTTTTTACACATAAGCTGCTATTCTTGGCGACAAGCGGCTGCGTGCATGTAACATTGTCTTATGAGGCTGGATATACATCATGAAAAAAATAATTATTTCGACAGGTGGTGGGGACGCTCCGGGGCTGAATGCCGTTATTTATGCGGTAGTACACACATGTTACCGCAAAGGCTGGGAGGTTTACGGCAGTAAGAATGGCTACGGCGGTTTTCTCGACATCGACGATATGGTGCGTCTCACTCTTCGGGATGTAGAGGGCATTTACTCGACCGGTGGAACTATCTTGGGGTCGACGAATAAGGGGAATCCTTTTGCAAAACCCGTTGAGAATCTGGCGGGCGAAGTGCAAATTGTCGATGTGTCTGATAAAATAATTAAGAACTTTCAGAGAATGGGCTTTGATTGTCATATTGCTATTGGTGGTGACGGCAGCCTTGATATAGCGCATCGTTTTGCACTCAAGGGCATGCCGGTTATAGGTGTACCGAAGACTATAGATAATGATCTCCAGGAAACCGACCGTACCTTCGGTTTTGACACGGCAGTTTCTACAGCCACCGAGGCCCTCGACAAACTCCACTCCACGGCAAAGTCGCACAATCGAGTCATGGTAGTTGAAGTAATGGGCCGCGATTCCGGCTGGATTGCTTTATACTCCGGTATTTCCGGAGGCGCCGATGTCATCTTGATCCCGGAGATACCCTTTGATATGGAAGCGGTCTGTGAAAAAATCGGCGACAATGAACTCCATGAAAAGCATTACTCGATCGTCGTCGTTGCCGAAGGGGCGATCACCAAGGAAGGGCAAAATTTCAACAAAGGTATGGGCGAACTTGGCCGAGACGAGGTAATTCTCGGCGGGGTAGGGGAGTGGGTTGCCGCAGAAATCAGAAAGCGGACGGAAAAAGATACCAGGTCGCTGGTCCTGGGCCACTTGCAGCGGGGTGGGTCGCCAACAACCTTTGATCGGTTATTGGCTCTCAGGTTTGGCGCTGCCGCCGTTCGCCTGGTTGAAGAAAAGGTCTTTGATCACATGGTGGCACTGAAAAATTCAGTAATGGTTCCTGTGCCAATCACCGACGCCATAAAAAGACGGAAAAAAGTTACCTTAGACAATGATAAGATCGCTACCGCCAGGGATATCGGCATCTGTCTTGGCGACAGGGATGTTCCGGTAATTTAGAAAGCGAACAGGGAACAGCGGGGGTGAAAGAGAATATCTACGAAGAAGCGTATCGGTTGCTGTATGCCCATTTCGGTCCGCAAGGCTGGTGGCCGGCAGACACGCCGTTCGAAGTTATGGTTGGAGCAGTTTTGACCCAGAACACCAGTTGGTCAAATGTAACGAAGGCTCTTACGGATTTAAAAAATGCGGGCCTACTCTCTTTTGAAACCCTCTCACTCTGCAGTGCCGATGAGATTGCCCCGCATATTCGCTCATCCGGCTATTACAATCTGAAAGCCCAAAGGTTGCGGAACTTGCTTGATTTGATCGGCAATTGTTATGACGGGAAGCTGGAACATTTTCTTGGCGATGCCTTGGCAGCCGCCAGGGGCAATTTGCTGGAAGTAAAGGGAATTGGACCTGAGACCGCAGATTCGGTACTTCTGTACGCTTGCGGTCATCCAATCTTTGTCATCGATATGTACACCCACAGGGTCTTCAGTCGGCACAACCTGGTTATGGAAGAGAGCGATTACCATGGTATGCAGGAGATTTTCATGGATAATCTTCCCCATGATTCACGGCTTTTTAATGAATTCCATGCCCTCATTGTGCGTGTTG
>JAABQY010000177.1 GCA_011391225.1 Desulfobulbaceae bacterium | reverse complement strand
ATCATCTGGGTGCCGACAAGGATGTCTATTTTTCCGCCATGCATATCGGCAAGGGTGGCGAGAAATTTTTTCCGGTCGGAAGCCGTGTCGGAATCAAGCCGGGTAATGCGTGCGTCCGGCAGAAGCTCTCGAACCTCCTCCTCAACTCTTTCCGTGCCAAAGCCAGCCGGTACAAGGTCTGTCGAACGGCATTGCAGGCAGACGGTTTTTGCCGGCATGGTAAAGCCGCAGTAGTGACAAATCAATTGACTCTTGCGCTTATGCAAAGTTAGCGAAACATGGCAATGGCAGCACTGCACGGGGATGCCGCAATCCCGACAGAGGACAACCGCAGAAAAGCCTCTTCGGTTAATAAGCAGAATGCTTTGCCGGCAATTGGCAAGATTGTCGCGGAGCTTGTCTAGAAGCTCCTGCTGAATGATGTTTTTATGGTCTTTTGCCAGTTTCTTGTTGAGATCGATCAAAGTTACCACGGGTAAAGAGCGCCTGCCAACCCGCTCGGTCATGTTCAGTAGAATATATTTACCCGACTGGGCGTGGGCATAACTGGTAATTGACGGTGTCGCTGATCCAAGGATCACAACACTGCTGTGGTGTCGAGCCCGAAGCACTGCCAGATCCCTGGCATGATAGCGAAAACTGTCGTCCTGCTTATAACTTGCATCATGTTCTTCATCGACGACGATGAGTCCCGGATCCTTCAGTGGGGCAAAAATAGCCGATCGAGCCCCGATAACCACCCTTGCCTTACCCGCCAGGGCCAGAGAAAATTGATCATATCTTTCCGCTCCGGAAAGCCCTGAATGGAGAAGAACTACCTGATCGCCGAAGCGAGACAGAAGATGCGCTTCCAACTGGGTCGCCAGGGCAATTTCCGGCACGAGAATGAGCACATCCCGACCCAAGGCCAGAGTTGCTTCGGCGGCCTGGAGATATACTTCAGTTTTACCGCAACCGGTTATGCCGTGGAGAAGAAAGGGGGTGAAAATGTGTTTATTTATCGCCGGCAAGATACTACTCAGCACCATACTTTGTTCCGGCGAAAGGTTTTCCGGCCGCGGATAATAGCGCATCTGGTCACCAAAGGGGGTACGAAAAATTCGCTTTTTCGTGGCAACAACCAGTCCTTTTTCCTGCAGATTTTCCATTGCCTTTGACGCACCGGCATAACATCTTCGTATTTCCCTGAGGGCGATGGTTTTGACGTGGTAGAGAAGGGCAAGCATATTGAGGGTGTAAAGAGCGCGGGCTTCGGCAAGGCTTATCTCTACGCCATTTTGTGAACTGATAGTGCGTCGATAGTCTTTGATTTTTTCAGGGCTGTCATCAATACCTTCAGAAGGTGCCAAATGGTCATTGACAACGGTGTAACAGGTTTCACGTTTTTCCCTGACAGTATCTCTTAAGAGCGTAACATCAAGACACAGTACTTTTAATTTCAGCAACGTGGTGATCAATTTTTTACTGTTCTTATCGGCAAAAATATGAGTCGTTTCCCGCGCGCTGAGCGCACCTCGAGCGATAATTTGTGTAATCCACGCCGGGGCAGTTTCGGTAAACAGAGCTGCCAGAGACCCCGAATCGCCTTTTAAAACCAGTTTTTTTTGACTTTTTGTAGTGAGTCCGCCCGGCAAAGCGGTTTTCAGCACCAACCCCAGGGGATAATGGTAATAGTTTGCGACCCAGCGGAAGAATGGTACGAGGTTTTCGTGAAAGATCGGAGAGTCGCCAAGGAACTCGACGATCTCTTTAATCTGGTACGCAGTTTGCTGAGGAAGTGGCTGAATGCCGACAATATAGCCGGTGACCTTTCGGTTCCCAAGTGATACCAATACCCTACGACCGACAAGACTTTGTCGGTCGAGACCGGCTTGGCCATCTTCATGTTGCGCAGAGAGACTGTAGGTTAAGGTATTCAGAAGGGGGGCAGTAACGGCGACCTCCAAAAACGTCATTTGCCTGCGACAACCTCTTTCAGGTGTTCAAGCAACTGCTTGCCGAGGCTAGGATGCCTTAAACCGTAAGCGATGTTTGCTTTGAGATAACCCATTTTATCGCCGGCATCAAAGCGAATGCCTTGAAATTCATAGGCATACATTGCCCGTTTTTTGGTGAGAGCGAGGAGCGCGTCGGTGAGTTGAATTTCGCCGCCGTGGCCAGGAGTGATGGTTTCGAGAATAGCAAAGATTTCCGGCATGAGTATGTATCTACCGATGATCGCCATATCGGAATCGGTGGTTCCCGGAGACGGTTTTTCCACCATACGGGAAACCTTGAAAGTATGGTCACGGGTGTCTTTTTCCCCCTCGACAATACCATATTGGAAGGTTTCATTCTGCGGCACGTGCTGAATGGCAACAATTGACTCCCCCACCTCTTCAAAAAGGTCGAGCATCTGCTTGGCACAGGGAATCTTGCTCAGTACCAGATCGTCGCCAAGACATACCATAAACGGTTCGTTGCCCACCACATGGCGTGCTGTCCAGATAGCATGCCCCAAACCAAGTGGCTTTTTTTGCCGGACCGAAACAATATCAATAAGGTTAGAGATGTTATTGAGCTCTTCCCCGAGAACCACTTTTTTCTTTTCCTTTAAAACCGCATCGAGATGAAAATTGTAATCGAAGTGGTTCTCGATTGCCGATTTGCCTTCGCTGGTGACAAAAATAACCTGTTCGATTCCTGACGCCACCACTTCTTCGACAATGTATTGGATGGTCGGACGATCAACAATGGTCAGCAACTCTTTAGGTATAGATTTGGTCGCCGGTAGAAATCTGGTGCCCAAACCGGCAACGGGAATAACAGCTTTGCGTACTTTCATGAGAACCTCTTTTTTGATAACAGGAAACAAGGTGGTATGGTATGTATCCGGGCAAACATTTACGGGAGATTATGGGACTGCTCCCGACAAAGTATCTGGACAGGTTATTGTTCGACAATCAGTAACATACTTTAGACGGCTATTTTTTTCATGAACATTTTTTACCCCGACAATCTGCCGATAAGCGCCCACAAGGATACCATTATCACAGCCTTGAAAACGCATCAAGTGATCGTTATTGAAGGAGAAACAGGATCTGGCAAAACGACCCAGCTGGCGAAAATGGGCCTTGAGGCTTTTCCTGACAGCGACCTGCTTATCGGTTGCACCCAGCCGCGCCGCATCGCCGCTTCCACCGTTTCCGCCAGGGTTGCCGAAGAATTAGGACCACTCGCCGACTTGGTCGGCTATAAAATCCGTTTCCACGACGCCACGACAGGGTCAACCAGAATCAAATTCATGACCGATGGTGTGCTTCTTGCCGAAACCCGTCACGACAGTCGCCTCAAAAAATACGGGATACTGATCATTGATGAGGCCCATGAGCGCAGCCTCAATATCGATTTTCTTCTCGGCTACATCAAACAGCTCCTGCCCAGGCGTCCCGAGCTGAAGGTCATCATCACTTCGGCCACCATCGACACCCCGGCCTTTGCCGATCACTTCGGAGGCGCCCCGATCATTACAGTCGCCGGCCGATCCTATCCGGTGGCCGTGCGCTACTGTCCTCCTGCTGATGAGGCGTCCGGCGAAAGGGACGAAGAACTCGATCATTGCCTGCATACAGTTTGCGATCTTTATAATAATGAGCCGAAAGGCGACATTCTTGTTTTCCTGCCGACCGAAAAAGATATTCGTGAAGCTTGTCTGGTCTTGGAAAAGAAGATCACCGGCGCCGTAGTCCTTCCCCTTTTTGGGCGCTTGCCGATTGTTGACCAAAGGAAAATCTTCCAGCGGTTCAACCAGGTGAAGATTGTCCTGGCTACCAATGTCGCCGAAACCTCGATTACCGTTCCCGGCATCCGCTATGTGGTGGACAGCGGACTGGCGCGGATCTCCCATTACAATGTCCGGGCGAAGACCATCAGCCTGCCGATAACGAGAATTTCCAGGGCCGGTAGTGACCAGCGCAAAGGCCGATGCGGCCGGGTAGGACCTGGCATCTGTATCCGTCTCTATTCTGAAGAAGATTATAACGACCGTCCGGAATATACCCTACCGGAGCTGCTACGATCAAACCTTGCCAATGTCATTCTCCAGATGATCTCGCTGGAACTTGGCCATCCCGAGAATTTTCCGTTTCTTGACCCTCCCCATAAAAGTGCTATCAGAGAGGGGTATCAGCTGCTCAGCGAACTCGGGGCGATAAACGACAGGATGCACCTGACCGAACGTGGGCGGATCATGGCTGATCTGCCTATAGATCCGTGCATTTCCCGGATCATTATCGAGGCAAAGAACCATAATTGCTTAAGAGAAATTAAAATCATTGCCGCCGTCTTGGCCATCCAGGATCCACGCATCCGCCCTGTCGATCATGAAAAAGAGGCCGATGAAGCTCATAAAGCATTTCTCCATCCCCAATCCGACTTCATGACCCTGCTGAATATCTGGAATTCGTTTCACGATGTAGAGGATGCGGTGAAGTCCTGGTCGCGATTGAAAAAATATTGCAAAGGCCAGTATCTTTCCTTGCAGCGGATGCGCGAATGGATTGACCTGCATGATCAGCTGGAGAGAATTCTTGAGCGCCGTGAAGGGTTTGCCGACAATGGTGTCAATGCCTCCTATGAACAGATTCATAAGGCGCTCCTCGCCGGTTTTTTGCGCAACCTGGCACGGAAAAAACTCGGCCGGCTGTACCAGGGCGCCCACAACCGCGAACTCATGATCTTTCCCGGTTCACACCAATTCATGAAGGGCGGGCAATGGATCGTCGCCGCAGCGTTTGTCGAGACGACAAAGCTCTATGCCCTGACCGTTGCCACCATAGAGCCTGAGTGGATCGAGTCGATGGCGGGCCATCTGTGCAAATATTCTTGGACCAACCCGCACTGGCAGAAAAAGACCGGACAGGTTGTCGCCGATGAAACGGTGACCCTCTTTGGCCTGATACTCAGTACCGGAAAAAAAGTGAATTTCGGCAAACGCAGTAAAAAAAATGTTGCCGAGGCCCGCGATATCTTTATCCAGTCGGGGCTCGTTCTCGGTGAAATGAATGGCATCTATACTTTTCTGCAACACAATCTCGGGCTTCTTGCAAAATGGCAGGAGGTGGAGGAAAAACTGCGCTCCCGAACCATAGTCGCGGATGAACTGTCGATATATAGGTTCTATGCGGAGAGAATTCCTGCCGACATCTATGACCAGGGGACCTTCAACCGTTTTCTCAAGGCAAAAAAGAGCCGAACCTTGCTCATGATGAGCGATGAAGATGTTCTGAAGCGAAGACCCGATGAATTAGAACTCATTGATTTTCCGCAGACTCTTCATATTGGTGCTATAGAGATTCGCCTTGAATATCATTTCGAGCCGGGCTGCGATGACGATGGAGTGACCTTTCGACTTCCCGTCGATTTTGCCGTCTCCGTCTCCCCCGCCATCTTTGACTGGCTGGTCCCTGGATTATTACAGGAAAAGCTGACTTTTTTGCTGAGAGCACTGCCGAAATCCCTTCGTAAAAAACTCGTGCCAATAAACGAAACCGTAACCTGGTTGCTGGATGACATGTCCCAGGGCACCGGCTCTCTGTATGCCGCCCTCGAGGCAGCTATCCTAAAACGCTTTAAGATACTTGTGCAACGTACTGAGTGGTCTGAAGAATTACCAATTCATCTGCAGCCGCGTTTTCTTCTTTTTGGTGACGACGGCAAGATAATCTGTGCCGGTCGCAACCTGAGAAATCTGCTTGACTTCGGATCGAGAAGCGAACGGCCACCTCAAAAACCGACTCTGCACAAAGAGGGTGAGGTAATAGTCGGGAAATGGCTAGGCTCGGAACATCGTGCCTGGAGCTTTCATGGCCTTCCTCCGGCGGTACCTGCCTTTACCCAGCAAGATGAGGTCTCGGGCTTTCTCTATCCGGTCC
>JAABQY010000176.1 GCA_011391225.1 Desulfobulbaceae bacterium | reverse complement strand
CAAAATCGATGATATTCAGCGCTTCGCCGAGTTCCCAATGCTCTTTGGGTTGAAAGGGAAAAGTTGGTTTTTCTCCCCATTGCCTGATCTCCAAATTATCCGTGTCGTTCAGACCGACCGGAACACTGTCGTGGCAGAGATTGGGGATGTTCATGACGATTTTTTCCAGCCCTTCCTCGACCTTGGCCAACTCACCATCGAGTTCTTTGATGCGCATGTTGGTATCGCGCATTTCCAGAATCAGCGTCTCGACCTTTTGTTGATCGTCGCTAGAGCCTTTTTTCAGCAGAGCAATGTCTTCAGATACCGTATTGCGTTTGTTTTTCAGTCCTTCCACCTCGGAAAGGATGACCAGCCGTTTTTTATCAATGGCAGCAAATTCATCAAGAAGGGTTGGTGCCATACCACGGCGACTTGATTTTTCTTTCACCAGATCAAGATTTTCACGTATGAATCGTAATTCCAGCATAGTATTTTATCTGTTTGATTTGAGTGGTTAAAAACGTCTGGATATTGTTTAGCACGGCTGATTATGGAAAGCAACTTCTATCAAATTGCTTTTTTATCATGCTTCTGCTACCTTGTCGCCCAGATGCGTATCGGAGGCGTTTGCATTTTCAGGATCGAATTAAAGATGCCTGGCGGTAAATAAAAAATCCATTTCTTTTCCAACTGTTTCATTCTCGGGCACCGGCAGCCTAAGAGGCTTGCCGCGATGTTTACAGTGTTTTTTTGAAGGCGGCTTCTTCCTATCGCCCGGAACTTTTCCCATGGCCAACCATACCAAAATAGTCTCTTTCGTCGTTGAGCTGCGGAAATCGATTCGTAATCTGGTGCTCTGTATCTGCATGTGCACTCTGGCAATTTTCTTTTTGTCGCCGCACCTGCTGCATTTTGTGCAGAGCCACCTCGACACCAAACTCTATTTCTTTACTGTGGCCGGACCTTTTTTGGCCCACGCCACCCTGGCGTTTTTTGCGACGCTTTACTGTCTGATGCCCTGGTTGACCATCGTCCTCTGGCGGGCCCTGGGCAAACCCTTTGGTGTTTCCGGCGGCCAATTGTTTTTCTTTATCTTTTTCACCTGCCTGTTGTTTTACGGTGGAACGGCTTTTTGCTATTTTGTCACCTTGCCGTTTGGCATAAAATTTCTTCTCGGATTCAGTTCCGAGGAGTTGAAGCCGGTCATTTCCGTCAGTCAGTTTGTCAATTTTATTACGGTTTTCGTATTTGCCTTCGGGTTGATCTTCGAATTGCCGATTTTTATGGTGTTTCTTGCTAGGGTTGGGGTGTTCAAAAGGCGGTTTTATGAAAAAAATCGCCGCTACGCCCTCCTGATAATTGCCCTTGTTTCAGCGATCTTGACACCAACCCCGGATATCGTCAATATGGCCCTTATGGGTTTGCCCTTGTACCTTCTATACGAATCGGGGATTATCATCCTTTTGGTGCTGGGGATCGGCAAAGAGTAATATTGAAGGGCAAGGCGCTGACCAGATAGATGGGATATGAGTTTGACATCGTTATAAGGAAAGAGGTATGTCGTTTACAAGGAAAAGGCCAAGGCCGAAACAGAAACTTTCACCCATTCAGGAAAGCCGATATTACAAGATCGTCATTCTCCTGGTGGTGTTGGCCTTGTTGTGGGTTGTCTTCTCTCCCGGATCGGGCCTCTTGGCCATCTGGAGAAAACACTCAGAGCTTAAAAATATGCAGCAACAAAATGTCGTCCTTGAAGGAGACAACCTCCAGTTGCAAAAAATAATAGACAAGCTGCAAAATGATCCTGTCTATCTTGAGGAGGTTGCCCGGCGGGAGTATAGCCTCCTTAAGAAAAACGAACGGGTGTATGAGTTTGCGCCGAAAAAATCCGCCAAAGAGAAGTAGATTTCGGCTGTGGGCTCCGACCGAGCCCGGTGCTCAGCTGGCTCAGGAAAAACCGGATTTGTTGCTGCAGCCGGTCGGTGCCGCAACCGGCAGCGGCGTGCCATGGCCCCGCCTGAAGCTGCCGACAGAAAGGATCTTGCCCACCTTGTCGCTTTGGCAATTGCTGCACTGCACCGTTTTCTCGTTGTTGCTTGAGGTGGTGAGGATCTCAAAAATATGTCCGCAGGCTGTGCATTTATACTCGTAAATCGGCATCAATAATCTCCTTATTGCTATCTTTTGGCTATTTCGGTAAGGTTGATAACAGCTTCGGCCTCTTCTGTTTATTACTAAAAGATACAGGTGTCGTCCTCTATGTGCAAGGGGATAAGCCGCCAGCCCTGCTTGTAACTAGTATTTTTGTTATCTTGACGAGAAGTTAAAAACATTTGACTGAGAAGGTTTGATACTATGTTACGACAGATGGGAGTGAGAACGTGCACCATCATGCTGTGTCTTGGCGTCATAATGTGGTCCGGCTGCGCCAATTTTCTTAAGCCGGAGGTGGGTGCTGTTGCCCGAAACGAGGCGCGTATTGCGCTGGTCGGCGATATTCCTGGAGGAATCTTTCAAGCTGGGGATGTGAGTTTTTCCTACTCTCTGGTACAAAAAGGTGAGACCTGTACCCTTACCGGAAAACTGATCTTCGACCGGAGTCTCGGCAATGCATTTCCGACTATTACGAACTTCTTTTTTTACCTGACTTTTCTTGACGATGCAGGAAAAGTGATCGAAACGGTCGATATAACACCGGTAATCCACACCTATGGTGCCATTCCCGACAGCCTTTCTGTGAAAATGACCCACACCCGGCCTCCCGGCAGCAAAGCATTCGCTTTCCATTATTATGGCAACTTTAGAGCCGCTACAGCTAGAGATGGATCGAGCTGGAATATCTACCACTTCCCTTTCGAATAAATGATAGCAATAAGCTCCCAACCCCATGGCGATCGATAGGAACCATTTGCTCCTGGGGCTGAAATCCCTGCTTCGCTACCATCAGGCAAGCGGGATCAACACATATCCGAAAAGTACCGACAGCGAGGCCTTTCTCCGCTTTCACCCGGTGCCCTCGGCAGTACCACAGCCGGTGGTCCAGGCGGAGCCGCCAGGCAGCAGGCATGGAGCGGGTCGGCGAAGCATCGAACCACCGGAAAAATCGCCGCTCAGTCTTGCCGAAATTGCCCGGGAGGTAGCCTCCTGTCATGCCTGTGACCTCCATAAACAGCGTCTTTATCCGGTGGCCGGTTGCGGTCCGGACAAGGTGCGCCTGCTGCTTGTTGGAGACTGGCTGGCAAGTGATGAACAAGGACAACTGCCGCCCGGCCAAATTTTTGGTGTTGAGCAGGATGTAATGCTCGCCAGGATGCTTGCCGCCATCCAGGTGCCGGTGAGCTCAGTGTTCATTACCAATGTCATTAAATGTGCAGTGCCCGCCACCTGTCAGCCCCAGGCCAACCATGTGCAGAGTTGCGTTTCGTTTTTGCGCCGTCAGATTGTCGCTTTGATGCCGGATATCATTTGCACCATGGGGATGGTTGCCGCCCGTGCAACCCTGGGAAAGTCTTTGCCTTTATCGCGTCTACGCGGCAGAGTGCATGAATACGAGGTGAGCAAGGATATGAAGATCCCGGTTGTAGCAACCTATCACCCTACCTATTTGTTGCAGAATTCAGAAATGAAAACAGCGACATGGGCTGATTTGCAGTTGCTTGCCCGAGAGCTTCAATAAAAATACCCGTACAACATTGTCTGTGGTGCGGGTAAAACAGCAAGGGATTGTGCAGAGTCCGGTGATTAAAAACTCATCGTCAACTGGTTGCTGATCATGATAATACTTTCGACGTTGGTGTAGCTGCTGCGATCGGTAAAGAGGCTTCCGGTGTCCATGTAACCGAAATGGAGCTCGTATGAGAGATTCTTCAGCACCTTGTAAATCACTCCGAGATCGGCTTCCCAGCTTGATTCGTTGACATAATTAAGTGAGTCGGGTGCCCAAAGATTGCGAGTAACCCCAAAGGCGCCCTGGATGGAAATCTTCTGAGTGGCATCGAATGTGGCGGAAAGGGCAACGCCGCTGGCATTCGAAGTGGGTGCTGTCGCTTCGCCCAAAAAAACCTTGCCGGCATGTTCGCTGTTGAGAATGTCAGAGGTCGTATTGGTAATGAGAAGCGGTTTGAAATCATTTAAATATCGGGATGTTCCATTTTCTTGGTGGTCTAAAATGGCACCAAGATTATAGGATGTGACTTTGTAAGCGCTGTGTGTGCTGTTCCCCTCGGCATAGGCCGTGGTATTCTGGCAGAGAAGCAATACAGCCAATATGGAGAGCGCGAACTTCGTCATTTTTCAATCCATCAAACACGGTCAGGAAACACTGCTGTATTTCGGCTGAGTCTTTTGCAACGGGTAAAGTTCAAAAAACTGTACCTATATATTTCATCGCTGGCAGTGAAAAGTCAAGGGAAAAGTGTGTGCTTGGGAGATTTTACCTGTTGAAAGCATACATCACACCCGGAGGAAGGGCCGCCCGGGTACAACTAAAGGTCGGTCGGCAATAATGCCGCGCAAGGCCAAGCGGCCTGCATGATAATCGCCGCTTCAGACATGGCTTGATTGTGTCGGTGAATTGCGATATAGATAGCCTTTTAATCTTCAAAGCAGGCTCAAGGTACGGTGCTTGAGAGCTTTGAAGGTGATGATACAAAATATTTTTTTGGTACCTGCAACACAGAAGACATCTCTGGGAAACGGTCGCAAAATGATGCGGAATATTTCCAAGGGGTGGCAAAACTGGTTGTACGCGAATCATACAGGGAGAGGTCATGCGAACAAAAGGGATGGTGCTGGTTTTTCTGTGCTTTTTTATGCTCAGCTCGACAGTGGTATATGGCAAAGACAGCAGCGACAAATATAAGCTGATCTTTTCAACGTTTGATACCAGTTCGGCCGGCAACTATGCCTATCTGCGCGACGCCATCCAGAATATGCTGGCCAGTCGCCTGGCAACAAGGGACCGGGTGGAAGTGCTGGAGCGCACCTTCAGCGAAAAGGAACTGAGCTCCTTGAAGAACAGGAAATCTGGACCTGCTGCAGGCCTTAACACGCCGCTGGCCGATTATCTTGTTACCGGATCGGTGTATGGCCTTAAGACTGGCCTGAATATCCAGGTGGTTCTTTATTCTTTTGCGCACGACAAGGAACCACTGCGCTTTGAGGCGGTTGTCAAGATCCCGGAAAACATGCTAGCCGCTATCGAGCAGCTTTCGATTGAAATTGCTCAATCGGCACTCGGCTATAATGCGGTTGATGCGGGGACAGTAAAAAAATCAGGCGACGGTGGTGGCGTGGCAGGTTTTATCACCGTTCATCCGGAGGCAGCTTACAAAAAAAGCGCCAATGCCGGAGTTGTCGTGGGTGTTGCCGGGAGCAGTGTGCAGGTAAAAGCCGGAGAAGGAAAAAGGACAATTACTTTACCCAAGGAAATACGTACTCTTGCGGCTGGTGATATGGATGGCGATGGCATTGACGAAATCGTCGTCTTGATAGGCAGCATGCTTGAGCTTTATAAACTCGATGGGAAAAAGATCAATAAAATTGCCACGGCAAGCCTGCCGACGGCTGTCGAATGCCATGCCGTTACTATGGCCGATCTTGATAAAAATGGTCGGATGGAGATATACATCAGCGGTACCGATGGGCTGAGTATCTCCTCCCTCATTGTCGACTGGGACAAGGAAAAGGGTTTTCGCATCCTTCAAGAAAACATTTCCTGGTATATCCGGCCCCTTCTTATTCCTGGTAAAGGGTGGTGTCTTGCCGGACAAAAAAGAGGGTCGGAACGAATCCAGATGGTCAAGGCAGGCGTCTATATCCTCAAGCTTGAGGGTGGAAATAATCCCAGTCAGGGAGAACAAATCCCCCTCCCGCCGGGCGTAAATCTTTTTGACTTCGTGTTCGCCGATCTTGACGGCGATGGGGCACCTGAGACCGTCGCCATTGACAAAAAAGAGAGGATGAA
>JAABQY010000175.1 GCA_011391225.1 Desulfobulbaceae bacterium | reverse complement strand
GGAGGCAAACCTTTGAGCACAACCTACACCCTGGTCTTTGCCAGTCGGTAGACCTGATCGTGGTCGCGCCGGAAACGGCAATGACAACGACCAGCCGTGTCCAATCCCCTGCACAATAAACCGAATTCATCAAAAAATGCACCGTCCTCGGGAAAGGGTATATAATACCCAGACAGATGGTAATCGACGCCACCGATATCGGCGAAAGGATGGCACGGTCTTCCAGCAATTATGTCGAGCGGCTACAACTAATCGGAGATATTTGCTGGAGATCGTCATGAACTCCTACAGGCTTTTTTACAAAAGCAGTATCATATATATATATATATCGGTGATGAAGGAAGCATTGGTAAAAGCTCTGGTTTGGCCTGAGGCAGACGGTAAAAGATAACCCTCATAATCAAAAAGTAAGGAGGAACGGAAAATGAAGAAGATAGGTGTTGTGTTGTCCGGTTGCGGTGTGCGAGATGGCAGTGAGATCCACGAGGCAGTTTTTACCCTGTTGGCCATTGATCAATGCGGGGCTGAAGCGATTTGTATGGCACCCGATATCGAATGTAACGAAACCAACCACCTGACCATGCAGGAAACCGGTGCTACGCGTAATGTCCTGGTGGAGTCGGCGAGAATTGCCCGCGGTAACATTCGTAATATCAGGGAGGTAAGGGCGAAAGACCTTGATGCGCTGATTTTTCCCGGCGGCTTTGGAGCTGCCAAGAATTTATGTGATTTTGCCAGCAAAGGAGCGGCGGCATCGGTTGACTCCCAGGTTGCACGCTTATTACGCGAGATGGTCCTGGCCAATAAACCGATAGGTGCCATATGCATCGCCCCGGTGCTGGTTGCTGCCTTACTGGGAAAGGATTTGGCGCCGACCATCACCATTGGCAACGATGCCGGAACTGCGGCGGAAATCGAGAAGGCCGGAGCCTGTCACCAAGAGTGCGCGGTGACAGGTTTTGTGGTTGATCGCGCTAACAAATTCGTGAGCACACCGGCCTATATGCTGGCCACCCGCATATCCGAGGTGCATGAAGGGATCGACAAGTGTGTCAGGGAGGTTCTTGCCCTGGCATAGCGACGTAGATCGTTCACTTCAGTTTCCCGGCCTTTTTGTTGGCCACCAGTTCCCGCAGATAATTGAGCCAGATCTCCATACCTTCGCCGGTTTTCGATGAGAGGCACATCGTTCGCAGCTTCGGATTGAGATGCAGGGCATCGCCGACCGCTTCAGGGACGGGGAAATCAAAGTAGGGCAGGAGGTCAGTCTTGGTCACGAGAAAGGTGTGCGAGCTGGTGAAAGCCTTCGGGTATTTTGCCGGCTTGTCTGGTCCTTCCGGAATGGAAACCAGCACCACTCGTTCATGCTCCCCGAGATCAAAGGTTGAGGGGCAAACGAGATTGCCGACGTTTTCGATGAAGAGCAGGTCGATGTCCTGCCCGCCCGGTTCTTTTTGCAGGCGATGAAAGCCCTTATGGGTCATGGCCGCGTCGAGATGGCAGGCGCCGCCGGTGGTAAGCTGGATGACCGGCACCCCTTTGGCCCTGATGCGCAGGGCATCGCGCTCCGTTTCGATGTCGCCCTCGATGACGCCGATTTTGATTTCGCCCTTTAAGGCATCAATGGTCTGTTCGAGCAAAGTGGTTTTGCCGGAACCGGGACTGCTGATGAGATTGAGGGCCACCGCTCCGACTTCGTTAAAATGCTCCCGGTTGGCCTTGGCCAGGGCGTCATTGGCGGCGAAAAGGCTGGCATGAACGTCAACCGTTTTGCTATGGCTGTGGCCACTCTGGTGGCTGTGGGTATGACCATGGTCGTGATCATGGTCGTGGCTGTTGTCGGAAGGGCTGGGGCAGCCGCAGGTATCACACATGTTATAACCTCATCTGATTGATATGGGAGTGGTATATAGGCCATGAAAGGACGCAAATGCTTTTGTGGGTTGTGGGCCGCCTCATTCCATTTCCACCTGAAGGAGAATGAGATCGTCGCCACCCTCGGGGAAAATAGCCTGTTCCTGGCAGCTTGGGCAACTATCAGGTCTCTCGCCGGCGGTGACGAGAACATTACCGCAAGCGGAACAAGTATAACGAACCGTGGGTATGTTGACTTTCAGCTCGGCACCGCGTATCAGCTCTTCTTCTGATGAAATGATATCAAAACCAAAGCGGAAAGAATCGACAACGACCCCGCACAGCGGCCCGATTTCCATGGTGACGCTGATGATTTTTGTCGCCTGATTTGCAGCAGCAAGCTCTTTTAACTGTTGGACAAGACCCTGGACTAAGGAAATTTCATGCATAATCAGGTGGCACCTTGCTGGGATTTTCGGACAACCTGCACGCCGAGATCGGCCAGGCGCGCCAGGATCATTTCTGCGACTTCCACTTTACGCCCGGCAACGACCTCGGAAAGTTCAACGGAATCACCCAGCTCTTTTGGAATAACCGTGTAGAATTCAACATGTTCCGGGGCCATGTCGCGGAGCTTTGAAACCTCAAGGATTTCTAGAAAACCAAGTTGATGGGGCGACATGCGCATCTGAAAGTTGCCGGCCTTGACATCTTTCAGATCAAAAAAATGAAAGGCGCCGGGTTCGCCTGCAATATCGACCACGTCGATAACAAAAATCGGATCGCATTCCTCAAGAAAGGGTGCCATATAGATACCGGCGGTCCCGACATCCTGGATTTCCACCTGTTCGGGAAAATCATAGTGCTCTTGAAGATAGTGCACGACATGCACGCCGAAGCCTTCATCCCCGACGATATAATTGCCGACCCCGGCAATACCTATTTTTTTCTGAAGAGTGGTCATTATATTCCTTGTTAAGCCGGTTAGCAGATGCGTGGCAGAGGAAGGCCGTGCAAGGGAGTGACTACCCTGGCACCGCCGATCGGGGTGTTGATAACCACTCTTCCCGCTTTTCCGGCCGTAAGTTTGCCGATAATTGCCGCTTCCCGACCTTCCGGCGTTGCCTGGATGACGGCCAGAGCTTTTTGTGCCTGATCACCGCTGACGATCGCCAGGCATTTGCCCTCATTGGCAAGATAGAGGGGTTCGAGCCCTAAAAGTTCGCAGGCGGCGCGGACTTGCGGGCGGATCGGCAGGGCCTCGTCGCAGAGTTCTATGGACAGTCCGCTGCTCTCGGCAATTTCGTTAAGGGTGGTGGCAACACCGCCGCGGGTCGGATCGCGGAGGGTGTGAATATCTCCCGGCAGTTCCTGGAGGAGCTTGGCAACCAGCGTATGCAGGGGCATGGTGTCGCTGTGCAGATCGCCCTGCAGGGCGATGCCGGCGCGCCGCGTCATGATGGTGATACCGTGATCGCCGATGGTTCCAGAGACAATGACGGCGTCGCCCTCTTTGGCATTTTTTGAAGATATGTCAATATGTTCAGCAACAAAACCTATGCCCGAGGTATTGATGAAAATTTTGTCGCCTTTGCCCTTGGGGACGACCTTGGTGTCGCCTGTTACTACAGGAACCCCGGCTTCTCGGCAGGCCTCACTGATGGAAATGATGATTCGCTCAAGGTCATCCATGGCAAAACCTTCCTCAAGGATGAGGCCAAGACTCAGGCAATAGGGAACGGCGCCGCGCATCGCCAGATCATTGATGGTGCCGTGCACCGCCAGCTTGCCGATATCGCCGCCGGGGAAAAAGATCGGGTCAACCACATAGCTGTCGGTGGTAAAGGCCAGGCGGCCTGGTTTGTTGTCGAGAATGGCACTATCTTCCAGGCTATGCAAGGTGCGGTTATCGAGATACTTGAGGAACAGGTCGCTAATCAGCTGCTGGCTTGCCAGACCTCCGCTGCCGTGATCGAGTAAGATTTTTTTTCCGGACATTCCTGCTGTATCCTTAGATTTTTGTTCTATTTTATTCATCCTGACCGTATTTGTGGTAAGCGGCGCAGGTGCCCTCACTTGACACCATGCAGGGGCCGATCGGGTTGGACGGGGTGCAGCGACTGCTGAAGAGGGGGCATTCCCTGGGCGTATTCATACCTTTCAGAATATTGCCGCACAGGCATCCTTTTGGTTCCTGCGCTTCCGGCAGAGTGATGTCAAGACGGACTTCGGCATCAAAGGCAGCGTACTTCTCTCGAATTTTCAGACCGCTCATTGGGATGCGGCCAAGGCCGCGCCAGTCCATGTCGGCGGGTTCAAAGATCTCGGCGACCATTTTTGCGGCCCGCTGGTTGCCTTCCCAGTCAACGGCACGGGGATAAACGTTTTCCACCTTGATGTTGCCCGTGCCTATCTGCCTGGCGAG
Organism: Desulfobulbaceae bacterium; assembly: GCA_011391225.1. GTDB lineage: Bacteria > Desulfobacterota > Desulfobulbia > Desulfobulbales > Desulfocapsaceae > Desulforhopalus_A. The sequence continues at coordinate 1,701 of JAABQY010000175.1, read as the reverse complement.
GAGGATGAGGCTTTTCAGGAGATCGGCGGTTTCAAAGCCGCCGACGACACAGGCGAGATGGTACTTTTTGGCGAGGGGCTCCCAGGCTCCAGCGCCGATAATCGAAGAGACGTGGCCGGGACACAGCAGGCCGTCAATCTGCAGGGCCGGATCGCTGAGCAGGGCCTCCATCGGTGCAGGCATGGTTTTTTGCGTGGAAAAAACCACGAAGTTCTTAATATTATTGTTTTTTGCCGCAAGGATCGTCGCGGCAATTCCAGGCGTTGTCGTCTCAAAACCGACGCCGAGAAAAACCACCAGTTCGCCTGGGTTATTGATTGCCAGATCAAGGGCATCCATCGGCGAATAAACGATTTCAACTTTTGCGCCTCGGGAACTGGCCTCGGAAAGCGAGCCATGGCTGCCGGGAACGCGAAAAAGATCGCCAAAGATGGCGACCCGCACCCCTGGCCGGTCGGCCATGCCGATAAAAGCGTCCATATGCGAGGCGGAGGTAACACAGACCGGGCAGCCTGGACCGGAGACCAGTTGCATGCCGTCCGGGAGAATGGATCGTATGCCGTTACGGAAAATCGCCATGGTATGGGAACCGCATACTTCCATAACGCGCAGTGGCTTGGTTACCGCTCTGCGTAATTCGAGGACAAGCGGCTTGGCCAGTGCGCTGTCGCGGTATTCATCAAGATATTTCATGGTCCGTTTTTGTTAGGAGAGCAGTTCTTCTGGTGTATTTTCTGCCAGTTCCCGGAGGAGGGCAATGTTTTTCAAGGCCTCTTCCTCAATTAAAGAATGGATGGCAAAACCAGCATGAATGATGACGTAGTCGCCAACGGCCGGCCAGTGGTCAACGATATCGAGGCGAATTTGCCTGCCGATCCCGTCGGCATCGACGGTGGCTATCTGGCTTGTGGTAAAATCGTCGGGATCACCCTGAACGTTTGTGACCCTCATGGGAATTGCGAGACACATGTCGCAGACCTCCTATTATTGTCTGACCAATGGAAACCGCACCGTCGTTGACCGGCAGCTTGTTTCCTGTAAAAACCTGAAGATGAATGGATGTAAGAGCATGGAGAAGGCCTTCCAGCAGGAGGCTGTTTTGCATGCACCCGCCGGAAAGAACAACGAGCTTGATGCCGGTCTGCTGAGAAAGTTTATCTAGGAGCATGGTAATGCTGCTGATCAGCACGCAGTGAAAGCGCCAAGCAATGGTTGCCGGTGCTTCGCCTCTGGCTATTCCACTGAGAACCAGCTTAACAAATTCCGGGCAACTAATCTCCCATTTTCCTTCTTTTAGGTTGAGAAAAGCTGGTAAGTTGCTGTGCGAATGAGGCAAAATTTCTTCGCGCCAGGATGGACCTCGACCTTTTTTTGCCAGCGCTTCCAGTTCCATAGCCGCCTGGCCCTCGTAGCTGATTTTCCGGCGGATACCGAGCAGGGCAGCAACAGCGTCGAACAGTCGGCCACAGCTGGAGGTCAGTGGGCAATTAAAGTCGGATACCAGCATGGATACAATAGTTGCAACGGCACTGTTTTCCAGGTTTGCAAGGGCCGGCGGAATTCGTTCGGCAACAGCCTCGGCCCCGAAGGTTTGATACAGTGCGGCGATGGCCATGCGCCAAGCTTCTGCCGCAGCCGCATCACCACCAGGAAGATGGAGGTGGCTCAGATGGCCGAGACGATGGTAGGAAGTGAGCTCGG
>JAABQY010000174.1 GCA_011391225.1 Desulfobulbaceae bacterium | reverse complement strand
CGAGTTACAGTTGATAATCCGCGGGCAACAGTTGCATTTTTTACCGGATGCACGATCAACTACATATATCCTGAGGTCGGCGCAGCCATCGTCGAAGTACTGGGGAAAAACAGCATAAACGTCGTTATCCCGACTGAACAGCATTGCTGCGGAACTCCGGCCTACGCCAATGGCGATACCGACACTGCAATAGAACTGGCACGGGCTACAGTGGACAAGTTGTCGATTCCCGGCATCGATGCCGTTATCAATGGCTGCGGCTCATGCGGATACGCAATTCGCCATGACTACGCCGAGTTGCTGAAAAATGAGCCCGGCTACTCGGAAAAAGTGGCCCAATTAGCTGACAAAACATTTGATTTCTCGGAGTATTTGATCAAGATGGGTTTGCAGGGCGACCTGAAACCTGTACCGAGAACAGTCACTTACCACGAATCCTGCCATTTGACACGCGGTCAGGGGATCAGAATTCAACCGCGTGCCTTGATGGCACAAATTCCGGGTGTAGTTTTAAAAGAAATGTCCAAGCCCGGGCAATGCTGCGGTATGGCAGGCAGTTTCAGTCTGACCCACTATGAACTTTCCAGAAAAGTAAATCAGAGAAAAATAGACGATATTGCCTCTACCGGTGCGGATACCCTTGTGACAGGTTGTCCAGGGTGCATCATGCATATTCGTGACGGCATCTTTCAAAATGACCTCAAAGTCGAGGTTATGCATATTGCCCAGTTGCTGAATGAAGCGTACAAAGAAAGCGGTTAATATATCAAGAGATTCACTGGTGGTTCCTCGAATATTACAAAAGAGGCAAAGGGCGACTTGCCCCCAATTATTGTAGAAAGTCTATTACTTCAATTGCTCGGCCGTGATGCCCATGGCCCTTGCCAGTTTTTCCCGTGTCGCTTTGCGGGCCTTGTGCTCGCCGGATTCGATCTGTGAAAGAGTCGCCTGTGTGATGTCGGCACGCTTCGCCACTTCAGCTTGGGTGAGCCCAAGATGTTCACGCCAGGCGCGAAATGGCGTTATATCGCCTTCAATAACTGCCCCTACCACCTCGTTGGGGATAAGCCCGGCGATGATGGGTGTTTGTTTGACCCAGCGGCTATAGGGGATGACCACGAAGGCAGGATTTCCGGCAGTGTCTTTGATGATCTGGTAATCAGTATGTACGTTCATTTCTTTGGAATTACCAAGTAGGCGGCTTTGTTATTGTGCTTCCAGGTATTGACAACGGCAGTTGTGATGCTGAAAGCGCACCATTTCTTATTCGTTTAACAAAATGAGCGTGGCGTTGTAAATCTTGGGCAATGTGCCCATTTTGTATTGGGCTCAATATGCCGATATGCTTGTTGTTTTGTTCGCGTACAAGTCTTAATGGCTCTGCAAGATCGCTGTCATTCGAAATTAAAATAGCACAATCATATTTGTCACGCCATGCGTCGTTAAGAAGATGGACAGCTAGATTTACATCTGACCCTTTTTCTTCTGTTTTGTGTACAGACACATAGGTGAATGGTTTTACTAGCGGAGATCGTGGCATTTTCACATCATGCCCTTGGAATCTGCCGTAGTATACCTCAATCTCTGGAATATATTTTTGAAGCGCCCGAATATATGTTTTTTGTCTATTGGGCTGATTCGGATCAAATGCGCCAGAAACTACCGCTGTGAAATATTTTATTCTGACTATCTGGTGATGTGGCTGAAGAAGGTGCTGGGAAAGTAACTTTAGATCAAGCCACCTGTAAGGGGTATTTTTTAATACTCTATGATACAGGTTGAACCCGTCTACGTAGATGGATGTTCGCATGATGAGGAAGATAAAAAAGCAAGGGCCACCTTTCGGTAGCCCTGCGCCACAGGTCGAAACCTTATGGGTGGTTAATTTCTTTCTTATATCAAGAAAATAAGGATGAAGTCAATAGAAATAAATGGGAGCAATTTTTATACTTCTATTGACTTCATCGTAACCCATACCATTTCAAGGATGAATATATCAGGCATATACCGCTTCCTTTTCTATCCTTGATTTCAAAAACGGGTTCATTCGTTCACGAAATCGTATAATGTCCACAGGACAATGAAGCTCCTCCTCCAAGGATTCCTTGATATGAACCATCGAGAAAAGGTCCGGTTTTTCCATTTTCACGACAACATCGACATCGCTGTCCGGTTTCGCCTCACCCCTGGCAAAAGAACCGAAAATGCCAATCTCGGTAACGCCATAAGCAACCGCAAAATCCGCCTCCCGTTCCCTCAGGATTCCAAGGAGGTAATCAAGGCTTAACGGGTTCTCTCTCATGATTTCACCTCGAATCAATTCCATCGAAGGCGATGGAACAAACAAAAGCTTCCTTTTCCGGTTCCGCTCATGTCGTTACCCCGGAAATCTTCATGGTGTCGTTGCCGAGGGGTAAATTAAATGTATCCCCTTTTGCCCTTATCAATATTTGCCTTCACCTATAGATTTCTTTCCGATGTCCCAGCTTAACTACCAAGACCACGAACCTGGTTTCTTCGATATGAGCAAGGATTCTGTAATCTCCAACTCGATATCGCCAGAATTCTCTCTGTGAACCTTTCAGCATTTTCCCCGGTTGTCTGGGGTCCGGCTGCACTCGTTCCCGCAAAAATGTTAGTATCCTTTTGGCATTTTCCTTGCCGAGTTTTTCTAACTGTTTTGCAGCATCCGGAGTAAACTCAATCATCCAAGCCAAGACTTTCCTCCAGTTCATCAAGGGATACCGCTTTCTCACCTTTCTTTAAGAAGCTTTCATACGCCGATTCCGCAAGATATGCATCCTCAATATCCTCCAGCGATCTTTCGATCGCTTCACGGACATAATAGCTTTTTGGTCTGTTTGTGACTTTGGCCAAATGACTGAGTCTTTGGTCGATATCGTCCGGTAATCGTACTGATAACATGATTTTCCTCCAATGTTGTATTACAAATCTTACATGTATTATACAACATCGAATCAAAGGTGCAAAAAAAATCTGGGCGATACTTTTCCGGAGTAAAATTAACGGAAGAACTCTATTTACTCCAATTTACTTACTGAGAACACTCTATCGAACCTGTTGGGTTTTTTGCCCTTACTCTTTCGGTTCCAAACGTTTTTTCTTGTCCATGTGGGCGTGCAGAACGCGGACGATTTCAATGCCTTGGGGCTGTTCCCTGTAATAGACGATATGGTTTTGAAATTATGATAATGGCGGCCACCTTAAAGCGCTTTCTCTTGTTTGAGTAAAGCTTGCGCTCTTTTCCTCAAGGCGGCCATATCAAGTGACCGTGTTGTTCCGCTTTCCAGTCCTTCAACCAAAAGCCGCTCCGTTTCTTCGCGGTCATGTCGGATGAGGTCGCGCAGATAATCGCTTGCGCTTTGATATTCTCCCGTGCTGACACGAGCCTCTATGAAGGCTCGCATTTCATCGGGCATCGAGATATTGAGGGTTGCCATACTGTCTCCTCGTTGTTGTTGGTTTTACTGACATTATAGCACCTATGGCAATCTTTGCCAATAATTAACAGACAAGCCTTTTCCGGTGATTCCCGCGTAACCGGCAGGGCACTGGAGGAAAGAATAGTACAAATCAACCAGTTACTTGAACGTCAGAGACTTCAGTCAAACCCGTACCAAGTTGTTAATGTATCAAGAGATGCACGGGGCGTCTCAAGCCTGTTGGCGGGGAAATCCCAGTTGGGATAGCCGATGGCAATAGCGATAACAATCTGTTTTGTTTCCGGAATACTACAAAATTTTCTCAACACTTCAGGATACATTACTCCTTGATCTTCAATAGCTCTGGGTCAAGGGAACCCATATTGCCTAATTTTCTGGCAATACTTGCCGGTGAACGTTTTAGAAGATTCGCGAGTTGGATTACAGCGGGATTATTTGCTTTGGTTTTCTTAAAAGGTATTCGGCAGTAAAGATCAAAAGCTAAAATCAGTTCATCTCGCCTCCAAGGAGTTCCATAATTTTCTTGTTTTATTGGTGTAATCATTTGTCTTAAAGGTAATTTATATAGATCAATTGGTATTTTTAGTTTAGGTCACCGGCAACACAATGTGGTCCGAAATTTTCATTATATGTATCAACACAATATTGATTAAAGTCGTTGGCCCAAACAGATTGGAAGGGTTGCCCAAACACTTCTGAGAATCCTAAAGACATCCCGCCGGCACCGGAGAACAAGTCTATGAGCCTGTAACGCCTTGGGTCTTGCAGCAACTCTCCTGAACAACGGGAAATATAAGTCGCTTCGTCCTCTTTCAAAATGAATGGTTTCTCTATTTTTATTGTATTTTCATTATTATACATAACTTGTGCGCCTTTTGGGTAAAATCACTTCGGAGTGATTTGTGATTCTACCATCTTGGACGATTTTTTCATCTCAGTAAAATTATGGTTATGGTTATTATTAAGACACCTCCGATTCCCGCGACTCCAACGCTTTCAACCACTGTTTCTCCAATTTAATCATTGCCCTCGTGACCTTCTCGGCATGCTCGCGGGCAAGCATCGCCGCCCGCTCGCCGTCGCGGCGTTGCAGGGCTTCGAAGATCTGCGAATGTTCCTGGTCGTCGTGGGCTGCGAGGTCGGTGGGTTGGATGGTCACCGCGAAGACCTCCATAAAATCGAAGATGATCTGCATGAAACGCAGGTAGATCGGGCTGCCCGAGGCTGCCGCTACCAATCGGTGGAAGTCGGAGTGCAGGGTGATCCGCCGCTTCGGATCCGTGCTCCGGTTGGCCTCGTCCTCCATGGCGGCCATTTCGGCGAGCTGTTCGACGCTGGCATTTTCGGCGGCAAGGCGAAACACCTCCGGTTCGAGGAGGAGGCGGGCCCGGGTCAGGTCAGCCATGGACAGTTTGCCGATGCGCAGCAGGTCTTCGAGGTTGTCACGGATGGAGATGTTACTGAGATTGGTGACGTAGGTACCGCCCCGGCTACCGCGGCGGACATCGAGAAAACCCTGGAGTTGCAAAGCCCGCAGGGCTTCACGTAAAACCGGCCGGCTGACGCCTAAAAGCAGAGCCATATCTTTTTCGCTCGGCAGGGACTGACCGGGACCGTAATCGCCGCGAAAGATCGCTTCCTTGATCGAGCGCATCACTTCCATGTAAAGGTTTTTTGGTCGGCCGACGTTTCGGAGAAGTTGTACCATATCGATTTGCTCGCTGGTCTTTCGGGTGGTTGGCATGGAGGCTGTCCGAAAATGCCCTTTTCCCCCATCTCTTCGTTAAACTCGAAAAAATTATCCTCGGAATATTAAATATATGCCTCCGGGAATTTTTTCGAGTTTGCCTCGATCTGAGAGAAAATTGCTATTCTCGGACAATTTCCTAGGCTGCCTGGAAAATTCCCGTCAATAAATATCTTGACACACCATACCAAATCCGCTACACATTTGTCAATGCATACGTAATACGTTTGACCTATGGTGTATAAACCTTAAGCAAAAAAATAACAAACGCCGACTCGGATTATCCGAGTTGCCGGAAAAATTAAAAACAACAGATACCGAAGGCCATAGAAAGGCAGGAGAAGAAACCATGAAACGAAACCGAATGAACGAACTTTGTGAACTGGAAGCGGGCCGAGCCGAGGTTCTGCAGGGCAATATCGCCTTCGCCGTCGGTTGCGTCCGCGCCGGCATCCACAGCGCCGATGGCTATCCGGGAACGCCGAGCACCGAGGTTATCGACCGAGGCCTGTCGCAGCTACAAGACCAAATCACCGTCGGTTGGTCGGTGAACGAGGCAGTCGCTGTCGGTGTCGGCCTTGGCCACACCCTGGCCGGACGCGACGCCGTCGTCACCATGAAGATCCCCGGCCTTTTCCAGGCGGCCGACATCTTTACCAGCGCCTCCTTTTTTACCGAGCCGCGCGGTGCCCTCATCTATTTCATCGCCAGCGATTTCACCCCCAGTTCCACCCAGCACCTGGTCGATCCGCGCTATCTGTTCAAGACCTGTTTTGTGCCGGTCTTCGAG
>JAABQY010000018.1 GCA_011391225.1 Desulfobulbaceae bacterium | reverse complement strand
AGGGTGCGGAATAGTTCTCTATATGCGCCAGGAAGGGCGCGGTATCGGGCTTATCAATAAATTGAAGGCGTATTGTCTTCAGGATGAAGAGGGCGTAGATACGGTCGAGGCCAATCACCGGCTGGGTTTTAAAAGCGATCTTCGTGATTACGGAATAGGCGCTCAGATCCTTCGTGATCTAGGAGTCAGTAAAATGGCGATTCTGACCAATAATCCAAAGAAGATCGTTGGCCTAGAAGGCTATGGTATCGAAGTTGTGGAAAGATTCCCTTTAGAAATGCCTGCCGGCAAGGAAAATAAAGAGTATCTTATGTGTAAACGCGACCGCATGGGGCATCTTATGACAGTTGAGGATTAATCTTTTACAACACAGACAACTCAAGAGGATCTTGTCTGCATCATCTCTAGGACGATGATGTTTTTGCAATAATCTCAGACTAAAAATCTTTCAGGAACACAGCATGGCAAACTTTATTGAAGGAAATCTCAAAGCGGATGGCAAAAAATTCGCAATTGTGGTGTCGCGATTTAACTCATTTTTAAGTGAAAAATTGTTGGAAGGTGCCTTAGATAGCCTGGTACGTTCAGGGGCTGCCGGAGATGATATCGACGTCGTCAGGGTTCCAGGATCCTTCGAGATTCCACTCATTGCTAAACGGCTTGCCGGATCGCAAAAATACAACGCGGTAATTGTTTTGGGAGTTGTCATTCGGGGGGCAACACCACATTTTGATGTTGTCGTCAGCGAGGTCTCGAAAGGGACCGCCCAAGCAGGGCTCGAGACCGGTGTGCCGGTTCTTTTCGGTGTTTTAACCACAGAAACTATAGAACAGGCGATAGAGCGCAGCGGAACCAAGGCCGGAAATAAAGGTGCGGAAGTTGCTGTCGCAGCCATTGAAATGGCAAATCTCATCGACTCTCTGGCCTGATTCTGAAATCTTATGGGTACGCGCAGGAATTCACGAGAAGTTGCATTGCAATTTCTTTATCAGGAAGACTTTACCATTGGCTCGGATCAGCAATTTGGATATGATTTGGCCGAACGATTTGAGCTATTTTGTAATCTCTTCCAGGTGAATAAAAAGGCGCGTGCTTATGCTATTGAATTATTGCAGGGCGTGAGCAGCAATCTTTTACGCCTTGATCAGTTGATCGCTGAATCAGCAACCAACTGGCGCTTGACCCGCATTGCTCCCACCGACAGAAATCTTTTGCGTATCGCGGTATACGAAATCCTTGAGAGAGATGATGTCCCTCCTCAAGTAGCCATAAACGAAGCTGTCGAAATTGCGAAACGATTTGCCGGCGACGATTCGCCAAAATTTATCAACGGCGTTCTCGACGCAATAAGATGTAAATTGGCAGAGTTGCGACCATAGGATAAAGCCATTCCTTGCATTTCAGATGAATTCTTTGTACATGTTGGGCCTGAATGACATTGTTCATGTACTATTAGTCCCTTCTCAAGGGGCGATTGAAATGAGTCCCGCGTATCGGGGCTAAAAGTGGTTCGGGCAATATGGCGCAAACGACAAAAACTACTCGGCCTGGGTTGAGGCACGAAGCCTTAGCCGTTTTGGGCATATTTATCGCTTTATTTCTTTTTCTCAGTCTCTTTACCTCCTCTTTTAAGATCAAAGGCAATTGGTGCGGTGAGATCGGAGTATTTATCGCCCATGTTCTTTTCGGCTTCACCGGATGGGGTGCATATCTGCTGCCGTCTCTTGTCCTGCTGTTGTCTCTGCTCTCTTTCAGTCCGAGTATGTCGTACAATCGATTGCCGCATGTCGTTGCCGGACTGACTGGGGCTATTATTTCCTTTTGTGGACTGCTTTCTTCTTGGACAATCAAAGATCCAAGCTATTTTGCTAGCGGTGGATTCTTGGGAAAAACTGTATTTGTAATTCTTGACTCGGTCATTGGGCATGGAGGCACTGTTTTGGCCTTGGCCTTGGTATTTCTCTTCTCTTTAATGCTTTCGGTACAATTTTCCCTGTTTCAGCTCATTTCTGTTGTGTACCGCTTAATGGCCAAATCCGGATCTCTGGTGTCAAGAACTTCTGCTCCAGCAAAAGAAAAGCAGCTACTGCCCGAGAATATAAAAACCGAGCTACGTCTTGAAAAGATAGATAAGACTGGGCCTGAAGCGCTGGTTCTACATACTCCAGCACTGCCGACCATGCCGGAGCTGAAAGAGCCGGCGGCAGGTTCGAAAAAAAGAGTTGAAGATGAAGAATTTTCCGCGAAACTGGTTGCCAGAGGTGATTGGCGATTGCCGCCCTTGACCCTTTTGAGCAAGGGCAGTCAGGTGGAAAATTCCATAGATAAGGAGGTTTATTATAAAACCTCCAAGCAGTTAGAGCAGAAACTCAAAAACTTTGGAGTTTCCGGCAAAGTCGTCGGGATTTCGCCGGGGCCAGTGGTTACTACCTATGAATATTCGCCGGCTCCCGGCGTGAAAATCAACAAAATAGTTGGCCTTGCCGATGATCTTGCCCTTGGCTTGAAAGCACAGTCGGTAAGGGTTGTCGGATCTGTTCCTGGGAAGTCGGCTCTCGGGATAGAAATTCCTAACGAAATACGGCAGATTGTATATATTCGTGAATTGATTGCAAATGAGGCTTATCGGGCCAATTCCCACAAGCTTTCGATTGCCCTTGGGCTTGATGTGGTTGGCAATTTAGCGATGGCTAACCTTGCGAAGATGCCTCATCTTTTGATTGCCGGCGCAACCGGTGCCGGGAAAAGTGTTGGTATTAATACGATAATCGCCTCAATTCTTTATAATGCAACGCCCGAAGAAGTGCGGTTTTTGATGGTAGATCCGAAACGCATTGAACTGTCGGGCTATGAAGGTATCCCCCATCTCCTGCATCCGGTAGTAGTTGATCCGAAACTTGCTTCGCGCGCATTGAACTGGGCTGTCAGAGAGATGGAGAGACGCTACCGATTGCTTGAGGAAGCCCGGGTAAAAAGTTTTGATTCTTATAATGAAACAAACAGTGAAAAGCTTCCATATATTGTTGTTGTTGTAGATGAGTTGGCCGATTTGATGATGGTTGCCTCAAAGGATGTTGAGGCGGCAATTGCCCGTCTTGCTCAGATGGCAAGGGCGGCAGGTATTCATCTTATTCTCGCCACGCAAAGGCCTTCGGTCGATGTGTTAACAGGACTCATTAAAGCAAATTTTCCGACGCGAATCTCCTTCAAAGTTTCCTCCAAGATCGATTCTCGGACTATTCTTGATGCCTCTGGGGCGGAGCACCTGCTCGGCGCCGGTGACATGCTTCTGTTGGCTCCTGGTACCGCACTCATTAAGCGTATTCATGGAGCCTTCATATCTGAAAAAGAAACAGCCGATATTGTAGAGTTTTGGAAAAATCAAGGTAGCTCTGCCTACGACGATGCCATGATACAGGAAATTGAGAAGGATGAAGATCAAGATAATGGTGGCGGGGAAGATGATTTCGATGACCGATACGATGAGGCAGTAGCTTTAGTAACACAAAGCGGGCAAGCATCAATTTCCATGGTTCAGAGAAGGCTGCGGGTGGGTTATAATCGGGCGGCTCGTATGATTGAAATGATGGAGAAAGAAGGGGTGATCGGGCCTGCTGACGGAGCCAAGCCACGTGAGGTTATTGTGCGCAATGACTACACTTAGGCATGCTTTGTCTGGTGTTGAATTTTCTTGACAATTACCAGGCAACCAATTAAAAGATTCTCTTGAGAAAAATGAGTAGTCATTCAGTATATTGAATGCTTGTCACATGGAAAATCGTAGAATTTATCCGTAGTATCAATTGGTTGTCTGTGAAGTACTTTGCCATGGGTGATCGAGGTTTTTTTGTTGTAAAGAGTTTAAGTGGGCCCTGTCTGTTCAGGGTCACAACAGTTAATGCAAAACTGAGGAGGTAGTTGAATGCCAAGTTATGTAGATCCTGTCAAGTGTGATGGTTGCAAAGGTGGAGACAAAACCGCATGCATGTACATTTGTCCCAACGATCTGATGGTTCTGAACGTTGAGGAGATGAAGGCCTACAATCAAGAGGCGGATGCATGTTGGGAGTGTTATTCCTGTGTTAAAATTTGCCCGCAGGGTGCGATTTTTGTTCGCGGTTATGACGACTTTGTACCGATGGGCGGCCAGGTTCACCCAATGAGATCTTCTGACTCCATTATGTGGACTGTCAAGTTTCGTAATGGCAACATGAAGCGTTTCAAGTTTCCTATTCGCACCACTGCTGAGGGTGCTGCTAATGCTTATGCCAGCCAGAAGGGGGCCAATCTTGACGATGAGTGTTTGCTGCTCGAGAGTAATCTTCCTACCCCCAAGTGAGCTGATAAGCTGAGTTAGATACTTTAAATTGCAAAATCTTTATCTTAAGGAGATTTGAAAATGGCATTACCAAATAAACCAAAAGGTGAGCTGAAAGCCGTCGTGAACCCCGAGGTTGTCGAGCACGATGTGGATATCCTCATTATCGGTGGTGGTATGGCTGCATGTGGAGCTGGTTTCGAAGTAAAGAAATGGGCTCCGGAAGGAATGAAAATCGTTCTTGTTGACAAGGCTTCTCTTGAGCGTTCCGGTGCTGTTGCTCAGGGTCTTTCCGCTATCAACACCTACGTCGGTTCGAATCCAATCGAAAGTTATGTAAAGATGGTTCGTAATGACCTGATGGGCGTTGTTCGTGAGGACCTTATTTATGACTGTGGCCGTCACGTTGACGAGTCTGTCAAGCTTTTTGAAGAGTGGGGTCTCCCGATCTGGAAAAAAGACAAAGACGGCGAAACCCTTGATGGTGCAGCCCCTGCCCCGACTCTTCGTGAAGGCGGCACCCCTGTACGTACCGGTAAATGGCAGATCATGATCAACGGCGAGTCCTACAAACCAATTGTAGCCGAGCCTTGCGCCAGTGCTCTTGGCGCTGAAAACATCCATGAGCGTATTTTCATCGTTAAACTGCTGCTTGATAAAAACAAGCCGAATCAGATCGCCGGTGCCGCCGGTTTCTCGACCCGTGAGAATAAAGTTCATGTCTACCGTTGCAAGACAGCACTGGTTGCCTGCGGTGGCGCTGTTAATATCTTCCGTCCTAGGTCCACTGGCGAAGGTAAAGGCCGTGCTTGGTACCCGGTTTGGAATGCCGGCTCCACCTACACCATGTGTGCTCAGGTAGGCGCAACCCTCACCATGATGGAAAACCGCTTCACCCCTGCCCGTTTCAAAGACGGTTATGGTCCGGTTGGGGCCTGGTTCCTTCTGTTCAAAGCCAAAGTACAAAACGGCCTTGGCGAGTTCTATGCCAACTCAGCTTCAGTAGGTGATGAGCTTTCCAAATTCATGCCTTACGGCGGCTCTCCGGTTACTCCGACCTGTCTGCGTAACCATCTGATGCTCAATGAGCTGAAAGCTGGTCGTGGTCCGCTCTACATGGCGACCGACGTAGCCTTGAATGCATTCCTGGATGACCGTAAAGCCAAAGGAATGGATGACAAGTCACTGAAGAAATACTGGAAACATCTCGAGTCAGAGGCTTGGGAAGATTTCCTTGATATGTCCGTTGGCCAAGCAGGCCTCTGGGCAGGTATGGATGTTGAGCCTGAGAAGGTTGGTTCTGAGATCATGCCGACCGAACCCTACATGCTCGGTTCACACTCTGGTTGCTGTGGTATCTGGACCTCCGGTCCGGAAGAGTCATGGGTACCTGATGTTAAAAACGATTCCCGCGTTCATAAGTATAAGTGGGGATACAATCGCATGACCACTGTTGACGGCTTGTTTACTGCCGGCGACGGCGTTGGAGCTTCCGGCCATAAATTCTCTTCCGGTTCTCATGCCGAGGGACGTATTTGTGCCAAGCAGATGGTTAAATTCTGTCGTGATAACGCAAGCTTCAAGCCAGAACTCAAGCAGACTGCGCAATCAATCGCTGATGAAATCTATGCTCCGGTCAGAATGTTTGAAGAGTTTAAAGGTGCCTCCACTTCTATCGAGGTAAATCCGAACTACTGCAAACCCTCCGGAATTATGATGCGTCTCATGAAGGCTACCGATGAATATGGTGGTGGCGTTGCTACCTATTATATGACTTCCGGTAAGCTTCTCAATATCTGCCTTGATCTTCTTCGTCTGCTCCGCGAGGATTCAGAGAAGATGGCAGCAGGTGATCTGCATGAATTGCTGCGTTGCTGGGAGAATTACCATCGCATCTGGTGTGTCGAAGCCCACATTCGTCACATTGAGTTCCGTAAAGAATCCCGCTATCCTGGATTCTACTACCGCTCAGATTTCCCGGCTGTTGATGACGCGAACTGGAAATGTTTCGTAAACTCCACCTTCAATCCAGAGAGCAAGGAATGGAAGTGCGAGAAAGTTGAATGCATAAACATCTTCCCGACTGATCCTTGGCTGTAATAGCTGGGAATGTTGTTGAACTGAAGTAAATGAAATCTCCAGGAGTCATCGACTCCTGGAGATTTTTTAGTATTTAGTCTCTTAGAAAAATTATTTGCAGGCGTGATGTGAAGAATTTTTCGTAAATAGACTTATCCCGTTTATTAGGGCTAAGGTTTTTAGCTTATTTTTCCGAGAAGTGTTCCAATCTCTTGGAAAAATAAGCTAAAAAATTTTGAGTTGGGGTGAGGTCGCGTTTAATAGTTGATGTGTTCCACATTTTCACGTTATACACCGACACAGTGTGGGACATATCAATAGGACAATATTTTAAGAGCAATTATGGAGGCTAGGTATGACTGACGAGCAAGGCACCTCTGGTGCAGTTCTGGTCGTAGGCGGAGGCATCAGTGGATTGACAGCTGCTCTGGAGACCGCTGAAGTCGGAAATGATGTATTTCTTGTAGAAAAAGGACCATCTTTTGGTGGAAGAGTAGCGCAGTTGAATCAGTATTTCCCCAAACTGTGCCCGCCGAGTTGCGGTCTGGAAATTAACTTTCGTAGGGTAAAGGATAATCGAAAAATCAGGACCTACACTATGACGACCGTTAAGGCTGTTAAGGGTGGACCTGGTAATTATGAAGTGACCCTCGAAACCGAGCCGAGATACGTTAATAGTAATTGCACAGCCTGTGGCGATTGTACAGCCGCCTGCCCTGATGAGACTGCCAACGATTTCAATTTTGGTATGAATAACTCCAAAGCCATTTATTTGCCCCATGAAATGGCCTTTCCACAAAGATATGTTATCAAAAAGAGTGCCTTAAGTCCCGCAGGCGCAGATGCTATCAAAGCCGCTTGTAAGTACGATGCAATCGACCTTGATATGCAACCCGAGATGTTCACCATTAATGTTGCTTCCATTATTTGGGCAACCGGTTGGGTACCCTATGAACCGACCAAGATGGAAAATTTGAAATTCGGACAGTCGAAATCAATTGTCACCAACATGATGATTGAACGGATGGCTGCTCCAAGTGGCCCGACTGGCGGAAAAATTGTCCGTCCAGGAGATAATAAGGCCATCGATTCGATTGCTTTCGTTCAATGTGCCGGATCTCGTGATGAAAATCATCTTGAATATTGCTCGCACATCTGCTGCATGGCTACTTTTAAGCAGATGTCTTATGTCCGGGAGCAATACCCTAATGCCAAAATCTATGTTTTTTACATCGACTTGAGAACACCTGGCAAATATGAGAAGTTCCGTGAGGTACGAATGGCCGATGCCAACGCCTCCTTTATCAAGGGTAAAGTTGCCGATATTATCCTTGAAGCCGATGGTGGTGTAACTGTTGTGGCCGAGAATGCGCTGACTGCTGAAAAAATCACTCAAAAAGTTGACATGGCCGTCCTTGCTACCGGAATGCAACCGTCTCTCGGGCTGCAAGATGCCCCTGCTGAGCTGAATCTTGATGCCAGTGGTTTTATTATTTCTGATTTTGATAAGGCTATGATATCAGCTGGTTGTGCTAAAAAAGCCGCGGATGTTGTTACTTGTACTCAATCATCAACTGCAGCTGCCTTAAAGGCAATTCAGGTTTCAAGGAGGTAAGAATCAATGGATAAAAAATATTGCGCCTATATTTGTGCTGGATGTGGCATTGGAGACGCACTCGATATGGAGGCACTGGCCGAGGTTGTTTCCGGCGAGATGTCCATGGAGTGCAAAACGCACACTTACCTCTGCGGAAATGAAGGCCGTTCGCTGATCGAAGGTGATGTTGCCGGTGGTGTTAATACCATAGTAGTTGGCGCCTGTTCGCCGCGTGTCATGGCCCGAGAATTTGATTTCGGCGTTGACAAGATTACCGTTCGCGCCAACATTCGTGAGCAGGTAGTATGGTCTGAGGTGAAGCCCGTTGAAGGTCAAGCTCCACACAAGGAAGCTGCCGCTTTTCTACAAGAATCCGCTTCAGATTATCTGCGTATGGCTTGTACTCGAGCCAAAAAGACTCTTTTGCCTGAACCGTACAAACTCGAAGAAATCAATAAGACCATCCTTGTTATGGGAGGAGGCTTGGCAGGCCTGACTGCTGCAAAAGAAGCTTCAGCTGCCGGATACAAGGTGATTATCGTTGAAAAGGAAGAAAAACTTGGCGGCAAAGCAGCGGGGTGGCGAAAAAGCTTTCCATCCAAAGCCCCTTGGACTGATCTTGAAGAAAACCCAATCAATTCAATTATTGCCAGTGTCGAAGGGAATGACAGAATAACCGTTAAAACCGCTACTGAGGTCGCTCGAATCTCAGGAGCCCCCGGCAATTTTGGAGTAACCTTTAAAGCGGCTGGGGATAAAAGTGAATGGGATGCTCCACAAAAAGTAACGGTTGACCAGCAGGATCTAATCACCAAAGGTGAGATGCAAGATCCTAACGCCGGACTCAAAAAATACACCGATCTCAATCCCGAAGCTTTGAAGGTAGGGGCTGTAGTCCTAGCCACCGGTTGGAAACCTGCCGATGTTTCCCAATATCAACACCTCGGCTATGGCAAGGTGAAAAACGTTGTCACGAATGCTGAATTTGAGAAGCTTGCCAAGGCTGGAAAAGTTCCGGCCAATGTTGCTTTTATACAAAGTCCCGGTGGCAAGGATAATGATAAGGATTTTCCTTACTGCAACTCGGTAACCTCTATGGTGGCTTTGAAACAGGCACAATATGTTTGCCAGGATAATGCTGATGGAAAGGCGTATATTCTTTATCAACACATGAGAACTCCAGGACACATGGAGTTGTACTATAAAAGTGCCCAAAACACTGATGGCATTTTCCTTACCAAGGGTAGTGTAATGAAGGTTGAGGAGAGTGGCTCTTCACTGACAGTTGCTGTTGAGGATACCTTGCTTGGCGAAGACATAAGCCTCCAGGTAGATATGGTTGTTCTCGCAGCTGGTATGGAGCCGACTACACTTACCGAAGACTCCATTAATCTCGCTTATCGGCAGGGTCCTGCGTTAGTCGATCTTGATCTTTTCGATGGCTATGCAGATTCGCATTTTATCTGCTTCCCTTACGAAACAAGGCGTACCGGCATATATGCCTGTGGTGGTGTACGCAAAGCGGAAACAATGGAAGAGGCTGTCGATGATGCAACTGGTGCGGCTTTAAAAGCTATCCAGTGTATCGAGTCAACCGATAGGGGCGTTTCAGTTCATCCTCGTTCGGGGGATGCCACCTATCCTGAGTTTTTCATGCAAAGATGTACTCAGTGCAAGCGTTGTACAGAGGAATGCCCGTTTGGTGCCTTGGATGATGATGAGAAGGGAACTCCACTGCCGAATCCGACTCGCTGTCGTCGCTGTGGAACATGCATGGGTGCTTGCCCTGAGCGCATTATCGGCTTTAAGGATTATACTATTGACCTTATCGGCTCAATGATCAAGGCTGTTGAGGTTCCGGAAGATGATGAGGATCGTTTAAGGGTCCTTGTTCTTGTTTGCGAAAACGATGCCTATCCGGCACTCGATATGGCTGGTATGAAGCGTTTAGGCATTAGTCATATGGCTCGTTTTATTCCGGTTCGTTGTCTAGGCTCCGTTAATATGGCCTGGATTCGCGATGCTCTTTCAGCTGGAATGGACGGCGCAATGCTTCTTGGCTGCACCTATGGCGATGACTATCAATGCCATTTTGTTAAAGGGTCTGAGATTGCCAATAAGCGTATGGAAAACATCGGTGATACATTGAAAACTCTTGGGCTTGAGCCGGAAAGATGCGCTGCCAACCAGGTTGCCATCACTGATTATGATAAAATCCCTCAAATTATAAACGAATTCGTCGATCTCATTGTCGAGATGGGGCCGAATCCGTTTAAAGGTTTCTAAATACTGTCAGATCTTGTTCTGCGGCATTAAAAGTCCTGCTGCAGAACAAACAGTCTGTGATGTGGAGGTTTTTTTGATACATCTTTTCCATTGATATATAGCAGGAGGAATAAATGAATGTTCAACCCGATTTAGATTTTATCAGATCCTTAAAAGAAGCGGGGGGCGACACTCTGAAGAAATGCTATCAGTGTGCGACCTGTTCCGTCATCTGCCCCTTGAGCAAGGATGGCAAGCCTTTTCCCCGCAAGGAGATGATTTGGGCGCAGTGGGGAATGAGGGACAAGCTGGTCACTGACCCCGATGTCTTCCTGTGTCATCATTGCGGTGACTGCACCACCCATTGCCCACGCGGTGCCAAGCCCGGCGACGTGCTCAGCTCGATTAGAGCCTACGCCTATACGTTTTACGGCTGGCCCAAGCCGTTGGCCAAATTGGCATCCAGCGCCAAAGGGCTACCGATTCTCATCGGACTGCCGGTGGTGGTGATTTTCATAATGTGGCTGCTTTCCGGTGCCATGCGATTTCCCACCAGCGAGGAATTTAGCCAGTACGGTTATCAGCGCTTTTTCGGAACCTGGGATTTTTATTGGTACGCGAAAAACATTTTCTTCATCGTTCTGATCATGGTGCCATCGCTCGGCCTGGCGCTCTTTTCGTCGTTTAAAGGCATCAGCACCATGTGGAAAACCATGAGTGAAGACGCCGGTCTCAATAAGGAGTATCGGCCTTCGGTCGGACAGTTTCTCAAGGATTATCTCTGGCCCTCCTTGATAGAAATCGTCAAACACAGCCGCTTCCGCGAATGTACAACCAACACTGACCGGGTTCAGGGCCATCTGCCGCTGATGCTTGCCTTTATCGGTTTGGCCATCGTCACAACTTGGTCGCTGTTGAAGAACGACGTCCTTGGTCTCATTTGGCCTTCGTTGCACGGCCCCATGGCGATTACCGATCCCTTTAAGATTCTCGCCAACATTTCGGCCATTGCCTTACTCTTTGGCGTCGGGGTGCTGTGGGCAAATCGCAAAAAGGCCGAAGCCGAGATGAACACTCAAGCAACTTTCTATGACTGGTTTCTCATCTGGGAAATTACCGCAGTTGGCGTAACCGGGGTGGCCGCACAGCTTCTCCGCTGGGCGGAAATGCCAGTAACGGGTTACATCGTTTACTTCCTCCACCTGGTTTCGGTCATGATGCTCTTCCTGTATCTGCCCTACACCAAGTTTGCTCATCTTATGTACAGAACCTCCGCCTACGCCTTTGAAAAATACCGGCAGAGTGTCTATGCCACAAATAGCTGATCACCAGGAGAAATTCTAATCTCCATTGAACCAAAACGTTGTGGCGATGAAGGCCTGGTCAGAGCGACCAGGCCTTCTTTTATTAATGAACGTAATGAAGGTTCTTTCCGATATGACTCGTGACCTTGAGAAATTGTGAAATAAAAAAAAGAGGTTGAATTAAGAAAAATTAGTGAGTATATTCCTTCACCTTGTAAGCTGGCGTAGCTCAATGGTAGAGCTCCTCACTTGTAATGAGGTTGTTGTGGGTTCAATTCCTATCGCCAGCTCCAGTAAAATATTACTTTACAAAGTGGTAATAAGAGTTTAAAGAGTTCTGTCTTGTTCAGGCGTTCTCCAGGGAGGGGTTCCCGAGCGGCCAAAGGGAACAGACTGTAAATCTGTCGGCTCAGCCTTCGGAGGTTCGAATCCTCCCCCCTCCACCACGACTCTTCTGTTTTGCAAAGAGAGATATATCGGGCGGGAATAGCTCAATTGGTAGAGCATCAGCCTTCCAAGCTGAGGGTCGCGAGTTCGAGCCTCGTTTCCCGCTCCACTAGTAGTGTCTCGTGTTGCAGATGGTCGCCCACGTAGCTCAGTTGGTAGAGCGCATCCTTGGTAAGGATGAGGTCACCGGTTCGACTCCGGTCGTGGGCTCCATGTTAACACTGGTAACAACCTTAGAAAAAATATTCAACGGCCTGAGGAGACAAAAAATGTCGAAGAAAAAATTTGAGAGGAATAAACCGCACGTCAATGTTGGTACGATCGGCCATATCGATCATGGTAAGACCACCTTGACTGCTGCAATTACGCGTGTCTTATCGTTTAAAGGCCAGGCGGCTTTTGTCGATTTCTCCGAGATAGATAAGGCGCCGGAAGAGAAAGAGCGCGGTATCACTATTGCGACTGCCCATGTTGAATATGAAACGAAGAAGAGGCATTACGCCCATGTTGATTGTCCTGGCCATGCCGATTATATCAAGAACATGATTACCGGTGCAGCTCAGATGGACGGCGCGATTCTCGTAGTTGCCGCGACTGATGGGGCAATGCCGCAAACCAGGGAGCACATCTTGCTTGCTCGTCAGGTTGGCGTACCGGCGATGGTTGTGTTTCTTAATAAGTGCGATATGGTCGATGACGAAGAACTGATAGAGCTGGTAGAGATGGAACTTCGCGAGCTCCTCGATAAATACGAGTTTCCCGGCGATGAAGTGCCTTTCGTCAAAGGTTCGGCTTTAAAGGCCCTTGAGAATGCCGAAGATGTTGAATCGGCGAAATGTATTTGGGAGCTTATGGAAGCAATTGACTCCTATATACCTGAGCCGAAGCGTGAGGTAGACAAGCCGTTTTTGATGCCTGTTGAAGACGTGTTTTCCATTTCTGGACGTGGCACCGTGGCAACCGGCAGGATTGAGCGCGGGGTAATCCATGTGGGTGATGATATTGAGATAATTGGAATCAGGCCCACTGCCAAGACGACTTGTACCGGTGTGGAGATGTTCCGCAAGCTGCTCGATGAAGGTCAGGCGGGTGATAATATCGGTGCCCTTCTTCGCGGAGTCAAGCGTGACGATGTCGAGCGTGGTCAGGTTTTGGCAGCACCCAAGTCGATCACCCCGCACACCAAGTTTAAGGCTGAATGTTATATTCTGAGCAAGGAAGAGGGCGGCCGCCATACCCCATTTTTTAATGGATACCGTCCGCAGTTCTATTTTAGAACGACTGACGTAACAGCGGTAGTAAGTCTTGAGGCGGGAGTTGAGATGGTGATGCCAGGAGATAACATTACCGCATCAGTAGAACTCATCACTCCGATTGCCATGGATGTCGGTTTGCGTTTTGCCATTCGTGAAGGTGGACGTACTGTTGGTGCCGGCGTCATCAGTGAAATAATCGCCTAGTTAATGCGAAAAATGAAATTGCTCTGAAACTCATCTTTGGGATTCAGAGCAATTTTTCATATGGGAAAAGTCAATGAGAGATATAGTTACCCTCGCATGTGGAACATGCAAACGTCGCAATTATACAACGACAAAAAATAAAAAAAGCACTCCTAATAAGCTTGAGTTCAGCAAGTATTGCCCATTTTGTAAAGGGCACACTCCACATAAAGAAACGAAATAATTTATTTTCGTAGGCCAGTAGCTCTAATGGTAGAGCGCCGGACTCCAAATCCGGATGTTGGGGGTTCGAATCCCTCCTGGCCTGCCAAAAAAACTTCATGTTTAATAAATATCTTGAATTGCTCATTCTAGTAGATTTTCGGGCAGTGAGGGCATTGGGGGGGAGGTGCAGTGATGGTAGCGAGCACGAAATTGAAGAAAAATAACCCTGTGAAGACTGAAGAACCTTCGCCATTTTCGCCAGCTCAAATAAAGAAATTTGTTGATGAAGTAAAAACGGAGTTTTTCAAAATTGTTTGGCCTGATAAAAAAACAACTCTCGGATTGAGCGGAATAGTCGCGACCCTTACCATTGTCATTTCGCTGTATCTTGGTTCCGTCGATCTAGTTCTTGGAAAGCTCATTGGTATGTTTTTACGTTAATATCTGTAAGCTAACATAGTATTGAAATTTCCGATATTTCAACTGTATCCTATATTTAACTTTTTACTTACAGATCACATGGCTAGACAATGGTATATACTTCAAGTCCACTCGGGTTTTGAGGAAAAGGTCAAGGCTACTCTTGAGGAACGGATTAAGAAGGAAGGCTTAGAAGAGATGTTTGGCGAAGTCCTGGTGCCAACTGAGCAGGTCGTTGAGATGATCAAGGGCTCTCGCAAAACTTCTTCTCGCAGGTTTTTTCCGGGTTATATGTTGGTGAGCATGGACCTCAACGACCAGACATGGCACACAATTCACGATAATATGCCGAGAGTTGTCGGCTTCGTCGGTGATGATCGTGACCCCATGCCTTTATCGGACGCCGATGCGGCTAAAATTATTGGAAGAATTCGAGATGGCTCCGAGAGACCGAGACCGAAAGTGGTTTTTGATGTCGGTGAGGTTGTCAGGGTAATTGATGGTCCATTCACCAATTTTCAAGGCGTGGTCGATGAGGTTTTCCCGGAAAAAGGTCGAGTCAAAGTCATGGTCTCAATTTTTGGTCGGGAGACACCCGTCGAATTAGAATTTGTACAGGTATCGAATACCTAATAATATCGCGATGTCGTCACTTCCTCGGTAGAACTTAGTGGAAGTACTAAGACTTTGGAAGTATGTAATTAATAGATAGTTGGAGTTAAAATCATGGCCAAAAAAGAAACGGCTTATATCAAATTGCAAATTCCTGCCGGAAAAGCAAATCCGTCACCTCCCATTGGCCCCGCTCTTGGACAACGTGGGGTGAATATCATGGAATTCTGCAAAAGCTTTAATGCCAGAACCCAGTCCCTTGGAGATACAATTATCCCTGTAGTCATAACCGTCTATCAAGATAGATCCTTTACTTTTATTACCAAAACCCCACCAGCTTCTATTCTACTGATGAAAGCTGCCGGTTTAAAAAAGGGGTCGAGTAATCCGAAGATTGAGCGAGTCGCCGAAATTGGCAGGGATAAAATCAGAGAGATTGCTGAGCTGAAAAGACCGGATCTCAACGCTTACGATATCGAAAGCGCTATGCGTATCATTGAGGGTACTGCTCGAAGTGCTGGAATTACAATTGTCGATTAACTAATTAATTAAATCACTGCAGGTAGGAATAAATAATCCTATCCATGTAGGAGGCTGATATGCCGAAGCACGGGAAAAATTACAAAAATAAGCTGCAAGGTGTTGATCGCACGGTACTGCATAGTGTCGAAGAAGGTATCGAATTAGTGCTTAAATCAACATACGCAAAGTTTGATGAAACCTTCGATGTTGCCATGAAACTTGGAGTCGATCCAAGGCATGCCGATCAAATGATCAGGTCGTCCGTCGCTCTCCCGCATGGCACCGGGAAAATTACTCGAGTTCTGGTTTTTGCTAAAGGCGCCAAAGAAGCAGAAGCTCTTGAAGCTGGAGCTGACTATGTTGGTGGGGATGATCTTGTAGAAAAAATTAAGGAAGGTTGGCTGGAGTTCGACAAAACTGTAGCAACCCCAGATATGATGGGAGTTGTCGGTAAAATTGGTCGGATCTTAGGGCCACGAAATCTCATGCCTAACGCCAAGCTCGGTACTGTTACCTTTGATGTTGCAAATATTGTTAAGGAAATCAAAGGTGGCAAGGTCGATTTCAGGGTAGAAAAGGGTGGTATAATCCATAGCGGTATTGGGAAGCTTTCCTTCGGCAAAGAAAAAATGGCAGAAAATCTTTTAGCTTTTGTTCAGCGAATAATTCAGCTTAAGCCCTCAACCAGTAAAGGCATTTATATGCGGTCGATAACCATATCCTCGACCATGGGACCAGGGGTGAAGCTCGATCCAATTGCTGTTAGATCGCTTTTGTAGTTAAAGGTGTTGATAGTATCGCCACAGAAAGATTAAGTGGCGTTGATGTGGAAGTCGAAGACAGCAGGCACACAATGTTTAATCGTGCAAGGACGACCTGCCGAGATGGATGAAAATGAAGTATTTATACGACACTGTATAGTAGTTCCGCTCAGCCACGCTAACGTTGTACCTGTTTCTTTACCAATTCTTCAATTTAACCTAGGAGGAGTGCTTTGAATCGTGATGAAAAAGTGACAATTGTCTCGGAATTGAGCGAGTCTTTCAGCCGAGCAAAATTTACAGTTGTCGCTGACTATTGTGGTTTAAAGGTTTCCGAGTTTCAGAAAATTCGTGTTGAATTAAGAAACTGCAATTCGGAAATCCGTGTAGCCAAAAATACTCTCCTGAAAAGAGCAGTGACGGATACCGGTAACGCAGCTTTGAGCGATTATTTTTCCGGTACTACAGCAGTTATCATGGCGTATGCAGATCCTGTTGAACCAGCCAAGGTTGTAACTAAATTTGCAAATGATAATGAGAAATTTAAAATCCGATCTGCTGTTCTTGATGGCGAAACTATTGGAGTGGACAAGCTTGTTGCCCTCTCCAAACTTCCGAGCAAGGAAGTTTTGCTGGGACAATTGTTGTCGACGTGGAAAAACGTTCCGACTGGCCTTGTACAGGTTCTCAGCGGAGTTCCACGGACTTTTGTCTATGCATTACAGGCTATAAAGAACCAGAAAGAAGCAGCGGATAATTAACAGGTATCTGAACAAATAAACGTTTTAATTTTAATAAGAGGATAATGATCATGGCTGTATCAAAACAAGACGTAATCGATTTCATTGCAAATATGTCCGTTCTTGAGCTTTCCGAGCTGATCAAAGAATTTGAGGAAAAATTCGGTGTATCCGCCGCAGCACCTGTCGCTGTTGCTGCGGTCGGCGCTGCTGCAGTTGAGGCACCAAAAGAAGAAAAAACTGAATTTGATGTAATCTTGGCGAGCATTGGCAGTGAAAAAATCAAGGTTATTAAGGAAGTCCGCGCTGTCACAGGCCTTGGATTAAAAGAAGCAAAAGAACTTGTTGAGTCAGCACCTGCTACTCTAAAAGAAGCCACAACCAAGGAAGACGCTGCCGAGATCAAAGCAAAGATCGAAGCGGTTGGCGCAACAGTAGAGATTAAGTAATTGATAGGGATCGAGGTTGTTCGAGATTTGAGCAACAGCGGCTTGAGAACAACACGCTACGAGCTATGCCTCGTGGCGTGTTGTGTTTTGTGGATAATCAAAAAAAGTTTCATAGAAGTATTCAATTTAAGGTTGGTTTTAGTTCAGGTGAGGAATGGTTATAGTGTGTAGGCAAAAATAGCAAAAAGGAATACTGCCATGCTAAACAACAATGCTTATATTCTTGCCGAATTTATTCAATGCATCAACCTTCTATCTTTTTCACTGCATTTCCAATGCAGTGATAGGCCGTTTATCTTGCCCATAACAATTAGTTAGCTCAGCAGAATTCTGTCGAGCTGATCTGTCATTTAAACACTTTAGTACGATTCAAAGGCAATTTCGAGGACAATTATGGAAAGAGTAAGAAAGAACTTTGCCACGGCAGAAACCATCCTGGAACCGCCACATCTTATATCAATGCAACGTCTCTCCTATGAGAAATTTCTGCAGATGGATCGTGACCCCGATGATAGGGAAGAGTATGGCCTACAGGCCATACTGAAAAATGTATTTCCAATAAATGATTTCAACGGACTTTGTTCTTTGGAGTTTGTAAAATATAAATTTGGTGTCCCAAAATATACCGTTCGTGAGTGTCTTCAGCGGGGGATGACCTATGAGATTCCCTTAAAAATTGTTGTCCGCCTTATCACTTTCGATGTTGATGAAGGCACCGGTGTGCAATCGATTCGCGATATCAAAGAACAGGAAGTGTTTCTTGGATCTCTGCCTCTTATGACCGGTGACGGTGTTTTCGTTGTTAATGGCACGGAACGCGTAATTGTTTCTCAGTTGCAGCGATCCCCTGGTCTTTTCTATACCCATGATAACGGTAAAAGTCACTCCAGCGGAAAATTACTGTATTCCGCTCGGATAATCCCTGTTCGAGGTTCCTGGATTGATCTCGAGTTTGACATTAAAGACTATCTCCATGTGCGAATTGATAGAAGAAGGAAATTTCCTGTAACCACCCTTTTAAAAGCGCTCGGATATTCCTCCGAACAATTACTTGAAGAATTTTATCCGACCAACCTCGTTATTAAAGACGGAGAAAATTTCAAGGTTAGTTTCGATGCCGAATTGGTCAAGGGACAACGGCTTGAGTTTGATATAATAAATCCCGCTGACGGTGAAGTCCTTGCTAAAAAGGGCAAAAAAGTTTCGAAAGTACTTTGCAAAAAACTTGAATCTGTCGGTATTAATTTCCTTCCATTGGCACCTGAATCGTTGGTAGGAGAGACCCTTGCCAGTACAATTGTTAACGAACAATCTGGGGCAATTCTCGCAGAGTGTAATACCGAATTGACCGATTCTTTGATCGAAACGCTGGCGGCAAATGACATCAATGAATTTAAAATTCTCCATATTGATGGTGTTAAATATTCCGATTCTTTCAGCAAAACATTAGCTCTCGATAAAGCTAAAAGTAGTAAAGACGCGCTAATAGAGATTTACAGAAGGTTGCGCCCGTCAAGCCCGCCGACTGCCGAAGTCGCTGAGGCTTTCTTTCAAAATTTGTTTTTCAACCAGGATCTCTATGATCTTTCAGAGGTTGGGCGGTATAAAATCAATGCCAAGCTTGGTTTGAACATTGATATTTCTCACCGTGCTCTCACTAAGGAAGATATTATCCATTCGGTTAGACATTTGGTTCGCCTGAAAGATACGCAGGGGGGGGTAGATGATATCGATCATCTCGGCAACAGGAGGGTACGCACGGTCGGCGAATTGGTGGAAAATCAATATCGCATGGGACTTGTGCGAATGGAGCGGGCCATTAAAGAAAGGATGACCCTGCAGGATGTTGAGACTTTAATGCCGCATGATCTTGTAAACCCAAAACCGATATCAGCCGCCATTAAAGAATTTTTCGGAACGAGTCAATTGTCCCAATTCATGGATCAGACAAATCCTTTGTCCGAAGTCACCCATAAAAGGCGTTTGAGTGCCCTCGGACCCGGTGGTCTTTCAAGAGAACGCGCTGGATTTGAAGTTAGAGATGTTCACCCGACCCATTATGGGCGAATCTGTCCGGTTGAAACACCTGAGGGGCCAAATATCGGACTCATTGTGTCGTTGGCGACCTTTGCAAGAATCAATCCCTATGGTTTTATTGAAACGCCTTACAGAAAGGTCAACGACAGAATTGTCATGTCAGAGGTGAAATACCTCAGTGCCCTGCAGGAGCAGAACCAATTCATTGCTCCGGCGCTCACCCCGGTTGACGAAAATTACCGTATCAGTCAAGAAAACCTTGTTGTTCGTGAAGATGGTGAGGTAATCACAACGATATCCGAGAACGTCACGTACATGGATATCGCTCCGAACCAGATGATCAGCATTGCCGCATCTCTCGTTCCTTTTTTGGAAAACGATGATGCTAACCGTGCGCTCATGGGATCGAACATGCAAAGGCAGGCTGTGCCCTTGATGGTTACCTCGGCTCCGCTGGTTGGAACCGGTATGGAACGCTATGTTGCTCGTGATTCAGGTGCCTGTCTTCTTGCTGCCGGTGACGGTGTAGTTGAAGAATCAGATTCTAACCGCATTGTTGTCAGGTATAATGAGCCTGGTACCGATGGGTTTGACACCGGGGTTGCCTTGTATCGTCTCGAAAAATATAAGAAATCAAATCAAAACACTTGCTTTAATCAGAGGCCGATAGTATTGCCGGGGACTCGTGTTAAGAAAGGTGTCGTGCTTGCTGACGGGCCTTCTTGCGAAGCTGGTGAACTGGCTATTGGCAAGAATGTTACAATAGCGTTTATGCCTTGGCGAGGATTCAACTTCGAAGACTCAATTCTGATTAATGAGAGGCTTCTGAAAGAAGATACATTTACATCCGTGCATATTGAGGTTTTTGAAACAATGGCCCGAGATACCAAGCTCGGCAAGGAAGAAATAACCCGTGATATTCCTAATGTAAGCGAAGAAACACTGAGAAACCTTGATGATTCCGGAATTGTTCGGATCGGAGCTGAGGTAAAGGCAGGGGACACCCTGGTTGGCAAGGTTACTCCGAAGGGTGAAACTGTTTTATCACCTGAAGAAAAACTTCTCCGGGCAATTTTTGGAGAAAAGGCCCAGGATGTTAAAGACTCATCTCTTAGAGTGCCGCCCGGCATTAGTGGCGTAATTATTGACGCCAAGGTCTTCTCCCGCAAGGGGGTGGACAAGGATGAACGTTCACTGTTAATTGAAGATCTTGAGATTGAAAATCTCAATCAAGATAAAGTCGACGAACTGCGTAGTCTTCGTCATGGGGTGTGCCGTGAGATAGGTAGTCTGCTCGAAGGAAGAACCGCGAAAGCCGACATACTCGACAAACACGGTGAAGTAATCGTCAAACTCGGCAAGAAGATTGTCGCTGATCATGCCGAATTGATAGGGTTCGAGCGATTAAGGGATATCGAGTTCTCTGAAAAGGCCAAACATGTTGAGCTCATTGATGCGGTCTATGAGAGATATGGAAAACAGGCAAAACTCATTAATGAACGATACGATGGCATAATCGATCGCATGAAGAAAGGGGATGATCTGCCCCCTGGTGTTGTCAAAATGGTCAAGGTGTACGTCGCAACGAAACGCAAACTCTCCGTCGGAGATAAAATGGCCGGCAGGCATGGCAATAAGGGTGTGGTTTCCCGCTTGCTCCCTGAAGAAGATATGCCATATTTTGCTGATGGCACTGCCGTTGATATTGTCCTTAATCCCTTAGGCGTTCCTTCCCGTATGAATGTCGGGCAGGTACTTGAAGTTCATTTGGGCTTTGCCGCTAAAAAGCTCGGAGAACAAATTGAGGCATTGGCCAAGCGAGAGGCGGTCGGAGAAATTCGCAGTAAGCTTCGCAAGATTTACTCAGAAAATGAATATGATGCCATCACCGAGGGTAAGGATGACCAGGCGATTATTGATTGGGCACGAGGACATCATAGAGGATTACACATGACAAGCCCCGTATTTGATGGGGCGCCTGAAGAATCGATCAGAAGACTGCTTACGGAAGCCGGAGTCGATGAAGTTGGGCAGGTTCAGTTGTATGACGGGCTCACTGGAGAACCATTTGCTAATATGGTGACGGTGGGGGTTATGTATATGCTCAAGCTGCATCACCTTGTAGATAATAAAATCCATGCTAGGTCGACAGGGCCGTATTCTTTAGTAACCCAACAACCTCTTGGCGGTAAAGCACAATTCGGTGGTCAGAGACTTGGAGAAATGGAGGTATGGGCGATGGAAGCCTATGGAGCTGCATATACACTTAAAGAATTTTTAACGGCTAAGTCCGACGATGTTGAAGGTCGGACTGCCATGTATGAGCGAATTGTAAAGGGAAATAACTTTTTGACAACAGGATTGCCTGAATCTTTCAATGTTCTTGTTAAGGAACTGCAGGCCCTTTGTTTAAATATGGAACTCATTGAAGAATAAGGAGGGGCTTTCCTGCTGTATTGAGGGAACCCTTGGTCCGGTATTGCAAGTTTTGACAGACTAGCTATCTGCTTGATAGGGCAAAAGTGTTGCCGGTAAAATCCTTTAACATAAGGGAGAGATGATTTCGTGGAAGAATTATTTAATTTTTTTCAAAAACCGAAAGCTCCAGTCAAATTTAAGAGTGTCAAGATATCGCTGGCGTCTCCTGAGAAGATCATGGATTGGTCGCATGGTGAGGTCAAAAAACCAGAAACGATTAACTATCGGACATTCAAACCGGAAAGGGATGGACTGTTCTGCGCGAAAATCTTTGGTCCAGTAAAGGATTTTGAATGCAATTGCGGAAAATACAAACGCATGAAGCATCGCGGTGTGGTTTGTGAAAAATGCGGTGTTGAGGTCATTCAATCCAAGGTTCGTCGCGAACGTCTTGGCCATATAAAACTCGCTGCACCGGTTGCGCATATCTGGTTTCTTAAAAGTCTGCCGAGCAAAATTGGCGCAGTTCTTGACATGACTCTCAAACAGTTGGAGAAAATCCTCTATTTTGAGCAATATGCTGTTACTGGGTCGAGCGTTGACGGCATGCCTGTCGGAACTCTTCTTACTGAAGAAAAGTATCGTCAGGCACTAGAAGAACATCCAGGAAAATTCCGTGTCGGTATCGGTGCTGAGGCAATTCGGGAACTTCTTTCAGCTCAGAACCTCATTGCTCTTTCCGTGCAATTACGGGAGGAAATGCTGGCCACCAATTCACAGACCAAGCGACAAAAATTAGGAAAACGACTGTTCGTCATTGAGGCTTTCCGGGATTCAGGCAACAAACCGGAGTGGATGATTCTTGAGGTTATTCCTGTACTTCCTCCAGATCTGCGGCCTCTTGTTCCATTAGAAGGTGGCAGGTTTGCAACTTCCGATCTCAACGACTTGTATCGCCGGGTGATTAACCGCAATAATCGTCTCAAAAGACTTCTTGAACTGGATGCTCCTGATATTATTATTCGTAATGAAAAAAGGATGTTGCAAGAAGCTGTTGATGTCCTCTTCGATAATGGCCGACGGGGCAGAGTTATTACCGGCGGCAATAAAAGGCCGCTCAAGTCTCTGTCAGACATGCTCAAAGGCAAACAGGGGCGATTTCGACAAAATCTCTTAGGTAAGCGTGTCGATTATTCAGGTCGTTCAGTTATTGTCGTCGGACCTCATCTCCGCTTACACCAGTGTGGTATCCCCAAAAAGATGGCATTGGAGTTGTTTAAGCCTTTTATCTACAACAAGTTAGAGAGCAAGGGGTATGTTACCACTATCAAAAGTGCTCGGAAGATGGTGGAGAAAGAGGTTAAGGAAGTATGGGACGTCCTTGAAGAAGTTGTAACTGAATACCCCGTCATCCTCAACCGCGCGCCTACCCTGCACAGGCTTGGTATGCAGGCTTTTGAGGCAATGCTCATTGAAGGCAAAGCGATTCAGTTGCATCCCTTGGTTTGTATGGCCTTCAATGCTGACTTTGACGGCGATCAAATGGCCGTTCATGTGCCGCTCTCGGTGGAGGCGCAGGTCGAAGCTCGGGTTTTGATGATGTCGACCAACAACATTCTTTCACCTGCCAACGGAGAACCGGTTATTATCCCTTCCCAAGATATTGTCCTTGGCCTTTATTACATGACCCGAGATCGCATGAATGTGCCGGGCGAGGGAAAAGTATTCAGCTGCGTTGAAGAGGCTATTATCGCCTATGATTATGGCCAAATACATCTGCAGGCCAAGGTGAAAGTGCGAAAAAAAGGGGAACTTGTCTCCACAACTATAGGCCGCATCCTCCTGGGGGAATTTCTTCCGGATGCCGTTAAATTTGAGGAGGTAAATAAGGTTCTCACCAAAAAAGCTTTGGCCAAATTGATTGATCATACATACAGACATGCTGGCACGAAAGAGACAGTAATCCTTGCCGACCGGTTAAAGGATATTGGCTATGAATATGCCACTCGAGCAGGAATATCTATTTGTATCAATGACATGAAAATTCCTCTCGGCAAAGAGGCCTTTATTGAGAAGGCCGAAACCGATGTTCTTGATGTAGAACAGCAATATACCGATGGTCTTATTACCTCGGGTGAAAAATACAACAAGGTCGTGGATATTTGGTCCAAGGTTACTGAAGATGTTGCTAATGCGATGATGGATGAAATCAAGGTTGATTTCTTTCTTGACAAAGATGGCAAGAGGGTTGAGGGCCCAAGTTTCAATTCGATTTTTATCATGGCTGATTCAGGGGCCAGGGGGTCGAGGGATCAGATCCGTCAGTTGGCTGGTATGCGCGGTCTTATGGCCAAGCCGAGTGGGGCGATCATTGAAACCCCGATCAAGGCGAACTTTCGCGAAGGACTTGGCGTTCTTGAATACTTCATTTCTACGCACGGTGCCCGTAAGGGACTCGCCGATACAGCACTGAAAACCGCTAACTCCGGTTACCTTACTAGGCGATTGGTGGATGTTGCCCAGGAATCTACAATCGTCGAAGCCGATTGTTTAACGCTTGATGGTATAGTTGCTGAACCTTTGATGGATGGTGGGGAAATTATAGTTCCACTCGGAGATCGGATTCTTGGTCGCGTTGCCCTTGACGATGTTGAAGATCCATTTACCGGTTCTGCCATTGTCAATGCTGGCGATGAAATCACAGAAGATATAGTGCAGAAGATAACTGCCTCAGGCATTGACCGGATTCCTATTCGCTCCGTGCTGAGTTGTCGATCAAAACGTGGGGTTTGTGCTGCCTGTTATGGTCGTGACCTTGGCCGCGGTCATATGGTGAATCCTGGTGAAGCGGTCGGCGTTATAGCTGCGCAATCCATTGGTGAACCTGGAACTCAGCTGACAATGCGTACCTTCCACGTGGGTGGTACTGCAAGTCGATCGGTTGAGCAGGCAGAGTTGAAAACAAATATCGGGGGTACTGTTGCTTTTAACAACCTGCATTCAGTGACCAATGCTGAAGGTAGGAAGATCGTTATGAACCGCAATGCAGTTATTTCTGTTAAAGATGAATTTGGACGCGAGCGTGAGAAATTTAAAGTGAATTATGGAGCACAGCTCCTTGTAAAAGAAGGTGAGGTCGTAGCCCGAGATACTATCCTTGCTGATTGGGATGCCTACACTATTCCGATTGTAGCTGAAGTTGGCGGCGTTATTAAATACGGCGATGTCATTGAAGGCGTGACAATGCAGGAGAAGGTTGACGTCGTAACCGGAAGATCATCTTTGGTTATCATTCATACTTCTACTGGATCTCAATTAAATCCTCGAATTTCTGTTAAAAATGATCGCGGGAAAACGGTTAAGATGCCAGACAGTGAAACCTATGCACGGTATAGTTTGCCAATGGGCTCGATTATTTCCGTCACGGAAGGTGATGTGATACAACCTGGTACAATTGTCGGCAAAATTCCTAGAGAAACTACCAAGACAAAGGATATTACCGGTGGACTTCCGCGGGTTGCAGAATTGTTTGAGGTAAGGAAACCGAAGGATCCGGCAATTATTTCCAAAATTGATGGAAAGGTCAGTTTTGGAAAGGAATTAAAGGGAAAACGTCGAGTAATTGTTACTCCGGAATACGGTGAAGCACAGGAATATCTTATTCCTAAGTCAAAGCATATCATCGTCCATGAAGGCGATTATGTTCAGGCTGGTGAGGCACTGATGGAAGGTACCATCGTTCCGAATGATATTCTTTCAGTTCTTGGGGTTAAAGAACTTGCGAAATTTCTTGTCAATGAAATTCAGGAAGTTTATCGCCTGCAAGGTGTAAAAATCAACGATAAACACATCGAAGTAATAGTTCGGCAAATGCTGAAACGAGTAATGATTACCTCCTCGGGCGACTCGAAGTTCATGATAGGCGAACAAGTTGAATGGTGGAAGTTTGAAGAAGAGAGAGATCGACTTATTGTTGAAGGAAAGAAACCTGCCGTAGCCGAACCGCTTCTCCTTGGTGTAACCAAAGCATCGCTTTCTACGGAGAGTTTTATCTCAGCAGCGTCCTTCCAGGAAACAACGAAGGTCCTTACAAATGCGGCAGTGGCAGGAAGAGTAGATGAATTGCTTGGTTTGAAAGAAAATGTAATTATGGGTCGCCTCATTTCTGCGGGAACTGGGCTGGAAGGTAATCACTCAGGACGTTGAACAACGATCATGGCTGATTATTTTCTTGACACTCGAGTACCGTTGGGGTAGATATGAACGCTTTCGTGTTTAAATCGAGTGTGCAGCTCTGCAACTGAGATGTTGAATTTCAATAATGGGTATGTAAACAGGAGCAGTTAAGGTAATGCCAACTATCAACCAACTTGTACGGATCGGGAGAAAGAAGTCTATTAAGAAGACTAATACCCCGGCTTTGAAAGGATCACCTCAAAAACGCGGAGTCTGCGTGAGGGTTTATACAACAACGCCGAAAAAACCGAACTCCGCTCTCAGGAAAGTGGCGAGGGTAAGGCTTACGAACGGGATTGAGGTGACATCGTACATTCCAGGAATCGGGCATAATCTCCAGGAGCATTCGGTGGTTTTGATTCGAGGCGGCAGGGTGAAGGATCTCCCGGGCGTAAGATATCATATCATTCGCGGTACGCTTGATACGTTAGGCGTTTCCAATCGGCGTCAGGGACGTTCAAAATATGGTGCAAAGAAATCCTCTTGATGGGTTTCTGTTTGTTGAGGGGTTAAAAAATGTCACGTAGAAGAACTATAGAAAAGCGGCCAATAGATCCTGATCCTCGTTTCAACAGCGTATTGGTGGCCAAGTTCACTAATGGGCTGATGGAGAGAGGCAAGAAATC
>JAABQY010000173.1 GCA_011391225.1 Desulfobulbaceae bacterium | reverse complement strand
CCTCACGATCAACAAGCTGGAGAGCATGGAAACCAAAATAGGTCAGACGGCATAGCGAATCGACTCCCCCGACCAAAACGGTTTTAGCCTTCCCGCTGCGAATCATAGAAAGCCCTACGGCAATTGCCACCGTTCCGGAAGAACAGGCGGTGGAAACGGCTATAGCCGGACCGATGCAGTTAACTTCCCGGGCAATATACTGAGCAACTGTATTTAAACCATGATACCGGTACAGATCCTTGTCTTGCTCTTTCTTTCTCAGCAACTGCTCGGTGATCTCAATCCCACCGGTTGTGGTGCCGATAATTATGGCATCAGGCGGATGGCTGCACCCGGCCATGGCTTGGGTGGCGGCACGATGTGCCAATCGATGGGTTCTTGGAAGAAACGGTGAATTATCAAGGCCTTCAACCTGGCCAACCGGCAAGGATGTCCCTTCCAATAAGGGAAAATGTGTTAGAATTTTCAGTGCCGAACGGTTGTCGCGCAAGGCTCTTTCCGTAGCGGCAAGACCCGAGCCAAGTGGACTGATTATCCCTGCTCCGCTGATATAGACTGCGGTGTACGTCAAGAAGATGCCTTGGAAGAGTTTTCCTGAATGTATAAAGCGAGACTTGCTAAGGATGCAAAGACCTTTTCACCGACTTCCTGGCTATTGATGACAAGGCCGTAATCTTTTTCCACCATGACCACCATTTCCAGGACATCAATAGAGTCGATACCCAGTTCACCGCCCACCAGTTGGGCATTTTCGTCAAATTTTTCAGGAGTTACATCTTGCAGATTGAGAATATCTATAAGTTTGACTTTCAGCTCTTGGATAAGTTGTTGCATAATTTTTGATTACATAGCGTATTAACTAAATTTTTTGCAATGAGTATGAGAGAATGCGTACGACGCCATCTTATAGAACGAACAGGAATTTGTCATCTAATTTGGTGGCGATTTCACAAATAATAAGGTATCAGTGTCGATATTTTAATAAAGAATCTCCTCTGGTGCGGCTTGCCTTCTATATGTTGACTCTCTCGGAAATATCCCTTCTGGACCTGCTCCCGCATCGTGGCGACATGATGTTCGTCAAAGAGGTACTTGAGGTTGACCGGCAGCATGCCCTGACAATTTGCTGCGCCGATGAGTCGTGGCCCATGGCCGATGAAAATGGGATTTTTGCCCTCATTTTATTAGAGTTGGCGGCGCAAACCGCCGGGGTGTGCAACGGTTGGGACAGGGTACAAACAAAGGGGCTTGACTCAGAGAAGATGGGCTGGCTGGTGGGTATCAAAAAAGCTGATTTCTTTATTGATTACCTGCCCATTGGCGGCAAAATCCTCTGCCTCGCCGAAAACGTCCACAGTTTTGGCAATCTCCGAGAAGTATCCTGCCGGCAACACATGGAAAATAAACTCATCGGCAGCATGACCCTCCAGCTTTTCCAGGCGTGAGTAAAAAATAATGACAGAGATACACGAAGAGAAAATTGCCATTGTAACCGGCGGCAGCAAGGGAATCGGCCGAGCAATCTGCATAGAACTGGCGAAGAACGAATACCATATCGTAATCAACTACATGCGTGATAAAAGCGGCGCAGAACAGACTCTCGCGACGATTGAAAGCCTGGGCGGCCAGGGTGAAATCTATCAGTTCGATGTCAGAGATGGCCAGGCAACGGAGAAGGCGATCGAAGACATTGCAAAAAGATACGACAGAATCGATATCCTCATCAATAATGCCGGCATCATTGCCGATGGTTTGTTCATGATGATGCCTCCGAACAATTGGCAATCAGTCATTGATACCACCTTGAGCGGTTTTTATAATATGACCCGGCCGGTAATTGAAAAAATGGTGCGTCGGCGCAAAGGGGCGATTGTTTCCATTTCTTCCGCCAGCTCTCTTATGGCCAATCGCGGCCAGGCCAACTATTCTGCGGCCAAGGCCGGCTTGAACGCCGCCAGCAGGTCGGTGGCCACCGAGGTCGCTCGCCTCGGGATCCGCATGAATGTCGTGGCACCCGGTCTGATTGAAACCGATATGATTCGAGAAGCCCCGAAAGATCACATTAAAACCCTCATTCCCATGGCCCGCATCGGTCGACCTGAGGAAGTTGCCAAGGTCGTCGCCTTCCTTTGCTCGGATGCCGCCTCGTATGTCACCGGCCAAACCCTGTCCGTTAATGGTGGAATGTTTTAGTAACCTATTATAATTTAAAATGAAATTTAAACTCATCTACCCGAAATGGTCAAAACTCGCCAGACAAACCGAGTTTCATCTGCCACCACATGGCCCGGTGGTCTTTGCCGCCACCCTTCCCGACTATGTTGACATTGATTTTGTTGATGAAAACCTCCAGGACCTTGATTTTGACGAGGCTGTAGATATGGTCGGCATCTCCATGATGCTTACCATCCAGGTCAAAAGAGGCTGGGAAATTGCCGACGCCTATCGCAAAAGAGGCATAAAAGTCATCTTCGGCGGTATTGCCACCATGCTCCATGCTGAGGAAACCATAGCCCACGCCGACGCGGTTTTTCTCGGTGAAGCTGAAGGACGGATGGAGCAGGTTCTCTCGGACTTCCGACAAAACACCTTACAACCCTGCTATAATTATATAAATGATCGGCCCGATATTGCCCTCGTTGGTCCGGCACGAAGGGATATCCTCGACCGCAAGCTCTACAACCATAAAGGTGTGCAGATGGTTGATCTGGTGCATGCCTCGCGCGGTTGCCGCTTTAATTGCTATCCCTGTGCCGTATCCTATTTAGGCGGGAGGGTTTTTCGACCGCGACCCATTGATGTGGCCGTAGCCGAGATTGCCGGAATCGATAATAATCGGCTGTTCATTGTCGATAACTCCCTGGCCCAGGACACGAAATGGGAAATGGAGCTGTTTCGGGAGATGATTCCCCTGAAAAAGAACTGGTGTTCGCATCCCATTGAAGATAAGCCGGAGGTACTCGAACTGGCCGCCAGGGCTGGGGCCTGGTATGTCTATCAGGCAGTCTTTGACACGTCCGATTACATCAAGGAACGGATCAAGCGCTATCACGACCATGGAATTATGGTGGAAGGCACGATTTTGCTGGGCCTTGATACTCATACCGAAGATTTCATCAAGCGCTTCATCGATTTCCTCCTTGAAATCGGGCTCGATCTTGCCGAATTCACGGTGCTCACGCCTTTTCCACATACCAAAGCCTATGACGAACTTAACCGAGATAATCGCATCATCTCCCATAATTGGAATGATTTTTCCGCCGACCAGGTGGTCTTTCAGCCAAAGCATATGAGCCCGGAAAAACTCCAAGGGCTGCTTGATTACGCCTGGAATACCTTTTATCACGATGAACCGCAGCGAATGAAAATGGCCAAGTTGTTCAAGCAGGTGGTTAAAAAAGAAATGGCCGGCAACACCTTCAGGCCGCGCGACCGAAGTCTTGCCGGGCAATCCTTCGGCAGGACCGTAAATAGGGAAGATGACAATTCATTCTTTCAGAAATAGTATTGATAAAGCCGTACAGGACTTGCTGCAGGGGCCCACAAACCCGGACAAAGAGTTTATTCGCGGCGGTGCCACCTTTGGGCAAGTGTATAGCATGGCGAGCGGCTTGCATAATGCCCTCACCGATCTGCAGCAGCCACGAGCCATCATCTGTCTGGCCGTTGAAGATAAGGCGATTATGGCCGCGGCACTCCTGGCCTCCCTGGCCGGTGGCCCTACCCTTCTGCTGCCCTATGCTTTTTCGGCCAATGCCCTTCTGCAATTGCAGCAAACGACCGGCTTTACAACTGCAATCGCCGATGCCACCCGAGAATTCCCGGAAGGGGTTAAGGTGCTTGGGCCAGAATCAGCTACAGTTACTGATAGCCCCATACCTTCCCAAGCCTACCCGCAAGCAGAATTACTGAAAATCTTCACCGGTGGTTCCACCGGCACACCACAGGTCTGGTCGAAAACAGGAGCGAATCTTTTCGGCGAAGGTATTTTCCTGGCAAAACGCTTTGCTGTAAGCGAAGATGACTGTATTTTGGCAACGATCCCGCCCTATCATATTTATGGCCTGCTCTTCTCGGTTATCCTGCCTCTTGTCTCTTCAGCGACCGTTATCAGCGCGACACCATCTTTCCCCAATGAAATCGATTTCATAGCTGAAATGCACAAGGTTAGCATCCTGGCCAGTGTCCCTGTACATTATCGAATATTACGGGACAGAAAAATGTCGCTTCGCCTGGCCTTTTCCTCAGCCGGCATGCTTGACATTGAAGACAACAGCTTGTTTTCCCTTGAAAATTCGAATGGCATTGTCGAGGTCTATGGATCCACTGAAACCGGCGGCATTGCTACAAGAAACAGATCGCTGGGCGAAGAGTTTTTCACCCCCTTTGCCACAATAAACTGGAAAATTACAGATTCGCGCCTTGCCGTACATTCACCCTTTATTTCACCTGAGTTGCCTGTCGATGATGCTGGTTTTTTTACCACCAGTGATCGGGTGGAAGCCAGAGGAACAAAGCAATTCGCCCTCCAGGGCCGCACCGACACCGTCACCAAGGTTGGTGGCAAGCGGGTTGATCTTCAAGAGATCAGCCTTCTTATTAAACAAGAACAGGGTGTTACCGACTGTGTGGTCATGGCTCTGCCTGAAGCAGGAGGGCGGGAGCACTGCATTGGCGTTGTAATTCAGGGTGACGCCGCCAATACGAAAACAATTAAGCAGAAGCTGGCAAACTCCCTTGAACCATACGCCCAGCCCCGGCGCATTATTAAAGTCAAGGGGATTCCAACAACAAATAACGGCAAATACGACTGGACGGCCATTGTCCAGCTTCTCGAAAAATGAGCGATCTCCGTGAAAGTTTTTCCAACGCTTATGCTTGTCTTTCGGCATGGGCCGATCTTCTGGATCGGATTAATGTGTTCCCGGTAGCCGACGGGGACACCGGAACCAATCTACGTATCAGCCTGGCTCCGTTTCGCAATTCTGCGGAAGACATTGCGACAACCCGTAATCTTATGGCTCGCTGTGCCACCGGCAACTCAGGCAATATTGCCGCCGCCTTCTTCCGGGAATTTTGTCAGGCAAAAAGTTTCACAGATCTCGCCGAAAAAGCCGATCTTGGTCGAAAAAAGGCCTGGCAGGCCATTGCCAGCCCCTGCGCCGGGACGATGCTCTCGGTTTTTGACAGCCTTGCCGAAGCGCTTCAATCCCATGGCGATCTGGGCACTCTTTACCCCCCCCTCTGCCTTACCTTGCAAAAGTCGGTTTTGGACACCACACAACTCTTGCCTGATCTTAAAAAAGCCGGGGTTGTCGATTCCGGTGCCCTGGCCATGTACGTTTTTTTTGATGGTTTTTTCCGGCGCCTCTGCCAACAGGAACAACCAAGCGGTTCAATCTTTGACTTTTTTGCCGGCAAGCTTGCAATCAGCAGCTCCTTTCGGCAAGAAATTTCCGACTGCTACTGTGTAGATGTAGTGATTCAGCTAGATGAAAAGCATACCCTCGACGGGAAATCTGCAGAGAACCAGGCAACAATCCGGGACAACCTCACCAAACTGGGAGAAAGCCTGGTAGTGGTCCAGGATCAATCTTTTCTGAAGATTCATATCCATACACCTGATCCCCACCAACTACGTGGACAACTTGGCTCCTTTGGTGATATTGTCCAGTGGTCTGATACAGCCATTGATCAGGGTAGTGTCACCCCCTCGCCAAAGTCAGAAAAAAAACCGGTCCTGCACATTGTGACCGATGCAGCCGGCTCACTGACTAGAGAAATGGCCCGGCACCTTGGCATAACCCTGCTCAACAGCTATATCATAGTCGGAGACGATTCCAGACCTGAAAGCCTCTATACCTCTGAGCAGATCTACCCTCTCATGCTCAAGGGGAAAAAAATAACAACCGCCCAAGCCTCGACTTTTGAGCGGCATCAGCATTATGAGAGTATTTGCCGACAGTTCGGGCCGTCTCTGTACCTTTGTGTCGAGATCGGAAGAG
>JAABQY010000172.1 GCA_011391225.1 Desulfobulbaceae bacterium | reverse complement strand
GATGGGAGTATCTTCAATGCCGATGGATGACCCATCCGCTGCACGTACTGTGGTGGGTCCGCCTGTATGGAGCTTTTCTGGTGCCTGAGCAAGCCGCCGGCAGCTCAATGACCCTTGGTCAAAGGATTCGACGATTAGGTACTATGCTTAGGGCTATCGTCGGTAAATTTTAAAAACCGGAAAACACCTATGATTGGCAAAAAACGCGCATTCTTTCCAGCACTACCAGCACTTCTGCTCATCGCCTCCTTCGCCCTCGCAGCAGCAGAAAATGGTCCTGCTCCCGCCAAATCGGCGATGACCATCGGCCAGGCAATGATCCTCGGCCTGGTGGAGGGCTTGACCGAATACCTGCCGGTCAGCTCGACCGGCCATCTGCTTCTCGCTGAGCGCATCATGGGTATCGGCGAAGGCCCAACTGCCCATACCAAAGAAGCTGCCGACGCCTACGCCATCTGTATTCAAGGCGGGGCGATCATTGCAGTGCTTGGTCTCTATTTCAGCCGGGTATTGCAGATGTTGAAAGGTCTGATCGGGAGCGATCCTCTGGGCCGCCGCTTGCTCATCAACGTAGTGGTTGGTTTCCTGCCGGCCGCAGTTATCGGCCTGGCCTTTAATAAACTCATAAAATCCTATCTCTTCGGCCCCTGGCCGGTGGTGGCTGCCTGGCTGGCAGGCGGTCTGGCAATCCTTGCAGTAAGCTACAGACAACGGGACGTCAACACAACAACGCCTCACATCGGGATACTCGACGAACTGACCTGGAAGATGGCCATGTTTATCGGCTTTGCCCAATGCATCGCCATGTGGCCGGGCATCAGCCGCAGCCTGGTGACCATTGTCGGTGGAATGCTGGTCGGCCTCAGCCTGCCGGCAGCTGTCGAATTCAGCTTTCTCCTCGGTGTCGTCACCCTGAGCGCGGCCACCGCCCATGACGCCCTGAAACATGGCCAGGCCATGCTGCAGGCTTACGACCCGCAAGCATTGGCCGTCGGCTTGCTGTTTGCCTTTATCTCCGCGGTAATTTCGGTAAAATGGATGGTGGCCTATCTGAACCGCCACGGCCTGGAAATCTTTGGCTGGTACCGAGTGATTTTGGCTTTGCTTGTTGGTGTTCTCCTGGCGACAAAGATGATCTGAAACAGCCCTTTTTCCTCGATCAACCAGTGGTCATAAAGGTGGAGATAGTGCGGCAGATCCCCAGGGAAATATTCGGCGATGGTCTTGAGGAATCCCTCCTTTTGCCTGCCTGGCCGCAGTGTAAGGGAGCCGGGGACGACAAAATCGACTCCGATTTCGGCAAGAGAGGAAAAAAGACGGCGCAGATTGTCTTCCGTATCAACAAGATAGGGTAGAAGCGGCATAGCCAGAACCCCGGCACATAGCCCTGCCGCCTTGCACTGCCGCAGTAAGTCCAGTCGGTCGCCAAGTCTTTCCGGCAGGTTATCGCGCACCGTGATATCGGTGGCGAAATCCTCCTCGACATGATAGCGCTCCGCCCGCCCGTCACAGTAGACACAGCCGTGCGCACAGGCCATATAGGGCGCCAATCGATATTTCGCCAGCGAGAAGGGCTCGGCCAAGAGGCTCTTCCGTAGCGCAGTTTTGACCGTGCGGTGATGCAGGGTGACGGGAGTTGTCATTTGTTACTTTTTAGATATCATACAGCGCTCGGCCCAGGGCCGTTTCGACCGCCGGAAAATACGTATCACCGTTATGCAACAAGTTAATCCGGTTGCCTGAATTCATTTTGCTCACAGCTGCTTCACCCTCACATTGCTTGCTGATTCTTCGATCGATTCTCCTGCAGGACAACAACGCCTTCAATGAACACTTTTAAAGAAGAATAGGCAAATGAAATCCGGCCCAATGAATGGTTGTGATCCAACGGAAAATTGATGGCATGAGAACCCGGAGTCGACAGGCGTTTTTTAGAGTGAATAATCTTCTATCTGCTTTTAGCTCCATCGGTTATGATATTTTGGAAATATCTTGACTTTGGCGAGTGAAGATAATCATGGAGAAGGTATAAACTCAGATTCCTGAAGTATTGTTAGGTTTAGGGGGCAACACCGTGCTTTGATGCATAGTAGGCATCACAAGTTGAGATACATGCAAAATTCGTTAAGGTTCAGTCTGGCAACCTTGAAATATTGCTGCCTCACATCGACAGTCAAACATTAGACAAAATGAATTATTTTGTCTAATGACGAAAAATATTAAGCAAATCCAGATAAGAATTATGAAGATAGCAAAACTGCGGTGAATACGAGCACCGCGATTCCCAGTAGCAGGTTGATTTTGACAAGATCGAGTGAAAGTTTGCGTAATCCAGCCGTATGAGCCTCGTTGGCCTGCGCTGCGGACTCGATGATTTTTTTACTCAATATCGATCCCCTGTAAAAGTGGATGCAGGCCATCACGGTGACAACGGCAAATTTGCAAAAAATCAGTATGTTCCAACTCTTCAAAAGATCGCCAAATGAAGTGAAATTTCGATTGGTATAAAGAAGGATTAGGCCGGAGACAACGAGGATCAAAATACTCATGTTTGCCAGCGGGGTGAAGCGTTGCCCAACCTCCTTCATCAGCTTCCTGACAAGAGTCGCCGATTCCAGGGCGGTTTTCGAGCCGGGTAGAATTACCATAAGGTTCATGAAAATCCCACCGATCCATACTATCGTTGCCGAAATATGCAAAAAATGACTGAGTGATACTATCCACAATTCCATTGTTATTCTTTCATCCTTTATGATATGTCGAGTGAATGAGGAGGAAGGAACATCCAGCATAATCGATTTTCCCTTCCTCCTCGCTAACATGTTAATTATTATCAGTAATTTTCTTATCCTCCTTCTTCGTCCTATTGGTATTCTCTGCTTTTCCTTCTTTCTGCTCGGAAGGAACGCAGCCACAACCGCAGGAGCTTT
Organism: Desulfobulbaceae bacterium; assembly: GCA_011391225.1. Taxonomy (GTDB): domain Bacteria; phylum Desulfobacterota; class Desulfobulbia; order Desulfobulbales; family Desulfocapsaceae; genus Desulforhopalus_A. The sequence continues at coordinate 3,086 of JAABQY010000172.1, read as the reverse complement.
TTTGTTCCATCTTGTGCATTGGAATACAACCACAACCGCACGAACTTTTTTGTTCCGTCATTTTTATCACCTCCTTTTTGTTTATGTATTTGCGCAATAGCTTAATAAATTTGGTAAAAAAAAGAGTTGGCCTACTACTCCGCTTCTATTTTCTTAACCCTTTCACGTACCAATTCAAGCTCTAGCTGCAGCTCAATTTCATATTTTTTCAGTAATTCCAAGCTGGCTCCGATCAATTCCTGCTCTTTGACCTTACCCGTTCCCCGACAGCCGCAGGTGCAGACTTCATTCAATATTTCGCGACAACTTTCCATTGCTTCTTCATTGATCGAGTACGGAATCCAATATCCCTGTCTCTCACTTCGCACCAACCCTGCCTGTTTGAGTATTTTGAGATGCTGCGATACCGCAGGAGGGGTAATACCGAGTCTCTCGGATATCTCTGTAACCCCTAAAGCTCCGTTCGCTTTAAGCAGTTCAATGATCTTCACCCGTGTTTCCACACTCAGAACTTTGAAAATCTCGGCTGGTTCAATAATCATGGCGGTCAAACTCATTAAGTTATTATGCAATAACTAATATGTAATTCGTTAAAACGTTTCTGTCAAACTTTTTTCTCATGGACAGGAGAACCACCTTGGAAAACAGGCGATGGAACATCAAGTAGTTACCTGCCATAAGGACTGACAAACTTTGGATAAAATGATGAACGATCAAAAAGTCGTGTTTTCAGTACATCGCAACCTTGAGTTGAGTAAGATATCCTTTGGCAACCCTCTGTTGGAAAGCACACATTATGGGTTAACCTTCTTCCCGCTAGAGCAGGGCCGGATAAATACTTAGAATTGCCCAGAAATGGAGCAACTGCAAAGAAGAGCTTACCAAAGATCATCTTCGGTCGAGTACTCATGGACAAGCTACAAATTATAGCATGTCTGTGGTTGATGTTAATTTTTAAAATCTGACAGGGGAGAATAGTTTTATATCTCCAAGTGTTGGTATGGGTCCATGCTTTGATGCAGTATGTCGATAATATCGACGTGTTTTCTCGCTTTGCGATAAAAAATAACATGTGATCCGGCCAAAAAACTTAAGTAGCCTTTTTTGATCTCTTCACGTTTCCGACCTATATCGGGACCTTCTGCGATCCTCTGTAGCTTTCTCTCAATCAGCTTTAAATACGAGATAGTCTGTTCTTTACCGAATTGTTCAAGTGAATAGGCTTTAATGTTACGCAAGCTCTCTTGCGCATTGGGCGAAAGAATATAGGTCATATCAGCCAATCAACTCATCCATAAAGGATTGACCATCAATCCCTTGCCCTTTATCAAGCTGTGCTTCACCTTCGGCCAGTTTGGCTCGTAACGCTTCCAGTTTGGTTTCCTCAACCTCCAAAAGACGCAAACCTGCGCGAACAGCTTCGCTTGTATTATCAAAGCGCCCTTGAGAAATTTTCGATTTGATAAAATTCGAAAAATGATCACCTAAAGTTACACTAGTATTTCTCTGCATATCAGGTCCTCCTTTAAAAATATGTACCAATATATAATACACCATTACTTGAAAGATATACAGCTTTAATTTTATTACTACCAGTGAGGTTGGACTGCTACTGTGAGGTTGCTTGAACTCCCGTTGCGGCACCGGAAAAGGTTAGTATTGGCAAGGTTAAACGGTTGTAGGCTTACATATAGCCCTTGTTTTTGAGATACTGCAAATCTTCTGACCCCTTTGAGCTTGTTCAGAAATGGAGCAACTGCAAAGAAGAGATTACCAAAGACAACCTTCGGCTGAAAATTATCATGGATAATCTCAAGCCTCAAATTGCTTTTTTGTTGTTAGGTTTCTGAAGCAGCTTCTTGTTTATCTCAACAGTAGAAATATCATACTGAGGAAAATGCCAAATTGGTAGAGGTTTGATCTGGCAACCTTAATTAGCATTGCAGTTTTGGAAATGATGCAGGTTCTGTGTTTATCTGTGCGGAAATATCAAGGAATTTTTATTACATCACAATAAACGATTGGCAAATTCATTGGGAAATAGAGTCCCTATTGACGTCCAGTTCTTGGCCGGTCGGCAGAGTCCTCCTTTTTAGGGATTAAGGCCAAACAATAAAGAGACCGCCACGGGCAGCCCCTCTATTGTTTCTTTGAAACTCTTCTTCAATGCATCACACCTTAATCAACTGCACCATAGTGTCATAGAACGACACGCTACCGCCCACTTTGTCAATCATACAGGTGTTCTTCAGGTTGGGGTCGATCCACATCGCCGCGTTGGCATGTATCCCTGCAGCTCTGCGGATATCTGCGGGTACAACCTTGCCGTCGATGACGACATCTTCGGCTCCGGCGCTCCAGTGGCCATGACCAAGGGTAAAGGTAATGACCCCCGGCTTGATGGTTTCGGTGACCTGCACCTTGCCGACCATCGGCTTCTTTCGGCCTTTTTTCAAATCCCAGACCCCATCAGGATTGGTGGCCGATACCACCTTGACCCGGTCGCCGGTCTTAACGCCGATTTTCTTGGCGTCGCTGGTGTGCATAATGATACCGTTTTCCGGCATGAGATCCGTTAAATACGGCATGGTGATGGTCCGCGACTTGGTATGTCGAACATCCCGCTGGGTAATGAGATGCAGGGGATAGCCTTTGGCAAGCTCCTTGGTGTCCTTGCCCATGGTATCGGCGATCGGCACAAAGCGGGCCATACCATAAAAGGATTTGCCGGTGAAGGCGTCCTTGCAGCCAGCGGTCTTTTCCTGGTAGAGATTGATCAGCTTGCCATATTTGTTGGCAACCTGATCGTCCTTATAAGTTGATGCCTGACTGCCAAAGCGTCCGCCGCGATTGAGCACGGTAACCACCTTCGGCCAGGCTGGACCGCTAATCGCCTGCCAGCGATCGATATCGAAAACATTTTTCGGCAGATGGCGCCTGGAGAGTTTGAACAACTCAATTTCCGCAGGCGTTGCGTCGGCCACCGGGTCCTTGCCATCGAGGGCAATGTTGGCAACCATGCGGATATAAAAATCATCCGGCCGGGTGAAATCCTGGCCAGGGCCAAACCCGTCCTTGCCGAAGCC
>JAABQY010000171.1 GCA_011391225.1 Desulfobulbaceae bacterium | reverse complement strand
GCCAGATCCCGGAGATCGGCGGCAACGCCCATATCAACAACGAAGACCTCCGCCCCGGCCTGTCCGGCAAGGGCATTGATACCGGCGCCGCCGCGAACAAAGTTATAGACCATCTGCTGTGTCACTTCCTGAGGATACTTGCTGACATTTTCGGCGACCACGCCGTGATCGCCGGCCATGGTAACAATGGCCTTGCGTTTGACATCCGGCGTGATTGTCCCGGTCATTCCGGCAATCTCAATGGCCAAATCCATCAAATCACCAAGGGCCCAGTGCGGCAGCGCCAGGTTGTCCAGACGATTTTTTGCGGCTTCGCGACCGGCACTATCCTGCGGGAATATTTTTTCAAGTGTTCGTTCTAAAGTACTCATAGGGCATTTCCTTATTTCAATTTCATGGAATAACTCTTTTCAAATGAAGAGGAATTCCGCAACTTACGAAAATAACCTCATCTGCTTTTCTGCCGATGATTTGATTACACGTACCAACAAGATCCCGGTATTTGCGCGCCAAGGCATTGTCGGGCACGATGCCAAGTCCCACCTCATTGGTCACGCAAACCACTGTACCTAAGTAATTGGCTGTTTTGTCAAGCCATTCCCTGCACAGTTGACCGATCAATTGATCGTCTATGGATTTCCCCAAACGGTCATGATCATAAAGAATATTGTTTACCCAAAGCGTGACACAGTCCAGCAAAACCACATCAAATCCGCTCACCCGTTCGGGAAACAAGGTTTTCAGCTCCGTTTCACATTCAACGGTTGTCCAGCCTCTTCCCTGCCGCTCAATTTTATGGCGCTTGACCCGTTCGGCCATTTCCCCGTCGATGCTTGGGCAGGTGGCAACAAAAAGCCGTTTGCTGCCCAGTGCTTCGGCAAGTTCAAGGGCATGCGAACTCTTGCCGCTTCTTGCCCCCCCAGTTATGAGTATCAGTCGTGCCATCGTCTCAACCTCGAATGTTCATGCCGTTAAGAACACCGCCGTCGGAGGTGAGAAAGAGGGAACTGAAACTGCCCGGTTGCACTGCAAATGCAAGATATTTATCAAAGGGAAGTCCCAGACAGAGACAGAGAAGATGGCGAATAATACCGCCGTGCGTTACCAACAGGATATGTTCGCTGTGGTCTTCGACCAGGATCTTCATAATCGCCGTAACTCTTTTGTAAAAATCGGCCAAAGCTTCTCCCCCAGGAAAACAAAAGTGTCTCGGATCTTTTATCCATGCAGCAACGGCCTCGGCATCGTCTGCTGCAATCTCGGCAAAGCTTTTTCCTTCCCAACGCCCGAAATCCACTTCTTTCAGGAGCCCATTTATTTGACAAGGAATTGGCAAGTCAAGCTGCTCAAAGGTTTCACGGCAGCGCAGCATGGGGCTGCATAAAACTTTGTCGATGTTTTTTTGCTTCAAGGTCCTCGCGGTATCGATCACCTGTTGTCGCCCAACGGGCGAAAGAGGTACATCCGTACTGCCGATATAGCACCCTTGCCTGCCGGTATCACCATGGCGTAAAAGATAGATTTGTTTTTCCGCCAGCATGCAAGCACCTTTTATAAACCTATCCGACAAAAAACATTCTTTTCCCCCGCCACAATAGAAGCAGATCGAATACCCCAATTGATCGGTATAATCAATAATCAAAGAAAGATCGCTACGGGGTAACGGTTCTCATCAATTCTTCCGAATAGCTCTGGGCCGCCGCCAGTTCAGTTTTTCCCATGATACTTTCAAGATAATCCCGGGCGGCCTTTGCTTGTTGATGACCGTTTGCTGCCGCCAAATTAAACCATGCGTACGATTTTTCCACGTCGGTTACTTTCAAGCCTCTACCGGTAGAGTACATTATTCCAACATTATACTGGGCAACCGGCAATCCGTTATATGCGGCTTCTAAAAAAAAAGCCCCGCCTTTTTCCGCGTCCTGTTCAACCCCATTGCCGACAAAATACATAAAGCCGAGTTCGTTCTGCGCCTCTTTATTGCCATTTGCAGCAGCAAGGTTATACCATTGTATAGCCTTCTCGTAGTTTTTTGGAACCACGGACCCCAATAAAAATGCCTGGGCTAGAACCTGCTCTGATTCAGCGCTGCTCTTGCCGTTTTTTGCCGCTTCATGGAGAAATTTAAAGGCCATTTTGAAATCTTTATTAACGCCAAGGCCCTTTAAATACATACCCCCGCTGATATATTGCGCTTCTGCATCACCGGCTTCTGCCGCCTGTAGATAGAGTTGCAGAGCCTTCGAGTAATTCTGCTCGCCATCCATACCCCAGTAGTATTTTTTTCCACGATCCTTCAGGCCTTGCACCGCATCGGCGGCAAAGATTGTGCCGGCAATGGCAAATGAAAGGATGGCGATTGCCCAGGTCTTCCGGAAAATGTTTGACGACAGTGCTTTAAGCATGGCCAAGGAGTATTATTTGCCTGTGATTTCGACCAAAAGATTGTCGGCAAAATCGAGGCTTGGGTCGAGGGTGAGGGCAAGAGAGAGGAATTGAACGGCCGATTCCTTGTTGCCGATTTTGTGATAATTCACCCCAAGATTTGCATAGTCAATGCCTGAGGCCGGGTTTAAAACAACCGCCCTGTGAAAATGGTCAATGGCCTTCTCGTATTGTTGTGTTTTAAAGAAACAGACGCCGAGGGTGTTATGTATGTCGGGTCTCTCCTCATCAGCTGCAAGGCCATTGTACAGAGTAGTTACCGCCTCCTCATATTTACCAAGATCTTTCAGACAACTCCCCATGTAGGAAAGGATGTACGGCAAATCTTCAGGCTCAGGTTGCAAGGCCAAGGCGCGATTAAAATGTTCCAAAGCTGACTCCGGAAGGCCCATGGCCGAAAAATTGCGGCCCCGATAAAACTCCAGATAATAGGCCGCCGGCAACAATGCTTCCATTTGCCTGAGTTTTTTCTCGAGGAAGTCCGAGTCTTGAACCAACTCAACGAGCAATTTCGCGGCGAAGAGACCAACATCTTTAATCATTGATCGTTCTCGAAAATGGGCACCGGGTACTATGGTATATAAAGCTGGAATTTGCAGATCGTCGTGGGTGACATCGATCATGAAAATTTCCATGCCGATCTTTTTCAGTGCAGCGATACAGTTGTCAATTTCCACTCTGATATTGTTATCTGCAAGTTTTGACATTTCTCCAATAGTCACGCTCTCAGGGGAATTCGTCACATATTCCACCTCCTCCATAGCAAGAGGCTTCGGGAGACCGGAAGCTACATAATTTGAAGCAGTGTTAAAATCACCGGCCAGCTGGGCCACCTCGGTGATGGCGCGGATCAAGGCCTTTTCAGGGTCCGGAGTGGTTCCCGCAGTATAGACAATCTCGCTTTTCTCAGGAAAAGTTGATCTGTCAATCGCCAGCGCTCCTACCGTGCAGATGCCGGTATCAAGGCTGAAATCATTCAGATACAATTCAATATTATGGGCATTGAATTTATGCAGCAATTCCCTGGCCACCTCATCTTCAATAGAAGCTGTGTCAATCCGAGGGGTTATCAACTTCCGATTATTGATAAGTGAACAAACATGTCTCTCGACAATCTCACAAATTCCCTGCATTGCCGCTTCTTCGAGGGTATTACCGGCGGAGGGCCCATTGAATTCATTGATAGCGAAAAACCACGAGAACGGCATGAGGACATCCTCACCCCGGGTTATATTTGTCGCCCAGACCCACTGCATGGGAATATCTTCCAACAATTGACGAAGGAGTTCAACACTCGAGTGGCTGTCATGCACAGAGGTTAAAAGATATTCCATCGCCAGCACAGGATGGCCGGCCTTGATCATTGCCGCGTAATCGCCGGTGAGGAAGTTGCCGGAATTATTCTTGTAGGAAAAAAACGAGAACCTTTCAGCCAACTCCATGCAAGCCGAAGCTTCGGCTTGGATCGGAGAGGCGCCTTTGCCCATCTGTTTTTTTGTGCCGGTCAATGTCTTGGCATCTTCACCACAGATACTAAAATAGACGGGGATGTTCAGACGCCCGTTGTCGATCCTTTTGACTTCATTCAATATATTTATATTTAATGCATCGACTTTGGCATAGAACTTCCGCAGGGTTTCCTCCGGTGCTATGGCCTTGTCCTGATCTATGGTAAATTTTTTCAGACAATCGCTAAAATGCACGGATTTTATATTCATGGTATTTATCTGATTGTATCTTTGATTTTCTGTGCCTTGGAATTCTCGAACGATATCCAACACTCTTTGTCGATAATTGGCGGTTGCCTGGATGATAACCGTTCTGATTCCTTCACTACCCTGCGCCATCTCCAGTGTTAACCGTTCTTCGGGAAGGATTTCAATTGCCCGCTTTGACCACTCAATAACAGTCAGGCCCGACAGATAAAAATATTCGTCGAAACCGAGATCGAGGACTTCGTCAACACCCTGCAGCCGATAAAAATCCATATGGTACATGGGCATGCGCCCTTCATATTCATGAAGAATTGCAAAAGAAGGGCTTGTCACATAACAATTTTCCGGGACTCCCAAGCCTCTGGCAATTGCCTGAGAAAGGGTGGTTTTCCCGGCGCCAAGGTCGCCGTCGAGACAGATACTTTCCCCTGGGCCGGCAGCTGCTCCAAGAAGCCTACCGAGTTTCTCGGTGTCGGAGAGATTTTTTAATTGAATCCTGGTGGTGTACACTTTTTGCCCCTTTTGCTCATCCAGCACTGTATGGCATAGATCACAAAGTAAAATGCTCAGTCTGTGTTAATAAATATGCCTATACAATGATGACAGACTAATGGGTATCAAGCAAGGCCGGCTGACGTCAAGAAAAATGATACTGTCCAGCAGGAAATTCGAGGACGTTCTCTTTACCAGGACAAACCTCAATTTATTTTTTCATCCACCACGTCATAAGTAACTGAAATGGATCATAATACAATGGTAATTGCGGAGGTGTGGAAAACTTATTGTGATAGCTTAATCTATGTACCGGAAGATACCAGTTTGGAATCAAATAGTATCCGTGCCATAGAACTCTATCCAGTGCTCTGCAGCCGGCGATCAGCTCTTCTTTGTTTTCTGCGTAAATGATTGTATCGACCAAGCCGTCAACCGCAGGCGATCTGATCCCGGCGTAATTTTGCGAACCCATCCGATCAGCCGAAGATGAATGCCAATAATTACGCTGCTCGTTGCCGGGAGATTGGGACTGGCCATAGCTTGCAACGATCATGTCGAAGTCAAAGCTCTTTAAGCGCTCCGCGTAGAGGGTTGGATCAATAACCCGATATTCGGTGTGAATTCCAAGTTTTTCAAGATTTTTCACATAGGTGGCCATGACCCTTTCAAAAGCAGGTGAGACGAGGAGAATATCAAAGGTGAACTTTTGCCCTTTGGTGTTGACGAGATTGCCGGCTTTGACCTGCCAACCCGCTTCCTCTAATAATTTTCTTGCCTCCAGGAGGTTTTTGCGGATACCATCCGCTTCGATTGCCGTTGGCGATGTCAAGGGTGTGGTAAAGACTTCGGCGGGCAAAATGTCTTTATACGCCTCCAGGTATCGGCGTTCCAATCCTTCCGGTAAGCCTCCTGCGGCCAAATAGGAGTTGCTGAAAAAAGAGTTGCTTCGCGTGTATTGATTATGAAAGAGAGATTTGTTAGTCCATTCAAAATCGAGCGCAAGCCCCAGAGCCTTTCTCACTCGAACATCCTGAAATAATTCCCTTCTAAGATTCATAAGAAAGCCTTGAATGCCGGCATTATTTTGGTGTGGAAAGGTATTTTTAACAATCAAACCGTCGGTAAATTTTTTGCCTTCCATATCCCGAGCCCATTGTTTGGCAATGTTGATCGAGATGAAATCAAACTCACCGGCCTTAAAAGCCTCGAGGGCAACGATCTGGTCTTTGTAATACTTGATGACGATTTCATCAAAATTATCCATCCCTTTCCGTGTCGGATGTTGCTCTGCCCAATACTGTGGATTACGCTTGTAGGTTATGGTTTTGCCGATATTGAATTTTTCAACCATATATGGACCCGAAGCGACTGGGGGAATCAACTCCCGGGTGCCGGCCTGGTCCTCAAAGCCATGTTCCTGA
>JAABQY010000170.1 GCA_011391225.1 Desulfobulbaceae bacterium | reverse complement strand
GGCCGGTAAACGCAAATATAGCAAGCTGCTCGGGCGCTCCGTTGTCACCGGGGAGCAAAGGTCGGTAAAGGACGTTGGCGGCAAGGTACTTATTGCAGTTGGGCAAGGAGATTCGCTGGCTAACCTTCAGACAGCTGGCCAGCCAGGTGAAACGAGGAAATATCGGACTCCGGCAAAACAGAAGGTCAAAGCAGAGTGGAGCCTCGACAGTTTTCCGGTCATCCCGGAAGAGGGAAAAAGCCGTTTTCATGATTATGAAATCCCCCTTCCGGTTATGCAGGCGGTAGCCGAGCAGGGCTTCCAGTATTGTACAGCCATCCAAGCCAAGGCATTAGAGGATGTCCTGGCTGGCCATGATCTGGTGGGCAAGGCCAATACCGGCACAGGTAAGACGGCGGTTTTCCTCATTGCCATCCTGGCCCGGCTTCTTGGTGACAAGGGCCCTGGGGCAAAGAAAGGCGGCGTTCGCGCTCTGGTTTTGGCCCCGACGCGGGAATTGGTGATGCAGATTGCCAAAGACGGAATAGGCTTTGCCAAATATTGCGGTATCACCGTCTGCCCCGTCTTTGGCGGGGTGGATTACCAAAAACAGCTCGGCTTATTGCAGAATAAAAAGTGCGATGTGGTGGTTGCCACTCCGGGACGGTTGCTCGACTATATCGGCAAAGGGGTCATTGACCTTCGCGATTGCCGGATACTTGTGCTCGATGAGGCGGACCGGATGCTCGATATGGGTTTTATCCCTGACGTCCGACGTATCATCGGCCGGCTTCCGGCTAGAGAAGAGCGCCAGACCATGCTTTTTTCAGCAACGGTTCCCGAAGATGTGCAGCGTCTCTCCTCCCAGTGGTGCGTGCGGCCGAAGGTGGTGGAAGCAGAACCGGAGCAGGTGGCGGTTGAAACCGTCGAGCAGATTGTTTACCTGACCACAGCTGAAGAAAAGTATGACGTTTTGTATAACCTCATTATGCGTCATCCCGAGGACCGGATTATGGTCTTTGCCAATATGAAGAACGAGACCAAGCGGTTGGCCAACCGCCTAGAACGCAACGGCATCGATTGTCTGCTGCTTTCCGGCGATGTCGAGCAGGCGAAACGGGCATCCCGCTTGGAAATGTTCAGGTCAGGCAAAGTCAAGGTGCTTGTTGCCACCGACGTTGCCGGTCGCGGTATTCATATTGAGGGGATTACCTTCGTGGTGAACTATACCCTGCCCTACGAGCCGGAGGATTATGTGCATCGCATCGGCAGGACCGGCAGGGCCGGGGCGAGCGGCAAGGCGGTCAGCTTTGCCTGTGAAGAAGGTGCCTTCTACCTTCCGGCGATTGAAGAGTTCATCAACAGAAAATTTGACTGTGTTCTCCCTGAAGAATATCTCCTGGCACCTCCACCCAAGGGACAGAGCCGACCCCCTACAGGAAACAGTACCGCTGCCGCCGTTCCCCAAGACCCTCAAAGAACAGGAAAAAGACGTCATCCAAGGAGCGGCGGGCGCGGACCCCGGGGAAGTGTAAAAGGATCACGCTGAGATGACCGGTGGCTGTCGCCTTTTTCTCAAAGAAACATGGCTTCTGAAAAAGCGAGCCCGGGTTTTTTGAGGGAAGGCGTTGAAAAAAATCGCCTCATGACACAAGAACTTGTTGTCGTATCGTTGAAAAGCTGCTATACAGTACCGTTTAATTTCGTGCAAGCTGCCCCTTTTTTAACAGAATAAGTGGCAGCTTGTTTTCCTTTTACCCCGGCAAGGATGTCGGAGTAAGTAACCCTCACCATATGGCCTTTGGTCGACAGGAAGAGTTAAATCCATGACAGAACAATTTAAACAATCAACCCAGGAAAGCGGTGAAGAGCTGAGCTTTGCAGAGCTCTTCGAGATGGAAGAAAATAACAAGGTTGTTGCCGTTGGCGATGTTACCGTTGGCACGATCATCGGCAAGGTCGATGACTATTTTCTTGTGGATGTTGGTGATAAAGCCGAAAGTTATATTGCCAAATCGGAGTTTCATCTGGATTCTGGTGAAGATATCAAGATTGGTGACGTCTTTGATGTATTTATTGAGCGCCGCAAGGAAGAAGGCGGCCTCCTCCTGTCGAGGGAAAAAGCTATAGCCATCAAGGTGTGGGAAAGAATTGCCGAAATTCAGGAAGCCGAAGGAACCATCTCCGGCAAGATCGAAAGCCGGGTTAAAGGCGGTATGTCGGTTGATATCGGTGTACCGGCCTTTTTGCCTTATTCGCAGATCGATCTGCGTCCGGTCAAGGACCTCGATGCCCTTATCGGCGAAACCATGGATTTCAAGATTCTCAAATTCAATAAAAAACGCAATAACGTCGTTATTTCCCGTCGGGCGATTCTTGAAGAGGAACGCAATAAACTCCGTGAGGAGATGCGCTCCAAGCTGGCCGAAGGGCAGATCATCAAGGGCGCTATTACCAACATTACCGACTACGGTCTCTTTATCGATATGGGCGGTATGGACGGTCTCTGTCATATCACCGATCTTTCCTGGGGCCGGGTTTCGCATCCGGCAAAACTCTACCGGGTGGGCGAAGAGCTTGAGGTGAAGGTTCTCAAGTATGACCGTGAGCATGACCGCGTCTCCCTCGGTGTGAAACAGCTTCGTGAAGATCCCTGGTCGACGGTTGTCACTAGATACCCTGTTGGCCAAACGACCAAAGGCAAGGTCGTTTCGATCACCGATTACGGCGTATTTGTCGAGTTGGAGGAAGGTGTCGAAGGTCTCATTCATGTTTCCGAAATGACCTGGTCGAAGAAACCTCGCCATCCCTCGAAGATGGTGTCTGTCGGTGACGAGGTCGAAGTCATGGTACTCAATATTGAGACCGAGACCAAACGCATCTCTCTCGGCATGAAACAACTTCAGCCCAATCCCTGGGATTTGGTTACCGAAAACTATCCGGTCGGCTCAGTTATCGAGGGCAAGATCAAAAATATCACCGATTTCGGCGTCTTTATCGGCATTGAAGAGGGCATTGACGGTCTCATCCATGTTTCAGATCTGTCCTGGACGGAACGCATCAAACATCCTTCCGAGAAGTACACCAAAGGTGAAACGATCCAGGCGGTTGTCCTGAAAATCGACAAGGAAAATGAGCGTTTCTCTCTGGGCATCAAGCAGCTGGTCCCGGATCCGTGGCAGGCGGCCTACAACAATTATCCCTCTGGCACCGTGGTTGAGGGTGAAATTACCAACGTTACCGATTTCGGTGTTTTTGTGAAACTGGAAGAGGGGATTGAAGGGCTCGTCCATGTATCTGAGCTCAGCAAAGACAAGGTCAAAACTCCGGTCGGGATGTATCAGGTCGGGGATATTTTGAAAGCGATTGTCATCAATGTCTCTGCAAAAGATCGGAAAATCGGCCTGTCGGTCAAGACCCTTGAAGGCGAGGATGAGGGCGCTGTTGTAGAGAAGTTCAAAAAGGCTGAGAAAATCGCCGCCGAGAGCGCACCGTCGACTTTTGGCGATCTGTTGAAAGCGGCTGCCGAGGGGAACGATTCCTCGGATAATAACTAGGTTCCTTCCGGTTCAATCGGGTGAATGACATGCAGTGAATAGGTTGTCTTGCCGGGGTTTGCCGGGCAAGACAACCTTTTTTTATAATTAATAGACAGCCCCATCGTGGGGTATCCTTCTGAACATCTTTAAAAATCGTTAGTTGGTATGTTAAAAAAAGATTTAGTAGACAAAGTGAGTAGTGAGCTTTCCATGCAGAAACAGGATGTCAGCCTGGCGGTGGACATCATGCTGGAGACAATGGCCCGGGCCCTCGTTGAGGAAAGACGCATAGAGTTGCGGGGCTTCGGCAGTTTCTCCGTACGTAACAGGAAGCCCCGTTCGACAAAAAATCCTCGAACCGGCAAGGTCATGGATATTCCTGATCGGAAGACTCTGCATTTTACTATGAGCAAATCCCTGAAGGAATCACTGATCAGCGGTACGGAGTAACGTCGCCTTTGCCGACACGCAGTACCTCGGGTGTATCGCAGGTCAGATCGATGACCGATGAAGGGTCGGGAAAGATGGATCCACCGTCGATGATGAGATCGATCCTGTTCCCCAGGTACTGCTCTATCAAAAAGGGTTCGGCCGGGGCGTTATCATCGTCGAGTTGCGCGCTGGTGTTGACAATGGGATTGCCGAGGGTCTTTATCAGTAGCCTGCAGATTGGGTGAGCAGGAACCCTTATTCCCACTGTTTTTTGTTTCGTAGCCATGACTTTCGGAACCAGTTTGGTCCCGGGCAGGACGAAGGTGTAAGGCCCAGGCAGGCTTTTTTTCATCAGCCGGTAAGCGGTATTCGAGACATGGGCATACTGGCTGATATCGGTCAGGTCGCAACACATGAAGGAAAACGGCTTGTCTTTGGGCCGTCTTTTCAGTTGCATGATCAATTTGATGGCTTTCTGATGCATAAGGTCGCAGCCGATACCGTATCCGGTATCGGTTGGATAACAGATAACGGCACCGTTTTTCAGCAATTTTACGACCTGTTCGATCAGTCGAAGCTGGGGATTTATCGGATTGATTTCCAGTAACATTTTTTCTTCTCTTCCCCTTTTTCGGCGCTGTTTCGATATGACTTGGCCATTTGACTCTTTCTTTGTGGCTCCTTATACCCTTTTAAGGGGTACTCAAAAAGAGTGCTGTTTCCAGCATGTCTCTTGCCAATAGCTTTTCGTCCTCATAAAAATATAAGATCCAGATAAGGAGGGGATATGTTACCAGATCAGATAGAAATCGCTCTTACTTTCGATGATTTACTGCTTGTACCGGCGGCCTCGGAAGTACTTCCGAGCGAAGTGAACCTGGAAACACGACTAACCGACACCATTCATCTGAAAACCCCGCTGGTAAGTTCCGCCATGGATACCGTCACCGAGCATCGTACGGCCATTGCCATGGCCCGCGAAGGCGGCATCGGAATTATTCATAAAAACATGAGCATAGAGCAGCAGGCACTGGAGGTTGAGCGGGTAAAAAAATCGGAATCGGGGATGATTATCGACCCGATTACCGTCACCCAGGATCAATCGGTGGCTGAGGTCCAAGAGATCATGAGCGCTTACAAGATTTCCGGTCTGCCGGTGCTGCATAACGGCAAACTGACCGGGATCGTCACCAACCGAGATCTGCGCTTTGTTTCCGATGACGGCCTAAGGGTGGCCGACGTCATGACCTCGAAAAACCTGGTGACCGCCAAGGTGGGAATCGATCTGGCACATTCCAAGGCCCTGCTCCACGAACATCGCATCGAAAAACTCCTGGTGGTAGACGACAACGGGGCGTTAAAGGGGTTGATCACCATCAAGGATCTGGAAAAAATCAAAAAATATCCCTTTGCGGCCAAAGACAAATTCGGCCGCCTCTTGGTTGGTGCGGCCCTGGGCGTCGGAGCGAATATTGAAGCGCATGCCGAGAGGCTCATCAAAGCCGGAGTGGATGTGGTCGTCGTTGATTCGGCGCATGGCCATTCCAAGGGTGTTATGGCGGCGGTGGCCAGATTGAAGGCGGCCTTCCCGGAACTTTCCATCGTTGCCGGCAATGTCGCGACCGGTGAGGGTGCCGAGGATCTTATAAAGGCCGGAGCCAACGGCATCAAGGTCGGCATTGGGCCGGGATCGATCTGCACAACCCGGATCGTGGCCGGGGTCGGCGTGCCGCAGATGACCGCCCTGAAGAACTGCGTCGAGGTGGCCAACAGGTACAATATCCCGGTTATTGCCGATGGTGGCATCAAGCATTCCGGTGATCTCACCAAGGCGATTGGGGCCGGGGCCAGTACGGTCATGCTCGGTAGCCTTTTTGCCGGCACCGATGAAACCCCCGGCGACACCTTTTTGTATCAGGGCCGGACCTACAAAGGTTACCGGGGCATGGGATCACTTGGGGCGATGTGCCAGAATCATGGCTCCTCCGACCGCTACTTTCAGGCCGAGGTCACCACCACCTCAAAACTGGTTCCCGAGGGCATTGAGGGCAAGGTTCCCTATCGGGGACTGATTGCCGAGGTCCTTTACCAACTGCTCGGCGGACTACGTTCGGGCATGGGCTACGTTGGGGCGGCG
>JAABQY010000169.1 GCA_011391225.1 Desulfobulbaceae bacterium | reverse complement strand
GCCAGTCCCCCGCCATGGAAAAATTATACGCCTTAATCCTCGAGGTGGCCAAGAGCGATGCCTCCGTGCTGATCACCGGGGAAACCGGCACCGGCAAGGAACTGGTGGCAAAGGCCATCCATGCCAAAAGCCCCAGGGCACAGCTCCCCTTTGTTGCCATCAACTGCGGTGCTCTGCCGGATGCGCTCATGGAAAGTGAACTGTTCGGGCATAGAAAAGGGGCCTTCACCGGGGCGGAACAATCCAGAAAAGGCTTTCTCGAAGTGGTTTCCGGCGGCACCCTCTTTCTCGATGAAATCGGAGATATCAGTGCAAAAATGCAGGTGGATTTGCTTCGGGTTCTGGATGATAAGAAAATGTTCAGCGTCGGCAGCAAAACCCCTGTTGAGGTAGATTTTCGTCTGATTTCGGCTACTCGCAAGGACCTTGAAAGATGTATTCAGGAAGGAGAATTCAGGGAAGACTTCTTTTATCGTATCAACGTAATCAGGGTTCACCTGCCTTCCCTGCGGGAACGAAAAGGTGATATTCCCCTTCTTGTCGATCATTTCATGACAAAGTACAGCCATGAAACCACCAAGCATGTGGACAGGATAAAATCGGATGCCCTTTCTCTATTAACCTCCTATGATTGGCCAGGAAACGTCAGGGAACTGAAAAATGTCGTAGAACGGGCCGTTGTTCTGAGCAAATCCCGGACACTTGCCGTCGAGGATTTTTCATTTCTTGGGCCGGCGCATGCAGCCCTATCCGCGCCCCGGACACTCAAAGCGTTACAGGAAGCGCATATTCTCAAGGTACTTGAGGAACAAAACTGGCAGATTACCCAGTCGGCGGAAATTCTTGGTATCAACCGCGTGAGCCTCCATAAGATTATTAAACGGAGCGACTTGAAAAAACCGGCATGAAAGAACTGATCGGAGTGGTTCCGTTGGGGGAGGTGCCGACACTGGCCATCGAGGTGGTCGCAGCCAACATCACGGCATATTACAAGTTGCCTGCTGATGTCCTGCCCATGCGGCCTCTTCCTGAGTCTACCTTTGATGAGGCCCGGCTGAAGTATAATGCCGGCATCCTTATCAATAAGCTTGATATGTTGGATTTTGACGGGTACTCAAAAATCGTCGGCGTCATATCCCGGGATATGTTTATTCCGATTTTCAACTTTGTGTACGGTCAGGCCGTCCAGGGCGGCAGCCTGGCTTTGATATCACTCTTCAGGCTGAACAGGAACGCCGACGGCTCAACACCGTCGACCTCCCTGGTTTTCGAGAGGGCAGCCAAGCTCGCGCTTCACGAGCTCGGCCATCTGTTCAACCTGTTCCATTGCAACGAACCCAAATGTATCATGCACTTTTCAGGTGTCATTGAGGATCTGAACAAGATTCCCTTTTACCTGTGCCGGGATTGTGCAAGACGGCTGCCGCGGTAAAGCTGAGTTGAGCAGCTGGCCTGCTCAAACGAAACTTATGCCCTTGTGGTAAAAGATTCCCCTCATTTTTTTGCACTTACCTTTTTACTTCCTAAAAATGTTTCTGCAAGACGGTCCCATCCAATCTCAGGAAAGCTTGCATATATATCATCCACCGGGTCGCCTCCGGCAGCTGCCAGGTTCTGGTATTCAGGCCCGATCAGGCGCAGGAGTTTCTGGCTCTCCCGATCTGTCCATTCAAGGCTGTCTTTTCCATAAAAAAGCCCCCTGCGGTTCAGCTTGGGCATTCTAGGCTCAACGATACAGAGCCAGCCCTCATTGTAAGGATCCTCATGAACGATTTCCGGATGCTCCTGAACTCTGTTATTGATTGCCAGCACAGTCCCAGTAACGGGAGAGCGTACTTCGGCTTCCTTATCTGAGCGGGAAAAAGCAAGTCCGGCTTGGTCTTTTTTCAGCTTTGCGCCCAAGTGGGGGAGAGAAATATTTGATGGAGAGCCGAAGAGCTTGACCATAAAGTCGTCAAAGCCGATCCTTACCCGACCACCGTGTTCGAACCGGGCCCAGGTATGCCCCTTATGATAGTAATACTCGTCGGCCAGAAGGTAGCCGGATGCTTTCAAAAAGGCCTGTTTTTCGTCACGGAAATCCATGTCCTCTTCATCGAGCATCTGGTCAAAGGCGCAATGATTACATTCATAATTATTGACACAGACCTTGGCTGCAGTAACCCGCCCGGTCAGCGCATGACGGCAGGGAATGTTGTTCCAATCAAAGACGCCTTTAACATTCTGTGCCCATCCAGATCTCTTTCTTTGGGGGTCAGCCTTGAAGGCCTTCTGCATGGCCTTGTCAAACGGGCAGGTCCGGCAGTCGTATACATTGTCGCACAGCCTGGTCTGAAACATGCCTGTCTTCGACCAGATGCATTCGTTTTCAATGACCTGGAATCCATTGATGATGTTATCCTGTTTTTTAGCTTTGACGCTATTTTCCTGTTCTCTCGATGACATTTTACCCTCCTTTTTTACCTATTTTTCTGCACTTCTTAGAAATGTTTCTGCAAGGCGGTCCCATCCGATCTCGGGAAAACTTGCATATATATCATCCACGGGTTTGCCTCCAGCAGCAGCGAGGTTTTGGTATTTTGGCCCGATCAAGCGCAGGAGTTTCTGACTTTCCCGGTCTGTCCATTCAAGGCTGTTTTTTCCGTAAAAAAGCTTATTGATGTTCCATTTTGGCATACTGGGTTCAACGATACAGAGCCATCCCTCATTGTATGGATCCTCATGAACGATTTCCGGATGCTCCAGGACTCTGTTGTTGATTGCCAGCACAGTCCCTGTAACCGGAGACTGTACTGCAACTTCTTTATCTGAACGGGAAAAGATAAATCCAGCTTGGTCTTTTGTAAGAATAGCGCCCAGGTGGGGGAGGGAGATATTTGATGGAGAGCCGAGGAGCTTGACCATGAAGTCGTCAAAGCCGATCTTTACCCGACCGCCGTGTTCGAACCGGGCCCAAGTATGCCCCGTGTGATAGTAATACTCTTTGGCCAGAAGGTGGCCGGATGATTTCAAACAGGCGGTTTTTTCGTCCCGGAAATCCATGTCCTCATCATCAAGCATCTGGTCATAGGCGCAATGATTACATTCATAGTTATTGACACAGACCTTGGCTGCACTGACCCGCCCGGTCAGCACATGACGGCAGGGAATGTTTGTCCAATCATAGATGTCTTTGACATTGTTTGCCCAACCAGATCCCCTTTGTTTGGAGTCTGCATTCTCGGTCCTCTGCATGGCCCTGTCAAACGGGCAGGTCCGGCAGTCGTACACATTGTCGCACAACCCCGGCTGAACGATTCCCGCCTTTGACCAGATGCATTCGTTTTCAATTACCTGAAACCCTTTGACGATGTTTTTCTGATTTCTGAATAGCATTTTGCCCTCCTTTTACCCGATGGGTAATTTTACCTGATTGGTAGTTACCCAGAGTATTGCAATCCCAGTGCCACAGGGAAAAAATGGAAGAAATTTATGAATTATTCAATTAAATCAGATTAATATATCGATTTTTGGGAGAAATTGTAAAACGGGCCACGTAAGGCCACTGGGCAGGAAGTAGCTTTTTACTACATTGTAGACTCAGTCTTTGAAGGATAAAGGGGCAAGAGTGTGATGGACAGGCGGGTTTGACAAGTGTTGCCAAAAGCTACTTGCCTGTAGTGTTTTTTAACCATCTAAAGGTTCAATCAATTTCACCTGATATTTGCTATGAGCAACCAGCACCGGTTGGATCAGGTCTTTAAAAGGTTTCAATTCTTTTCGGGATGTTTTGGCCGACCAGAACTTTTCTAGCCATTTCCGCCATAAAAGCGTTAGAAATATTTTCAAAACTGCTCAGATAGTAATTCAGGCTGGGATCAAAAACGGAAACTTTTATATGCGGCATTTTTTTTGCTGTTCTGACATTCGATAGTTTTTTAATGCCGCAAGCAGGGCAGTTTCTGCTAACTGTGCGCAGTGGAGATGGGTTTCGGGCAGCTGGCCGATCTGTTCCATGATCGTCATCATATTGATCTTTTCAATTTCGCTGATCTGCCGATTACGGGCCAGCATGACCGCCGCCTCGACGCACGTTTTGCTTACTGAACAGCCGTTGGTCCAGGCAGAACTGTTGCACACTCTACCATCCTTGAATTGCAGAGAGATTTCCATGGTATCGCCACAGTTTCCAGTGACGATGGCGTGGCCATCCGGATTGGCAAAGGGTTTATTGGTAAGATAATGAAAACCAAACCAGCAAAGGGCCAGGCAAAAAAGAATGCCAAAAGCGAAAAGGATATTGAGGATCTCCATGAAGAATAATGTTTCTTTGGGTTATGATATATGCCTTTCACTGAAAAACCAGGCCTCTGCCAAAGAACCCTCTCTGATGATGGCGCATCCCTCGGGTATTTCAAGCAGGGCGTTGGCTGTCGCCATGGCTTCAAATCTTCGCATTTTGCTCAGAGGAACAGCGTAAAGACAAGCGTTCGCATATTTCACTCTGCTGTAGACCAGTTGCGTCCAGTCTTTTTGCCCGGCAAGTTCTTCAGTGAGAATGACCTGTCTTTTTCGTGGCAGGCAATTTCTGTAACCCATGAGTCGACGAACTCCGGACAGGGCAAGGAGGAACAGGGCTACATGGTTCGATGGTGGCCCACCCGGCAGATTAAACACTATCGTCTTGCCAACCCGTCCCATACAGGCACCTTTCCCTGGCCCTATCCGAACACGATGGAAGATCTTCGCCATGCCTAGCTTGTTCATAGCCCTAAGCGTGAGATCTTTATCGCCGTCAAGCACACCACCGCAGGTTATCAGCACGTCAACCTGTGGCGCCATATTGCGAAAATGATTGTCCAGGTTGTCAAGATCATCGCGCAGAAGAACAGTCGATGCGGTTATTCCCAAAACCTGCAGTTCAGCAGTGGCTATCACCATGTTGCTGGCTGCCACCTTCCCCTCGGCAAGAGGGTCACCGGGCCAAACAAGTTCGCTCCCCGTCGCGGCAATGGCAACCTTGGGTAACGGATAACAGCTGACTTCCTTCAGTCCGGCTGCTGCTAAAAGGCCAAGATGAGCCGGGCCAAGCAAATCCCCTTTTGCCAGAACCCTTTGGTTTTGGGCTATATCACTTCCTTTACGGAGAATATTCAACCCGACTCGGGAGTCTGCCTTGATTATCACCATTCCCCCGGCAACCTGCGCAAATTCCGAGGTCAGTACTGACGTTGCCCCGTGTGGAACTGTTGCTCCTGTCATGATTTTCACTGCAGTTCCCGTTGTGACGTGAAATCTCGCGCTATCGTCGCCGGCAGCCAAGGAACCGGTTACTACGGTAAGGGTCACGGGATTACAGGGGGACGCATCAGCAATATCAGACGAAACTACGGCAAAACCGTCTTTTAATGAGGCATCAACCGTCGGACAATTGTGCGCGGCATACACATCCTCAGCGCAAATCAAACCAAGAGCTTTATTAAGAGGAACGTCAACCGGCTGAAGCGGCTCGAGCATGTTGATACAGGTATGAGCTTCGGTTAAAGAGATCATTTTCTCAGGTCGCAAGAGTGGCGGTTAGAAAACGAAGGTCATTCCGGCTGCGCCCGGACAACAACCACCGGCAAAGGATGTGCTGAGTTGTGCACTGACACGATCTCCGGTACAGTGGCAAGGTATGACCTGGTCTGGTGCTACAATTTGCAATGTCGCCATGGTTCGCTCAATATGCTGCTCTCCGGCATTAAAGAGATGAAAGCCACCGATCACGGCCCGTATCCGCATGCCCTTATTGAGTTGCTGCACGTAATGCAAGGTGTTGCCCAGGCCGGCATGGGCGCAACCGACGCAGATGATCAATCCTGTTTCTGTACGGATCCACAGGGCCAAATCATCGTTTATGGGATCTGGGTGCTCTCCTTCAGGATCAAGAAAAAATGGTTCGCCGGCAGTCTCGCAATCGGTATCATGAGGGATCGGCCCTGTCAGGCCAATGTTATCGGCTATTTCCATGGAGCGTTGAACCCAATGTACCCGCTTTTCGGGCAATTTATTGACGGCAAGCATCGCTTCCGGCGGCATTTGTAAAGACTTTGATATGCCGTTTCTAAGACTATA
>JAABQY010000168.1 GCA_011391225.1 Desulfobulbaceae bacterium | reverse complement strand
GAATGTGCCTGAATTGGTCCTTGCGTGAAAATTACAGCATTACCGGTAAACTATGAGTAACGATTATTACGAAATATTATCTGTAGGTAGAAACGCCTCTGCCGGCGATATTAAAAAAGCCTATCGCAAGCTGGCGATGAAGTATCACCCGGATCGCAATCCCGATGATACAGCAGCCGAGGAGAGGTTCAAATCCTGCACTGAGGCGTATGAAGTACTCAGTGACGAGAAAAAAAGAAAAATCTACGACACCTACGGCCATGATGGCCTGAAAAACAGCGGTTATCGAGGACCCGGCAGTGCTGAAGATATTTTCTCAAGTTTTGGCGATATCTTCGGCGATATATTCGGCTTTGGCGGCGGCAACCGAGCCGGTGCCAGACGAGATGGGCCAATACCCGGCAATGATCTCCGCTATGACGTGGAAGTTACCTTTATGGAGGCCGTGCACGGGGTTGCTAAAGAGGTGCAACTCACCCGTCGCGATACTTGCTGGACCTGCGAAGGGACGGGGAGTAGGCCAGGATACCAGAAACAGACTTGTCCGAGTTGCAACGGTCGTGGTCAGGTAGTACGGTCGCAGGGTTTTTTTCAGATGAGTTCGACGTGCCCGCAGTGCCATGGTGAAGGGGCAATGGTCACCAATCCCTGTAACGATTGCCATGGAACCGGGCTTGTTGAAAAGACCAAGAAGGTATCCCTGAAAATCCCGGCCGGTGTCGATACCGGTGCCCGTATGCGATTGCGGGGTGAGGGTGAGGGTGGCCGTAGAGGAGGCGCATCGGGTGATTTGTATGTCATCGTGCATGTTCGGGAACACGATTTTTTCAAGCGGGAAGGCGATACCATTTTCTGCCGATATCCTGTCTCCATGGCCAAAGCTGCACTTGGAACGACAATCGAAATACCTACAATACACGGCAAAAAATCCCTCGATATTCCCGCTGGGAGCCAGTCCGGCGAACTCTTCACCTTGCGTAATGAAGGAGTGCCAAGCCTTCGCGGAAGGTCAAGAGGTGATATGGTAGTTGAGCTTCAGGTCTTGACTCCGACCAATCTTTGCGAGGAACAAAAGAAAGTGCTGCGAGACTTTGACACACTCTGCATACAACATGGCCAGCATCAGGAAGAAGAGGGGTTTTTCAAAAAGCTGTTCAATGAGGTGCTTGGTAAAAACTGAGTTTTTGGGAAAAGGAAAAGATGGCTGAAGAAAACAAGGCAGTCTTCACACACTTTGACAATGAAGGCAGTGCGAGGATGGTCGATGTCGGCGGCAAGGCTGAAACTGTTCGTGTCGCGCTGGCTTCGGGAAATATAAAAATGTCTGAACGAGCCTTTGAGCTTGTAAAAAGCGGTTCAATGGCCAAAGGGGATGTCCTGGGAATTGCCAGGGTTTCCGGCATTATGGCTGCAAAAAAAGTTGATGAGCTGATACCTTTGGCCCATCCTCTGCTGATCAGCAAAGTGGATATTTCTTTTGAGCTTTGTCAAGAAAACTCATCCATTGATATCTTTGCAACGGTCGGCATTAGTGGGAAAACCGGCGTGGAAATGGAGGCTCTTACAGCTGTTTCTATTGCTGCCCTGACGATTTATGATATGTGTAAAGCTGTTGATAAATCTATGGTTATTAGTAATATTCGCCTTCTGAAGAAAACTGGCGGAAAAAGTGGTACCTACGTTCGGGAAGAGTTGACTTCGCGGATGGTATTTGAGTGATATTTAAGAGTATGGAGGAAAGTTTTCATGAACAAAGAGCAACTTGAACTGTTTCGGACCCAGCTGTTGCTGAAAAAGCAGGAAATCCACAGCGATGCCGGAAAGACCATGACGGAGATGACCGATCAAACAACCAATGTGCCTGACCCAAACGACAGGGCCACCTTGGAATCGGGGAGAAGCTTCGAACTGAGAATCCGCGACAGGGAGCGCAAACTCCTGAGCAAAATCGATGAAGCCATTGCTCGGATAGAAGACGGCAGTTATGGTATATGTGAAGATTGTGGTGAAGAAATTGGGCTTAAACGACTGGAGGCCAGACCGGTAACCACTCTTTGCATCGATTGTAAAACCATTCAGGAAACTCGTGAAAAATCGGTAGGACAATAAATCCATATGCCGGAACTACGCAAAGATCCTGTCCTTGGACGATGGATTATCATTTCCAAGGAGAGAAGGAAAAGGCCTACGGATTTCCCGGTTGAGGTTGCCACTGGAATCGGCGGGTTTTGTCCGCTTTGTCTCGGGAATGAGTCCTTCACTCCTCCAGAGGTTCTTGCCTTCCGAGATGGTGGATTACCTGCCAACGGGGCAGGGTGGAACTTGCGAGTTGTACCTAATAAGTTTCCGGCATTGATTATTGAAGGTGATCTCTCAAAAGAAGGGGTAGGGCTCTACGACCGTATGAACGGTATCGGCGCCCATGAAGTCATTGTTGAGAGTCCCGATCACAACCACAGTTTTGCCGACTTTTCCCCAGCTGAGATTGCCTTGGTTTTCAAAGCCTATAAAGAGAGAATTATTGATCTTGAAAAAGATCAACGTTTTCGATATGTCATGGTTTTTAAAAATCATGGCCAGGCGGCTGGTGCCTCGCTGGAACACTCTCACTCCCAACTTATTGCATTACCAATTCTGCCACGCATGATCGTTTCCGAACTCGAAGGGGCGCGGTCTCACTACAAATACAAAGAACGTTGCATTTTTTGCGATATTATTCGCCAGGAAATACAGCAAAAAGAACGGATAGTATGCCAAAATGATCGGTTTATCAGTATTATGCCGTTCGCGCCGCGTACACCCTTTGAGATGTGGGTCTTACCCAAGCGCCATTCTTCCGCATTTTATTCGCAGGACGACAGCGAGTTGTATGCCTTAGCAGAGCTTTTTTCCGAATCACTGCGACGGCTCTGCACATGTATTCCCAATGTTCCTTATAACTTTGTGCTTCATACCGATCCACTCCGTTCGGGTGGGCTGGACTATTTTCACTGGCATTTTGAAATCGTCCCCAAATTGACATCCATAGCAGGTTTTGAGTGGGGGTCGGGGTTCTATATAAATCCTTTGCCGCCGGAAGAGGCTGCTCTTTTTTTGCGTGAATCTCCGGTGACACCTTGAAAAGGAGGAAACGGTGAAGAAACTGCTCCTGGTCGACGACGAAGAGGCCATTCAGATGGTCTACCGCGAAGAATTCGAAGATGAAGGGTATCAGGTGATATCTGCCTTAAACGGTGAGAGTGGTCTTGATAAGTTCAAGGAAGAAAATCCCGATCTGGTAATTCTGGATATTCAAATGCCTGGTATGAACGGTGTTGAAGTGCTTCGCCAAATGAAGATGTTAAATCCTTCGGTGCCTGTTATTCTCAGCAGCGCTTACCAGGGATTTAAACGCGACCTCGGGACCTGGGCCTCCGATGAATATGTGGTTAAATCAGGTGATCTTGATGATCTCAAAGATACGGTACGGAGGCTTTTGAAAGAATAATTGAAGCATTTTCGTTTTTGGCCGATTTGAAGGTGGATTGCGGTTGGCGCTCTTCCGGAAAAAGCAAAATATTGTGGTTTGTGTCGAATGAAAGATATTCAAAGTCAACTTGATAGCCGGAGAATCGACATCAAGAAAGTCGGCGTCAAGACTATTTCCTATCCTATCACTGTACGGGACAAGGCTCAAAAAAGACAACAAACCGTGGCCACAGTGAATATGTATGTCAATTTGCCGCACAAATTCAAAGGCACGCATATGAGCAGATTCGTTGAGATACTCAACGAGTTTCACGGGGAGATTGATATTAAAAGCTTCCACATGGTTCTTGGCAAAATGAAGCACCGGCTTGAAGCTGAAGCATCCCACCTGGAAATTGATTTCCCATATTTTCTGCACAAGGCAAGAAACGGCGAGCCCGGTCATCTGGCACATTATCGTTGCCAAATGCACGGTTCACTTGAAAAAGATGATGATTTGAAGCTGAGCGTTGAAGTGCCGATCAGCCTGCCGATAGCCGATAAGACGCCGCATCGATTACCAGGATCCCTCGGAAGATGGGGGAAAGCTGAGGTCAGCCTGCGTTTTCGCCAGTTTTATTGGATTGAGGATATAATCCTGCTCATTGAAGAAGCAGTGGAGGAAGAATTGCACAGCCTTCTCTTAAAGGAAAAAAAGGTGCTTTCAGTTGAGGCACTTACGCGGAGAGTAGGGGCTGTGCTTGAGAAAATTCAGGCTATCAAGTGGTTTTCAGTGCGCATTCATAACTTTGGAGATGAATGTTCGACTTTCGCTGCCATGGAATCCTGTTAAGCCGTTATAGCGACGTTTATCAACCTCTCAACCTTAATTTTTAAATATACACACATGCGAGATCTACTCTTTGAAATTGGAATGGAAGAGATACCGGCAAGTTTTCTTGAACCGGCACTTGCTCACTTGCGAAACAGGTGTATCGAGAAGGCATTGGAACTGAAGATTGGCCATGGTCATTTAACGGTCATGGGAACGCCAAGGCGTCTCACCCTTATAGTTAAGGATGTTGTTGAAAAACAAGAAGATATCACCGAAGAACTGCTTGGTCCGTCCAAACACGCAAGCTTTGACAGCAACGGCAAAGCTACCAAGGCTGCTGAAGGTTTTGCCAAATCAAAAGGTGCGGATGTGAGCGATTTGCAGGTGGTCTCGACCGCAAAGGGCGAATATCTGATGTTGATTCGTCAGCAGAAAGGTGTTGCAACCGCAACCTTGCTGCCACAAATCTTGCACGGTCTGCTCCTTGATCTGTCGTTTCCAAAATCAATGCGCTGGGGCAGTAATCACCACCCTTTTGCCAGGCCAATCCAGTGGCTGGCAGCAATTTTTGGTGAAGAGGTGATACACTTCAGCCATGAGGGTATCGAGTCCTCAAACTTGAGCTTTGGACACAGGTTTCTTGCCAAAGAACAATTCAAGATCGACTCTGTCGCAGGCTACGAGCAGCAGCTTGCCGATCGATTCGTGTTGGTCGACCCCGCCAAGAGAAGAGCCCGAGTGGTGTCGGAAATACGCGATGCCGTTGCCCAATCCGGAGAATTTCTTGATGGCCATGTGGCTATTGATGACGCTTTGGTTGATACTGTCACCAATCTCGTCGAAATGCCCTATGGGATTTGTGGCGTATTTGAAGAAAAATTCCTGAAGCTCCCGCCTGAGGTGCTCATCACTTCGATGCGTGAACATCAGAAATATTTTCCGGTGGTCAATGCCTCGGGGAAATTACTGCCGGGTTTTGTTGCTGTCAACAATACCAAGGTAAATGATTCCGCCGTCACCCGAAAAGGCCATCAGCGTGTTCTTCGGGCAAGGCTTGAAGATGCCTTGTTTTTTTTCAACAGCGACCGCGCGATTCGTCTTGCGGACCATATCGCAAACCTGAACGGCATAATATTTCAGGCAAAACTCGGCACCATGCTGGAGAAAAAAGATCGGCTGGTTAAGTTGATGAAAACCTTGGTAGACAAGGTTGCCCCTGAGCTTGCAGAGCAGGGATGTCGGGCAGCGTTTCTCTGTAAAGCTGACCTGTTATCCAATATGGTCGGAGAATTTCCATCTCTGCAGGGAATAATGGGTGGTGCTTATGCTCTGCATGACGGAGAGACGAATGGCGTTGCCACGGCTATAAATGAACATTATATGCCACGGCGAGCCGGTGCTGAGGTTCCCACCAGCGATTTAGGGGCATTGCTGGCACTGGCTGACCGCTTCGACTCCTTGGCCGGATGTTTCGGAATCGGCCAGGTACCCTCTGGAACTGCCGATCCTTTTGGCTTGAGACGTATTTCCCTGGCCATTCTCCACATCATAGAAGGGAAGGGATATACATTTTCGCTGCACGAACTTGTGCATAAAGCTCTCGCTTTGTATGGTGATAAGGTGGCCGGCGGCAAGGAAACGGT
The DNA here is from genome assembly GCA_011391225.1 of Desulfobulbaceae bacterium. GTDB lineage: Bacteria > Desulfobacterota > Desulfobulbia > Desulfobulbales > Desulfocapsaceae > Desulforhopalus_A. Next base: position 173 of record JAABQY010000168.1, on the reverse strand, counting down.
TGCAACCGTTATAAGTTTTATTAAGGGACGGTTTGCCAATGACTGTATCAGTCGCGGGTTGGAAGCTGAGGCGGTTGATGCGGCGATCTCGGTAAATTTTGATGACGTCAATGACTGTCTGCTACGTATTCAGGCAATTCTTCAGCTTCGCAAGGAACCCGCTTTTAAAGTTC
>JAABQY010000167.1 GCA_011391225.1 Desulfobulbaceae bacterium | reverse complement strand
TCGACAACGATCTTACCTTCACGATAAATTCGACAATTAACCATGTAAACCATGCAAAAATATATAATCGGTATCAAGCTTACCGAACTTGGTCGGACTGAGCCTTTGGAATTGCAGGTAGAGAAACACCTCCTCCACCTGAGCCGCGAAAAAAGTGAAAATGTGCAGCCAGTAGAAGCGAAAAAATACTACTATCTCAACTAACAGGGAGTGCAATATGCCGGTTATTTTGCCAATGAGTGACGGAAGGGAATATCAAGTCAAACCGCAGAAGATAATTTGTTTAGGGCTCAATTACCTGGAGCATATCAAGGAGAACGTCACGGCCGATGCCCAGCGCTTCAAGGATGAGATTCCTCAGGAACCGATCTTGTTTGCCAAAACCCGCAATACCCTGATCGGCACAGGTCAGCCTGTGATCATTCCGGCCTTTCTCCAGGAATACGGTTTCAGGACCTGCCGCACCGACTATGAAGGTGAACTGGCACTGATCATCGGCAAACCAGGAAAAAATATCCAGGCCGATAACGCTTATAAGCATATTTTAGGTTTTACCTGTTTTAATGATGTCAGCCAGAGGAATTTTCAAAAGCATGATAAATCCGGCTGGTATCGAGGGAAATCCCTGGATACCTTCGGCCCGATCGGCCCGCGACTGGTTTTACTCGAAGAGATCGGCGACCCGCAGAATCTCAAAATCCAGACGAGATTGAATGGACGGGTGGTGCAGGATTCGAATACCTGTCATATGATCTTTAAAATCCCTGAAACGATAGCCTTTATCTCGAAAAACTTCTCCCTGGAGGAGGGCGATCTCATTGTCACAGGAACTCCAAGCGGGGTTGGGCCACTGACTCCTGGCGATGTGGTGGCGGTGGAGATCGAAAATATCGGGGTATTGGAAAATCCGGTGCAGGCCGAGGCCTGATCGACAAATCGGCTCGACACCTGCTGTGTTGTCGAGCACTGTCAATGTAATAAAGGGAGGAGCCGTATTCGCAGATGCTGCGAATACGGCTTTTGTCTTCCGGCAAGCGGCCCCTCTAATCGTCGTTGGCCGTTAGTCGCTTGCTGGCCGAGAGATGCTGCCTTGCTTTGAGGGCGGCAAGGGCGGTCAGATTTAAAATATTGGCGGCGTTAGAGCCGCGTTCGATGATATGCGCCGATTTGTTCAACCCGACTATGATCGGTCCGACCGCGTCGACTTCACCCAGGCGCATGAACAGCTTGTAGGCGATGTTTGCCGAGTTGAGATCGGGGAAAATCAGAATATTCGGCTCGCCGGTCAGGGCGGAAAAGGGGAAAATCTCATCGCGCAGTTCGATGTTAAAGGCGACGTTGGCCTGCATTTCCCCTTCTACCTCAAGGCCTGGCGCCATTGTTTTGACCAGGGCGGTAGCCCGGGCCACTTTGGTGGCACCTTCAGTATTTGAAGAACCAAAGTTGGAGTAGGAAAGCATGGCGACCTTCGGGGTAATGTCAAATTCCTTGACGAAATCGGCCACGGCAACAGCGATTTCCGCAAGTTGCTGTTCATTGGGATTGATGTTGATCGCGGTGTCGGCAAAAAAGAGGGTACGGTTCTTGAAAACCATCATATAGACGCTGGCGATCGTTTTATATTTGGTGCTTTTGCCGATGCAGGACAAGACTTTGCGCACTGCATAGCGGTAAGGCAGCGCCTGGCCGTAGATCATGCTGTCGACATCCCCGGTACTGAGCATCATCGCCCCGAAATATCCTGAATCACCCCGCTGCATGATATATCTGGCATTGGCCAGGGTTATCCCTTTGCGCTGTTTCATGGAATGGTAAGCCACGGCATATCGTTCGCAGCGCTCACTGTCGCTGATTGGGTCGATGATCTCGATGGCGTGGCCGTTGGCTCCATGCTGTTTGAGCATTTTCTCAATTTCCCATTTGTTGCCAAGAAGGACTGGGGTGGCAAGATTCTCCTCCATGACTTGGATGGCCGCCCTGACAATGACCGGATTGGTACCCTCCGGATAGACCACGCGCAGCGGATTTTTCTTGACCCGATTGGTCACATGGCGAAGGATAGCCTTTGATATGCCGAGAGTTGCCTCAAGGTGCTCGGTATATTTATTCAGGTCGGCAATCGGCCTCCTGGCGACGCCGCTGTCCATGGCCGCCTTGGCAACCGCAGGGGCTATACGCAGAAGCGCCCGCGGATCAAAGGGCGTCGGGATCAAGTATTCCGGACCAAATTCAAAACGTTCGGCGCCATAGGCCATCAGGACCTGGTCGGGCACCTCTTCCTTGGCAAGGGCGGCAATCGCCCGGACAGCGGCCATTTTCATCTCGGTGTTGATTTCCCGGGCCCGGACATCAAGGGCTCCCCGGAAAAGGAAGGGGAAGCAGAGGACATTGTTGACCTGGTTGGGATAATCGCTGCGTCCGGTGGCCATGATACAATTCGGCCGGGCCTTGACCGCCTCGGGGTAGGAGATTTCCGGTTCAGGATTAGCCAGGGCGAAGATGATCGGACGGTCGGCCATGGTGGTCACCATTTCCTGAGTGAGAGCCCCGGCGACGCTGACCCCGCAGAAGACGTCGGCACCGGTTATTGCCTGAGCCAGGGTTCGGTGCGGCGTATCGTTGGCAAAGCGCTCTTTGTACAAATTCATTGATTCCTTGCGCCCCTGGTAAATGACGCCTTTGGAGTCGCACATGATGAGATTTTCTTTGCAGAGACCGAGATGCAGGAACATCTGGGCACAGGCAATGCCCGCTGCCCCGGCACCGTTGAAAACCGCCCTGACTTCGGAGATTTTTTTGCCCGTAATTTCCAGGGCATTGAGAAAGGCCGCGGAAGTGATGATCGCCGTGCCGTGCTGGTCGTCATGGAAGACGGGAATGTCAACCAGCGGCTGCAGGCTTTCCTCGATATAAAAACATTCAGGAGCCTTGATATCTTCCAGATTGATTCCGCCAAAGGTTGGCGCTATAAGCTTGCAGGTATTGATAAATTCATCTGCATTCTCTGTAGCCACCTCAATATCAAAGACATCGATATCGGCAAATTTTTTGAACAGGGCCCCTTTTCCTTCCATGACCGGCTTGCCGGCAACCGCCCCGATATTACCGAGGCCGAGAACGGCGGTGCCGTTGGAAATGACCGCAACCAGGTTGCCTTTGGCCGTGTATTCATAGGCGTTTTCTGGATCGGCGGCAATTTCTTTGCAGGGTTGGGCGACCCCTGGGCTGTAGGCCAAAGCGAGGTCCTTTTGCGTGGAAAATGGTTTGGTGACCACAACCTGAATTTTCCCCTTTCGTCCCGATCGGTGATATTCAAGTGATTCTGTATATATATCTGTTCCCATGAGAATGCCTCTTTTGTCATTGAAGTTTGTAGACGGATCGCCTTAAGTTATCTGGTCAGGCCAGGCAACGACACTACTTGGCAAAAAGTATAGTGTTGGCACACTGGTAGGACCAGAAAATGAACATCCTGTACCTCATACCCTAATTTTGTTTCCCCGTCCACCTCTTTTTCGCAGTTTCTTGGGCAGGGCATTCTTGCATTTGCGCAGAGTAAGCCGTTATAAAAAGATAACATGGCCGAAGGCATGCATGGAAAGGCATAAGGAGCCCTAAGGAAATGGCTATAAATGCTCTCGTTATTTCCTAACGGCTCCTAAGTTTACAGAACGGGTGAGCCAGGGTTTCTCCGAGGAGCTATTTCATGAAAGCTGCCATTGATTTGCCAGTTGAAAAAGTGCCAACTCATCCACTTTAAGTTATCTGGTCAGGCCAGTAAACGACACTTCTTGGCAGAAATTATAGTGAATGCACGCTGGTAGGACCAGAAAAAGAGGTTTTCTCCGCTACAAAACCGAGAGAACCTGGCGTTGGTACCGACGGGATGTCGGTACGGCGAGAATCTTGGCTGAGGCGCTATGCGCCGCAATCCAATTGAAATTGTTTAAGATTGACGCGAAAAGGAAGGATAAAGACCTGCAAGGTGTGGATTTCTTTTGCCGCCGGCTTGATGCAGGCCTTGCAGTTGATACACACCGAGCGGCGCAGCGATGATCGGGGCGGTGGTGAGGATGTGCAGCCCTTCTGGACCCTCAGTTCTTCTCGATAAAGCGTTTGACCAGGGACTCAACGTAACTGAGATGTTCTTCCATCTTTTCGGCAGCGAGTTGTTCGTCTCGGCTCTTGATCGCCGCCACGATCGCCTGGTGCTGGGCAAAGACGGCTTCCGCCTGGTCGCCGCCGGGGGCATAGCACATGAATACCCTCTCCTTCAGCAGGTCATAAATGGAAAACATCAGGTGGGCCTGAATCTTATTGTGTGAAGCCTCGGCGACGGTAAGGTGAAACTCGGCATCAACCGCAGAAAAGGTTCTTTCCTGTGTGATATTATCCCGCATATTGACAAGGCAACGCTCGAGACGGGTGATATCCGCCTCATTCGCCCGCCGAGCGGCAAAGCGGGCACTGGCGACCTCGATGACGCTCCGGGACTCAATCAACTCCAGCGAGGTGGTCATGTCTTCTTTGAGCAGTCGGCAGATTGGCTCAGTGATATTGCTCGGCACCAGGGATCTGACCGTGGTTCGCCGCCGCTGCTCCATGCTGATAAAGCCCATGGTCGACAGGGCGTTTAGCGCCTCCCGCAAAGTCGGTCGGCTAACCCCGAACGTCTTCATTAAAGTACGTTCCGGAGGAAGGGGATCGCCCGGTTTTAATTTTCCACTGGAGATCAAGACCTTGAATTGATCTATAATCCGCGAGGAGACTCTTTTCTGTTCAATCGCCTGAAAAACGCTGTCGCTCATCGTTGCCTTTTCTCACTTCGTCTACCGTTTTGCCCCTCACAAAAAAAACCTCCGGGAAGGGGCTTCTCTCCCTTCCCGGAGGCGTTCACCAGTTAGACGCCAACGCTCTGTTCGGCCATTTTTTTCAGGAGGTTATAGCGGTTCTTGATCTCTTCTTCGATCTTCGCCCGCAGACGCTTCGACTCTTCCGGGTGGCTCTTCTCGAGGGCGGAAAACCGCACCTCGCTGGAGAGGAACTGCTGCAGCGTTCCGTCCGGCTCCTTCGAGTCGAGGATCAGGGGGTTTTTCCCTTGATCCGTAAGGGCGGGATTGTAGCGGAACATTGACCAGAAACCGCTCTCCACCGCCAGTTTCGCCTCCTTCTGGGTTTTGCCCATCCCCGCCCGGATGCCATGGGCGATACAGGGGGCATAGCAGATAACCAGCGACGGTCCCGGATAGCTCTCGGCCTCAACCATCGCCTTGAGCATCTGCTGCTTGCTGGCGCCCATCGATACCGAGGCGACATAGGCGTGGCCGTAGGTCATGATCATCCGCGCCAGATCCTTCTTGGCAGCCTTCTTCCCGGAGGCGGCGTATTTGGCCACCGCCCCGGTCTGGGTCGCCTTGGAGGACTGGCCGCCGGTGTTGGAATAGACCTCGGTATCCATCACCAGAATATTGACATCCTCACTCTGAGCCATGACATGGTCGAGACCGCTGTAGCCGATATCGTAGGCCCAACCATCACCACCAACGATCCAATGCGACTTTTTCGTGAACAGTTCGGAACTTCTGGAGATTTCTTTCAGCAGCGGGTTGTCGCCGGTATTCTTCAGCATTTCTTTGAGCTTATTGCCGATCTCCTGTGAGCTGAGCGAATCGTTCATCCCCCCGAGCCAGGCCGAAAGGGTCTGTCGCAACGCCGTTGGAATATCACTGGCGATGGCTTTCTCAACCTTGGTCGCCAGGGCCTTTCTCCGGGTGTTGTAGGCCAGGGCCATCCCGTAACCGAATTCAGCGGCATCCTCAAACAGCGAGCTTGCCCAACCCGGACCATGTCCGTCAGCGTTGGTGCAGTATGGGGAGGAGGGAGCCGAGCCGCCCCAGATCGAACTGCAGCCAGTGGCGTTGGCGATGGTCATCCTCTCCCCGAACAGCTGGGTGAGAACCTTGACATACGGGGTTTCGCCGCAGCCGGCGCAGGCGCCGGAGAACTCAAGGAGCGGCTGGTAGAACTGGCTCCCCTTGACCGACTGGCGGTTCAGGATCCCGCCCTTGAAGGGGATCTGCAAGGAGAAGTCGTAGTTGGGGATTTCTCTGTCCGTCTGGCTGACCAGGGGTCTCATCACCAGG
>JAABQY010000166.1 GCA_011391225.1 Desulfobulbaceae bacterium | reverse complement strand
GTTCATAGCAAAAATCCCCAGGAAGCGACGGCCAAGGCCAAAGATCTGGTGCGCATGGCTGCGGCCAAGGTTACCTTCGGTGCTTCTCTCAAACCCATTTTCGTGCCGATCACCCAGAAGGGTTTGGTCATTGGTGGCGGAGTGGCCGGTATGACCGCCGCTCTCAACCTTGCCAAACAAGGCTTTGGTGTGCATTTGGTGGAAAAATCCGACACCCTTGGCGGCAATGCCCTCAATCTCAAGCATACCTGGTCGGGTGAACATGTGCCGACCCAGGTCGCCAAACTGATTGACAAGGTCATTTGGAACGAGCGGATCATCATTCACAAGGAGCATACGGTGACGGCGGTGGAAGGCTTCGTCGGCAACTTCCGCTCAACCATTACCGGCAAAGATGGGAGAACCAAGGTTATCGAGCACGGTGCCGGTATTGTCGCCATCGGCGGAGAGGCCTATCTTCCCCACGAATACAATTATGAAAGTATCACCCGGGTGGTCACTTCGGTGCAGTTCGACAAGCTGTTCGAGTTGAAGGAAAAGCATGTCAAGCAGTCGAAAAGATTTGTTTTTATTCAGTGTGTCGGGTCACGGGAAGGCGACCACATGTATTGCTCCAAGGTTTGCTGCACCCATTCTGTACAGTCGGCCATTACCCTGAAAAAAGAGAGCCCGGATCGCAATGTGTATGTCCTGTATCGCGATATGCGCACCTATGCACAGCGTGAGGTCCTCTACAAACAAGCACGAAAACTCGGCGTTATTTTTATCAACTACGAGTTGCACGGCAAACCGAAGGTCACCGAGAACGGCCCCGACATCGATGTTGAGGTATGGGATCATGTTCTGCATCGGCCGTTGCGCATCAAGGCCGATATGGTCATTCTCGCCACGGCCATCCGGCCCAAGGAGGATGCCGCCGATCTTGGCAAACTCTACAAGGTGCCGGTTGACGGCCACGGTTTCTTCCAGGAAGCACACGCCAAAATGAAACCCGTCGATTTTTCAACCGACGGCATGTTTGTCGCAGGTCTTGCCCATTATCCGAAACCGGTGGAAGAGTCGGTGGCCGAGGCACTGGCTGCTTCGGCCAGGGCCGCAACCCTGCTGTCCAAAACTCAGGTAAGTCTTGATGCAATCAAGGCGACCGTTGACGAGAACTCTTGTGACGGTTGCGCCCTGTGTGTCGATGTCTGTCCCTACAATGCCATCACCTTGGTGGAAAGGGCGGCGACGGCGGATAAGGCGGCCGGCAAACTGATCAGTGTCAACAAGGCCCAGTGTAAAGGCTGCGGTTTATGCCAGGGAACGTGTCCGAAGCGGGGTGTTTTGGTATCGGGCTTTACCATGAAACAGATCAGTGCCCAGATTCAAGCCGCTTTGGCTGTGTGACAGGGCCTTGATATACCTTTATAAGGAGTTGATCATATGAGTTTTGAGCCTAAGATTGTTGCCTTCTGCTGCAACTGGTGCTCCTACGCCGCAGCCGATCTCGCAGGTACGGCGCGCATGCAGTATCCACATAATGTGCGGATTATTCGCGTAATGTGCTCAGGGATGGTGCATCCGGAATTTGTCATGGATGCCCTGTCCCAGGGTGCGGACGGGGTCATGGTGCTTGGCTGACACCTCGGCGAATGTCATTACCTGGATGGTAATTATAAAGCAATGACCCGCTCCGACATGATTGTTGAACTGTTGGAGGATTTTGGCTTTGAGGCCGAACGATTCAGTCTCAATTGGGTTTCCTCGGCGGAACCGGACAAATTTGTCGCGGCGGTAACCGATATGACGACCCGGATCAAGAGGCTGGGGCCGGTAAATAGTCAAAATGCCTCAGCGGCATAAGGAGGAAGTGATGGGTGTAACTACTGCTTTGGAGTGGTTGGGATCCTGTGCGGGGTGCGAAATCGCCATCCTGAATATTGGTGAAGCTCTCATTCCAATTATAACCGAGGCCCTGGATATCGTCCATGCCCCGGTACTGATGGACCATAAGTACTTTGGCCAGTGCGGCGAAGGGGTGACGCTTTCGATCCCCGAGGCGACCGTCGGCATCGTCACCGGCGGGGTGAGTAATCATGAGCATCTCGAGGTTCTTGAAGAGATGCGTAAAAAATGCACGGTACTGATCGCCCTTGGCACCTGCGCCACGCATGGCGGCATTCCTGCTCTTATGAACGGCCAGAATCGCCAGGAAAGCTGGGAGGGTATTTTTCAGACCGTTACCACCGATCCGGGGGCGCAGATTCCCAGCATCGAGGTGCCGGCACCGCTTGATCGAGTCTATGCCTGCGACGAAAAGGTGAAGATCGATATGCAGTTGCCCGGCTGCCCGCCCAATCCGGAACTGATTGCCGAGGTGCTGATGTCTTTACTGGAAGGCCGGCCACCTGTTCTGCCCGGCAAAAGCGTTTGTGATACCTGTCCGACCAAGCGGGAAGGCAAGGGCGATGTTGACAAGATTAAGCGCTTTCTCACCAACGCCATATTCACCCCGGGGGCGCCGATCGAGGAAATGCGCTGTCTCCTGGAACAAGGCTATCTGTGCATGGGACCGGTGACCGCCGCTGGTTGCGCCAAACGTGGGGCACCCAGCTGCATCAGCGCCCGTGTTCCTTGCCGCGGCTGTTTCGGCCCGGTGCGAAAGGACGGCAATCAGCTGCTTGATATGATGAATGCCCTGGCAAGTAACGGTATTGACTATAAATCAGTGATTGATCGTCGGTCGATACTGAGATTTTCAGGGGCGCACGGACAACTTCGGCCAATGAAAAAACAGGCCGATAAGGAGGATTAAGATGGGAAAAGTTTTAAATATTGCCCCGGTTTCGCGGATCGAAGGGCACGCCAAGATTGCCATACATCTCGGCGATGACGGCAATGTTCAGGATGCTTTCCTGCACATCCAGTCATTGCGCGGCTTTGAAAAATTCATAGAAGGCAGACCGGCCGAGGAAGTGCCGCGCATTGTCAACCGGATCTGCGGCATCTGCCCATGGATGCATCACCTCGCCTCGAACAAGGCGGTTGATGGCGCGTTCGGGGTAACACCCACCGAAACCGGCTATAAGCTCAGGGAAATGTGCCAGGTTATGGCGCATATCAATGACAAGATCCTCCACTTTTTCTTCCTCGCCGCCCCCGATTTCGTTCTCGGTCCGGATGCCGATTATTCGGTCCGCAACGTCATCGGCGTCGTCAAGGCGGCACCGGAACTGGCGACCCAGGTAGTGAAGATGCGCCAGCTCGGGCAGATGATGCTCGACAAGTTTGCCGGCAAGGCCATTCATCCGATCGCCGGAGTAGTTGGTGGTTTCGCCAAACCGATGGTTGAGTCGGAGCGCCTGGAACTATTGGCCGGAACCCGCACGCTTCTTGATTTCGCCTGTTTTGCCCTCGATTTTGCCATCAACAATGTCTTTGCCAAATACCTCGACGTCATCGGGGCCCTTGGGCTTATAAAAACCGGTTTTCTCGGCACGGTTGATCGCGTTGACGGTTCTCTCAGGCTCTACGATGGCAAGCAGCGCATGATGAAGGCCGACGGCAGCTATGTCGATTTTGAAGGCAGCGAGTATACCCAGTATCTTGGCGAACATGTCGAGCCCTGGGGTTATTCGAAGATGCCTTATGCCAAGTTCTGGAATGAGGGATTTGATATGTCGCTTGCCGCACCGAAGGGCATCTATCGCGCCAATACCCTGGCGAGGATCAATGTCTGCGACAAGATCTCGACGCCGAAAGCCCAGGCTGCTCTTGAGGCGTTCAGGGCATCCTTCGGACGTCCGGCACAGCAGACCCTGTTGTACCATTACGCTCGACTTATCGAACTGGTGTACGCCTGCGAACGGACCATCGAGTTGCTTGAGTGGGAAGGTATTACTGATCCGAATGTGCGTGCCAAGGTCGAGCCGAAGGCAGGCAGAGGTGTGGGCATTGTCGAGGCGCCGCGTGGTACCCTTATCCACGACTATACCACCGACGACAAGGGCTGTATCACCAAGGCCAACCTTATCGTTGGCACAACGCATAACATCGCACCGATGAATATGAGCGTCAAACAGGCGGCTACCACCCTGATCAAGGATGGGGTGTACAACGAAGGCTTGCTGAATCAGGTGGAAATGGCGGTGCGCGCCTACGACCCCTGAATGTCCTGTGCTACGCACCGCCTGGATGGCGGCATACCGGTTGCTGTAAGCATCGTCGATTCAAAGGGAACGGAGATCGACAGGATTGTCAGTTAATTTGATACGACTGGGAGTTTTGCCGGGTGCATGAAATGCACCCGGCACCGAGTCTTTTTAGTCGATATTATAGGATAAACAGTGTACTTATTTGCAGATCCATCGGCAAAAAAGAAGTAAAAAATGTTGGAGATTATCATGCCAAACACCAGAAGGGTGCAGGTCCGGGCCGAGAATCCCAGCGGAGCATGCGGGAAACTCGATCATATGACGATTGACGAATTAAAAGCTCGCGCCGTCGGTGATGAGTTTGATGGCACCTGTCCGGCCTGCGGAAAGTTCCATGTGAGCCGGGCTGAGATCGAAAAAATTGAACGTGAAAAGGTCATCGACAGCGAAAGCTTCAAGGCCATGAAGGCTGAGGCTGAGGCTTCAGAGTAGTTGTTGGAGCGTTGACTCCGGTAAAACGGACGACCGTTTTACCGGGGCTTGAAAAGGTGTAATGAATGGAAGTGGATGATTTAACCAAGGATCTGGATCGTCAGCAAGCATTGCTTGAAGAATTGCACAAACTTGTTGACCGGCCAATGCGCCTCATGGTCGTCTGCGGCACCCAGAACAGGGCCATTCTCAAATACGGCATTCGCCAAAAACTCCCGACAATGCTTGAGCTGGTCGCCGGGCCGGGTTGCAGTGTCTGTGTTATGCCGGCCGGGCATATCGATGCCTTTATCAAGATCGCCAAGCAGCTGAAGGTGATAACCGCTGCCTGCGAGGACCTTATTCGTGTCCCCGGCAGCAACCAGTCGCTGGCGACGGTCTGGAAAAAAGGGGCGAGGATCGAGGTCATTTCTTCGCCCATGGATGCCTTGGATATCGCCCGCCGCGAGCCCGATTTTACCGTGGTTTATCCGGCGGTTGGTTTTGAGGCAACCGCTCCAAGTGTTGCCGAAACGATTCTTGAAGCTGCTCGACTCGGCATAAATAATTTTTGTGTTATCCCCTCGATCAGATTGTTGCCGCCAACCATCGATCTATTAATGCTTGACCCGGATCTGAATATTCAGGGCCTGCTTTGTTCCGATCACATCAATACCATCTCGGATACCAAAGCTTATACCGAACTCGCCAAAAAACACGATCTTTCCTGCTATATAGCCGGTTTTGAGGTGGTTGATATCCTGGCAGGAATCCTCAGTCTGGTGAAACAGATCAGAAACGGGGAGTCGCTTTTCGACGACCACTCGGCTTTTGTGTATTCCTCCGCTGACAACCGCAAGGCGCGCAAGATGGTGTCCGAAGTCTTCTTCGCCGTTGATACCGACTGGCGCGGTCTGGGAACGATTGAACGTAGCGGTTTCGTCATCCGTGAGGAGCTCTCGCTTTTCGATGCCACCAAAAGATTCAATGTCCGTTTTGAAGAGGGCTTAGAATCCTGCATGTGCCAATGCAGCGCCATTATCTCCGGGCGTGGTCTGCCGCCGGATTGCCCGGCCTTCGGCTTGGCCTGTACTCCGAAGAATCCCGTCGGCCCCTGTATGATTTCCGATGAGGGCATTTGTCATTCGTATTATAAGTACAATCTTCAGGCCAGTCGGCTGATCCTTTAGGGGCCGTTAAGAAATTACTCCTGCTATTGCCGTTATTATTTCTTTACCGCTTCCCTCTTCAAAAAGTCTTCTCCCCGCCGCAATATTTAGCTTATTTCTTAGCATAAACGCCATCCCGGCGGGATTTTCGCCTGGCGTGGGGCGGAATACGAGGTTGCGACGGGGGAATAGCTCAGGATAGTCCATCTCAACTTCACGGTATTTGCTGAAGGGCACGACAATCCATGGGATTGCGTGCCCTTTTTTATTTGCAAAAATGTTTATTCTCTGTCCTAAAAATGATAAAGAATGAGGTATCTATTATTCTGTAGGGTACTCATCAATTATCGTATCGAGCCTGACGTGTTCGTCGGTACGAACGAGGTAACAGTTTTGAAGGTCAGAGGATGTCCC
>JAABQY010000165.1 GCA_011391225.1 Desulfobulbaceae bacterium | reverse complement strand
ATTACCTCGGAGATGTCCAGATTGTCACGGAATTTGCCGATTACCGCGTCGAGATCGTCGCCCGATTTCACCGGGCGATGCAGGACATTTATGAACAACAGCGCGAGCAAGGAAACGATCATGTTCGGCTGCACATCGTGGCACACAGCGAGGGCACGGTCGTAAGTTTTCTCGGTATGCTGCAGGCCATGTCGGGACAACAATTGGCAACACCTGCTGCACCAAATGATGCACCGCAAATGCAAGACACCGGTGAGGTCCCCGAGTGGCTCAAGCACGTGCACGGCTTCATGACAATAGGCTCGCCGATCGACAAGCATTTGCTGCTCTGGCCGCGGCTCTGGAAATCTCTGAATCCCAAACTTGCTAATGGGATTCTCCCTGAAGGCCGGATCAAGTGGCGGAACTATTATGACTATGGCGATCCGATCGGCTTTGCGCTCGACACGGCCCGTCGCTGGTTGGATCAGCAGGAGTCGACGGTCTTCCAATTTTGCGGCTGCCCGAAATGTCGGCATGATATGGGCTTTGCCCGTTATCTCCTTCCCGGCAAAGCCCATAATGACTATTGGAACGACCATGAGGTCTTTGAGCACTTTGTCGACGATGTCGTATCGCAGCCCACGGCGAACACAGCGAATCATAGCCCTGCCAAACGGCCCACCGATAAACCTATCATCCCCTGGCTCAGCCCCGCACTCCCATACCTTTTCAGCGCCGTCCTCCTCATTGTCGGCGTGTATATCCTCTGCAAGGCGGTGACAAATTTTACCTTCCCGGATGACCCTCTGACAAAACATTTCCTGATCACCCAGCTCGAGATGGAACCGACCTCCGGCGTGTCTCGTTGGGACTTATTTCGCAACACGCTGGGGATTTCCGGACTGCTCGCCGGTGTCACGCTTTTTGCCCGTTTTCCGCGGTTGGCTGCGGGAAACCTTTGGAAAAGCGCTGGTTTTATAGCATTTATTATGAGTTGCCCGGTGTATTTTTTCGCCGTCACTTGCTCGGCACAGCAGCAAATCGGAGCGATCTTTGCGCGGTTCGGTCACTACGCTCCGACGGTTGGCGTGCTCTTGCTCGGGTTGATCGTCGGTGGTCTGGGATTCCTGTTTACAGGGCCATCCAGGCAAGAGGGAGAAGATCGCCGACAACGATGGTTCTGGAAGGGGATGCGGCCGCTTATTGCCTGCGGTGCGGTCGGAGTGGCACTGATTGTCACATCGATACTGTATCCGCAGTATTTTGACATTGAGACACAACTGACGGCAGCAGAACGAACGCAGTTCCTGCAGCTCGCAGAGAAGGACCGCGAAATTATCAAAGCCGCCGGCTTTGATCGCGATGAGGTGCTCCAACTCCTTAAAAAAGACCCGGAATGCCTGGGGAAACGGCTTATGAGCGTCAAACCGTTTCTGACCGCACGCCCACCGGTTTGGCCGGTTCTGCCGGCGACGGCCGGATTCCTTTACCTGTGGTGGCTGGCAACCTTGGTCTTCGATCTCGCTTTTGTCTGGCAGCGCTACGTCCGCCGCTCCGTTGCCAACCAAAGGTTGAGCGAGTGGGCGCCTGGAAGATTGGGTCGATTAAGCCGTGACGAATCGGAAACATGCCGCTCTGCTCAGGCATGAATGCAGCACCATCATGTCCTAATCGTCCTCAGCCAGCTGTTCGGCAAAATTACGCGGAACCGTGGCATAGTCAACGATGCTCGTCCAGTCGTGGGTTTCCAGGCAGGTGGTGCGCAGTTGCTGACGCGGTTCACTTTCTCCATCTTGATTTCTTTCTTGAAGCCGGGTATACACCTCCCTGCAGGTGTACGAAGTTGATTGAAAAAGGAAAGACGGTGTGACTCCGTCACAAGCCAGTCCTTGCTGTATGCGAAGGCTGCGGCGGCTGGGAGCTTTGCCTCCCATATCCGAGCTACTAGGATTCGTCACTGGGATCACCCGGGAAGGCGGTCGTTTTGCAGGTTAATTTGCAAGTCAGAAAGCCTGCCTGCAAAGGTGGATGTCATTGTCCGCCACTCAGAGCCAACCACTGGAGTTCTCTGTATCTTGCCTTGTATTGTCTGGTTATTCCAGGCGGTGCAGTGTTGCGGATACGGAGACTCGTCTTGTAGCATTCGATTGTTTTTCCCTATCCCTTTGAAGAGCATACAGCCGAGAAGTTCGCCTTGGACGCGGCCTCGTTGGCTCGTAGTCAATTGAACCGTGGAGAAACAATTGAATATGGAAAAAAACAGAGCAATGGGCCAGGTTATCACCCGACTCATCAATAAAGAAAATCTCAGCCCAGAGGAATCACACGCTGCCTTTTGCCAGGTTCTGAGTAATGAAGTGTCGGACATGCAGCAGGGTGCTTTTTTGGCCGCCCTCACCGCAAAAGGCGAAACCGCCGCCGAGGTTGTCGGTGGCTGGCGAGCGGTATATGAATTGGATACTAAAAAGGTGGCCGCTTGCGAGGGTATCGTTGATAACTGCGGCACCGGCATGGACAGTTTTAAGACCTTCAATATCAGCACCGCCGCCTCCCTCGTTGCGGCAGCCGGTGGTGTAACGATCGCCAGGCACGGGGCACGGGCTATCACCTCCAGTTGCGGCACGGTCGATATGGTCGAGGCCCTGGGGGTTGATGTCGAGTGTTCCGTTGAGCTGGTGGCCAAAAGCATCGCCCAGGCGGGGATTGGTCTCTTTAACGGCATGAGCCCGGAGGTGCACCCGATGGCCCTTGGGCGTATCCTGTCGCAGATCTATTTTGGTTCTCCGCTGAATATTGCCGCCTCTCTCGCTCATCCTGCCCTGCCAAAGATTGCCGTGCGCGGCGTCTATTCGCCGGCTCTGCTCCTGCCGGTTGCCGAGGTCATGCAGGCCATCGGCTATACCGATGCCCTGGTGATCTACGGGGCTATTACCGGCAGTGATAAAGGCATGGATGAGGCGTCGGTCTGCGGCACGACCTTTGCGATGCGGTTGCAGAACGGGGTCTTGAGTCAATTTTCCTTTCAGCCGGAGGAATGCGGCTTGCCAAGCCATAGTCCGGAAAGCCTGAGGCCGGATGGTGACAGACGGAGCGCAGCAGTAAAGATGTACCAGCTGCTGGCGGGAAAAGGCGATGCCGCCCGACTCGATGCCGTCATTCTCAACAGCGCCCTGGTGTTTTTTGTTAAAGGAATGGTTGCGACGATCTCGGAAGGGGTGGAGAAAGCCCGGGAGATCCTTCTCTCCGGCCTGGTGCCGGCAACGCTTGAGCGCTGGGTTGAGGTGCAGAACAGCGATCCGTCGGCCGGGTTAAAAAAGCTTGCTGACCTGGCGAGGGCGGGGCTATGAGCGAACTGCTGATCATCAAGGTTGGCGCAGAGTATCTGCGCTTTGCAGCAGACGAGTATCTGTTCTGCCCTCTGAATAAAGCCAGTGTTTTTCCTCTGGCTCAGGTGGCAGAGGCAAAACTGCGGTGCCGAAAGCTGAGCGAGGCAGGCCTTGCCGCCGAGCTCATGAAGCTGACCATTGGCGAAGAACCCTATACCGAGTGAGAGAAATGAAACTGGTATTGACAGAGTGCGGAGTCATGAAATATCAAGAGGGTGGTGATTTGTCGGAAACGGCGGACGACATGGTGGTGCTGACCGTAGTCTCTTGTGCCATCTGTCGGACCGATGCGAAGATGTGGCGGCAAGGCCACCGGGACCTGGTTCTGCCCCGGGTTCTCGGCCATGAGATTGCCGGCATCGATGAATCCGACGGTCGGCTGTATACGGTCTGGCCAGGTCAGGCCTGCGGCATTTGCTGCTATTGCCGAGGCGGCAGGGAGAACCTCTGCGAGGAGATGCGTATCATCGGTTTTCACAGCGACGGCGGTTTTGCCCGGACTGTCTCCGTGCCCAGGCAGAGTCTCATTGCCGCCCCAGCCGACCTCGACCCGCACCTTATCACCTTTGCCGAGCCGGTGGCCTGTGTTTTGAACGGCTTGTCCAGCCTTAAACCGGTGGCCGGCGAGAGAGCGATCATTTACGGTGGCGGAGTGGTCGGGATGATTGTCGCCCTGGTTTTGCGGGAGCTGGGTTGCGAGGTGACGGTTATCGAAAAAAGTGCCGAGAAGATTGCCAGGCTGCAAGCGTTTTGTGACAAAAACCTCGTTGCTCTCGCCAAAGATACCACAAATGCCGACTTTGACCTGGCTATTAACTGCTGCGCCAACCCTATCGCCTTCAGTCTGTGTATCACAAAGTTGCGCAAAGGCGGAAGCTTGGCCTACTTCAGCGGGCTCGAAAAAAACCAGGAAATCGGCACCAATCTGCTGAACCTTGTGCATTATAAAGAGCTGGTGGTGGTGGGCACTTATGGGCCAAAAAGGGCGGATATGGTGTTGGCTGTCGCCTTCTGCGCCCGGCAAGCGAATAACCTTGGGGCGTTGATTGAGCGGATTATCCATCCGCTTGAGGTGGAGTCGGTTTTGCCGCAAATTCTTTCCGGGAAGGCCTTGAAATATATTGTTGATTTTAGCGTGGCCAAGACAGAAGTAAAGCAAGTTACAAGGCCCTGCTCGGAGGTGGCTGTGCCACAGGAGGCGAGCGCTTCGCAGCTTTCACCGTTTCTTGCCGACATCATCGCCCGAATAAAGCCGCTGTCGCAAGCCCTCGGCGATCAGGCGCAGAAAAAGGTCGATCATAAGACCAAACCGCTTGGCGCCCTTGGCCGCATTGAGAAGTTGGCGGTCAGGTTGAGCACCATGCAGAAAACTCTCATGCCGACCGTTCTTTGCCCGCGGATGTTTGTCTTTGCCGGTGATCACGGCGTGGTGGAAGAAGGCGTTTCGGCCTTTCCCGCCAAAGTCACCGTGCAGATGGTCGAGAATTTTCTCGACGGCGGTGCGGCTATCAATGTATTCTGCCGTCAGTATGGCATTGAGCTGGCGGTGGTCGACATGGGGGTAAACGGCGATTTTGCCGACCATACGCTTTTGGTGCGACAGAAGGTCGCCCGCGGCACTAACAATTTTGCCGTGCAACCGGCAATGACTATGGACCAGGCACTGCTGTCCATCGAAAACGGCGCCCGCACCTTCCTGGAAAAGCACGGGCAGCGATCCGGTAATCTGGTGGGTATGGGCGAGATGGGCATCGGCAACAGCAGCAGCGCTACGGCAATCATTTGCGGCGCCTCCGGGCTGTCGGCGGCGAAGGTGGCTGGGCGCGGTACCGGGGTTGACGACCGCGGCCTGGCCCGCAAGATCGAGGTGATCGAAAAGGCCCTGGCCCTGCACCAATTAAATCCAAACGATGGCCTTCTGCTGCTTGCCAAGGTCGGCGGCTTTGAGCTCGGCGGGATCTGCGGTGCCATCCTCGCCGCAGCCTCGGTGGGTTGCTGCGTGGTGCTGGACGGCATCATCTCAACGGCAGCCGGTTTGCTTGCGTATCGCCTTTGTCCGGGGGTAGCAGAGTATCTGGTCGCCGGTCATAAATCGGTGGAAGCTGGGCAGCAGATTGCCTTGAAGATCATGGGGCTTAAACCGGTTCTTGATCTTGACTTGCGGCTCGGCGAAGGGACGGGGGCGGCGATCACCATGAACCTCATCGATCTATCCTGCCGGATGATGCGGGAAATGGCCTCTTTTGACGAGGCGGGCGTTGATAGTGGTTCACTGTAGCGCGTTTTTTGAAAGGAACAGGGGAGAAAAAATGAATGATCCCGAGTATGACCATGCCCTCCTTCTCGAACTCGCGGCAATGAAAATGCCTTTTGGGAAATACGCCGGGCGTCGGCTCATTGACCTGCCGGAGCCGTATGTCGTCTGGTTTGCCGGGAAGGGATTTCCAAAGGGGAGATTGGGACAGATGTTGGCAATTGTTTATGAGATTAAAATCAACGGCTTGGAATATCTGTTTGAGCCGCTTATTAGAGAGTAAGGTAAAAGCCATCGCTCAACATCAAGGAATGGTTTCAATGGAGGTTTTACGGAAATCGATGAGCTTACGCGGCGTTGTTCTGATCTTGCTATCTCTCCTTTTTGCCGTGGCGCTTTCAGCCTGCGCCGAAAAAAAATCGCAGCGTAGCGGCGAAGAGTATACTGTGCCAAGTGAGTATATCTTCGCTGTGGCCTATGATGCTGCGTGGCAAGGAACCGTCCAGGCACTCAGCGAGGCAGAAAGAATACAAAGTCTGGATAAGGAAAGCGGTCGCATTGTCACTGAGGTTAAGGATATCAACAATCTTGTGCAGAGCCTCCTTC
>JAABQY010000164.1 GCA_011391225.1 Desulfobulbaceae bacterium | reverse complement strand
CATGTCAAGATCTGTGTACTGGCACTGCAAATTGAGCGGGTGGCCGAGATCTCCTGTGGCAAATCGTGGTATCATATCAAGAGGGCTCTGGAGACGATCCAGATTACAGAATTTTTTGATTAAAAATATCGTGTTCTCATGTGTAACGAGGTAACTGAAGAAGCAGAAAACATCCTTAAATCATTGAAGATAAGGCCCCCGGCGCGGGTCATAAATACGTCCGAACAGGGCCAAAATCCGTAGTAACACGACTGAAATTGTCGTCCGGAGAAAACCAAGAGCCAGCAAGGGTTTCAGGCGATTTGCAAACTTACTGGCCGCAAACGCAAGTTTGAGATTCTTCCTGACTTATCCCAGTTCAGATTCACATGATGTCAAAATGTTAGGTATGAAAATCAGACAGGCAGGATGCGATAGATAATCATGGCGAGAATCATGCAGATTGGGATAGTAAAGACCCAGGCCATAACGATGTTTCCGACTATTCCCCACTTCACCGCATGTACGCCTTTAGTGCTTCCGACACCCATTATCGAGGTTGAAATGATATGAGTTGTGCTGACGGGTATACCAAAGTGAGAGGCACCCAGAATGACAACTGCTGCTGTCGTTTCAGCGGCAAAACCATGGACAGGTTTCAGCTTGATCATTTTGCTGCCCATGGTGCGGATGATTCGCCATCCTCCGGCCATAGTCCCCAATCCCATCGTCAGGGCACAGCAAAATATGACCCAGAAAGGGACTTCGAAGGATGGCAGAATGTTACAGCTCACCAACGCCAGAGTAATTATTCCCATAGTCTTCTGTGCGTCATTAGTACCGTGGCTCAAGGCCATGATGCCTGAGGATAACAGCTGCAATTTTTTGAAATACTTATTAACAGTGCTCGGGTTGGCTTTTGCAAATAACCAGAGAATGGAAACCATGCAGAAAAATCCGATACAAAATCCCAGAATCGGCGAGGTAATCATCGGGATCACCACTTTGTGCAGGACTCCGTCAATTTTGACAACCTGCAAACCGGCCTTTGCAATTCCCGCCCCAATTAACCCGCCGATGAGCGCGTGAGAAGAACTGGATGGGATACCATAATACCAGGTGATGAGGTTCCAAATAATTGCCGCCAGCAGGGCACAAAGAATTACGCCTTGCGTTACGCTTTCCGTCTGCACAATGCCCTTGCCGATTGTGCTGGCCACATGTGTGCCGAAAAACGCACCGGCCATGTTCAGCACTCCTGCATACAGTATCGCCGCTCGGGCTGTGAGCACCTTGGTGGAAACTACGGTCGCTATGGCATTGGCAGAATCATGAAAACCATTGATATATTCGAAAACGAGTGCAACAAAGATGACGACAAGCAGGAGAATGAACATATAATGTTTTCCTGGTTATAAAGGTTGGTTATCTGGCAGTGCAATGATATTTGGTGGTGCCTTTGGGCGATACCCTAATTAATTGTGTTTCAGGACAACACTCATAACCAGATCGGAAATGACGGAGCAACGATCGACGGCATTTTCAATGCCTTTGTAAATATCTCGCAGTTTCAATACGTAAATCGCATCGTATTTACCTGAAAACAGTTCCTCGGTCGCTGCGGCAAGAATCTCGTCCCCTTTGTTTTCCGTTTCCTTGATCAGACGATTGCACTTGGCAACCTCTTCGAGTGAAGAAGCCTTTCGAAATGTGGCAATATTATTCCGCAACTCTTCTGTTGCTTTAATCAGGATCTCAGCTTGTTTCTTAACAAAATCATTATAGGAATCGATGTTATAGCTGCGGAGGTTGCTGCAAGCCTTAAGGACTGATTTCGTGCACTTATAGAGTGAGGTCGAGATCAGTTGGATATCTTCTCGATCGATTGGGGTGATGAAAGATGAGTTGAGCAGGGTCATGCTGCCTTCCAGGGCAAGTACAGCTCTCTTTTTATAAGCTTGAGAGTGGACGAGACAAGCGTCGCGTTCTTTCGGGTCTGAATTGACAATCTGATAAAACAATTGCGCAGACAATTCACATACTTCACCTGCTTCTTCAAAATAGCTGTAAAAGCGGTTTTCCGGTGGCGGCAACAATTTAGAAAGCAGCTGTGCGATCATGAGAATGCTCCTCAGGGAATGACTGTTGGTGGGCAGGTGGATAGCAGTTGCTGGCTGGCGGTTTGGATATATGCAGAAGTAACCCCGGCGGTAACTATTTGTTTTCTTCAGGCTACCTAAAAGCCCCTTCCACAAAGGTCCATCCGATCCAATAGGCCAAACTATCACTTACCGACAGCTTTCGCAATTTTTTTATGCGAAAACCAACAACTAACATTGAACCAAAATCAGGCAAAAATCTCCCAAAAGTTGATAACAGTCTTTATGTGATAGAAATTATAACCCAAGACCATTCTTTCACGAAAAATAAGGACTAACGCATTGTAAATATAAGATGTTTCGTGAACTACTAATGGGTCTCAGGTGAGTTTTGAATGAGTCCGTCTTTCAGCAGATATAGATTTGCCATGGCAAGCCTAGGTTTGTGAAATCGCCCCACAGTTACCTTATTCCTGAGTATATGTCTTCCCTGAGCAGTAGATTAATCTTCAATTCTGGGCTGTCGAGAATATGGTGAGATTTGATTTGGCAAGCTAAAATCAATGAGGTTTTGAATTATCTTGCGCCGAGGAAATAAATTTGTCCCCTTTTTCGCCCTTTACAGGGATTTCAACAGGACAGGCGAGCGCGTAATTGTTTCGAGAGGGCAATAAAACTGTCCCAGCCGAAAGATGAGGTATATCAACTGGCAACGTCTTTGAAGGCCTCTACCTACAAATAATGGGCTGGTTGCAGCACCTAGGCATCCAGCAGTGCCTTGGCACCGAGAATGAGCTGTCTGGTAAATTTGACCAGCAATTTTGAATGCAAGTTCCAGCAATGCCAATAAAGTTTCACGGGGATAGTGTGATCAGGCGCCAGATCAACCAACCGACCGTTTCCCGTAAAAAGCTCGCTTTGCTGACGGGGTAACATGCCGTAACCAAGGCCCATGGCAATGAAATCCACGAATTTTTCAGCCGATGGCACATAGTGGGCTGGTATGGAGTCGGGTACTTGTCCAAGGACCAGTTGGCAGAGTTTGTTATGTAACTCGTCCTTGCGATTAAAGATAATCGCCGGGGCACGGCAAACATCAGCAAGGGTCAGTCCCGATGGAAACCATTTTTTGGCAAATTCCGGAGAAGCAAACATATGGTAATTCATCTGCCCCAGGTAGTCGATTCGGCAACCTTGCAGGGGCTGATCCTTGGTGCTGATACAACCGACAACAGCGCCATCTTTCAGCAACTGGTGGGTTTGTTCCTGGTCATCGACCCGAATATCCAGCAAAACACCATCCATTACGACAAACGATTGGATGGCATCCAGAAACCAGGTGGCAAGACTATCAGCATTAAGGGCCACGGCTATCGGTGTGTACCCAACCTGTTGCGCCATCTCGCCAAACAGATCATCCTCCAGCCGCTTGACCTGAAGATAGTGTTTTAACAGATTTCGACCGGCCGAGGTAAGCCGGGGAGGTGCGGTGCGCGCCACCAAGATCTGCCCCATCTGCTCTTCCAGCAGTTTTACCCGTTGAGAAACGGCAGATTGGGTAATATGCAGTGCAGTAGCCGCTTTGTCAAAGCCGCCGCCCTGAGCCACCAGTGCCAGTGCTTCAATGAGTTTATAATCAAGCATGATTATTTATCATAAGAATATTTAATAAGATATAAAAACAATTAATTTTACTTTCTAATCTATCTCGCCTACTTTCTCAAGTACACACTCTTTGAGGAAATAGAACCAATGATGATAACACCTTTTATACAGGGCTTTGGGGCCGGTGGCGGACTGATTGTGGCCATTGGCGCGCAGAACGCCTTTGTCTTATCCCAGGGGGTTCGCGGCAACCACCACGTGGTCATTGCCCTGATATGTATTCTTTGCGATGCCGTCTTTATCACCGCTGGAGTTGCAGGCATTGGTGGAACGGTGTCCGCCAATCCAGCTTTAGCACAATGGGTAGCATGGGGTGGGGCAGGATTTCTCTTTGTTTATGGCTGCGGCTCTCTTCGCTCTGCCGTAAGAGGTGGATGTCTTGAGACAAGTGATCGGGCCGTTCTTTCCTTGGGCGCCGCCATCCTGACCACCCTGGCAGTTACCCTCCTTAACCCGCATTTTTATTTGGACACGGTTATACTCCTCGGTGCCATCAGCAGCCGGTTTCATGGCGAAAATCGCTTGTTGTTCTGGGCCGGGGCTGTCTCGGCTTCGACACTGTGGTTTATCTGTCTCAGCCTTGGCGGGCAGATGCTTGCCCCCATCTTTCGAAAACAAATATCCTGGCGAATTCTCGACACCTTGGTGTGGGCCACCATGTGGATAATTGCGGCATCATTAATCATGCACGGGATGGCTGATTAATGACAAACTGCGCCAGTAATTGCAATCGCAAGGGCGGCATCTAAATGCAAAATGTCAAAACAGAGCGTATGTTCTGCCTTTGGAAAAAAATATGCAAATAATTTTTTCTGATAGGCTATAGTGGGATTTTGATGCCAGCAAACTCTAGCGACAGCGCCTTTGCCTTAAAATGATTCCATCATAGATTGTCATGAACTTACTCAAAGAACCTCTGCTCCATTTCCTCCTGCTGGGCGCGGCGTTGTTTCTCCTCGATGGCTGGAGGGGTAATAACAGGTCTATTCCTGTTGGGCAGACTGGAACTTCGACAAAACAGATCTTCGTCACAGAAGAAAATATCGCTCAGATGAGCGACGTGTTTACAAAGACTTGGCAACGACTACCGACTGAAGAGGAACAAAAGGGGCTTCTTGAGGATTTCGTTCGTAGCGAGATCTATTACCGCGAGGCGATAGCCATCGGTCTGGACCGAGACGATGAAGTGCTCAAGCGGCGATTGCGGCAAAAGATGGAATTCATTTACGAGGACATCACCTCCTTGGCGGAGCCGACGGATGAGGACCTCAAAGCGTTCATGGAAAACCATCGGGAAAAATATCTCGAAGATCCGCGGATTGCGTTCAATCAAGTATATGTCAATACCGCCCAGAGGGGAAAAGGTGCCGAGTTCGATGCCCGGCAAATTCTTACGCAGCTCATTGCGGGAGGTGATGCGAACTCATTCGGAGACACCTCTCTTCTTGAACCGGAGGTCCAACTTTCCCCGCTCAGGGACATCAGCAAACAATTCGGTGATGAGTTCAGCAGAAACCTTCTTGAGCTCAAACCGGGAGAGTGGATCGGCCCGATACGGTCCGAATTCGGCCTCCACCTGGTTTTTATAAATGAGCTTTTAGCCACCCACCTCCCCGATCTGACCGAAGTCCGTGAGATAATGAAGCGGGATTATTTGGCTCTGAGACAGAAGGCCTTAAAAGATGCCGCGTATGCAAAAATCCGAGAGCGATATCATGTTGTTGTGAAGAGGTTGAAGACCGTAGCCACCTCTGGATCTGCCGAAACAAATAACAAGTCGATGACACAATGAAGGGAACTGCGATATCTACCCTTGCCTTGTTCTTGGTGACATTGGCGTTGTCGCATGTCTATGCCCATGAATCGCAACCCGGAACGCTTGAGCTGCGGCAAGTACTTCAAGACAGGTATGAGGTAACCTGGCGGGCGCCGATCTACTTTGGCCAGCCACACCCGGCTCGCTTCAAATTGCCTGAACATTGGAATACTGTGGTAGAGCCAACGGTTCGCCTCCTTGCTGACTCGCAGGTCTTTCACCACTTTGTAGTCGTCGGCGATCAGGGGGTGGAGGGGAGTATTTTACGGTTTCCCGGCCTGGAGACTACCATAACGGATGTTTTTGTAAGGCTCAACCGGCTTGACGGCACCACGATGACCGCAGTTGCCCGCCCATCCAAACCCTATGTTCAGCTCCGTGGAGAGCGGATGTGGTATATCACGGCGGGAGAATATGTAGCTCTCGGCTTTCACCACATATTGCAGGGCGTTGATCACCTGCTCTTTGTTCTCGGGCTGCTGTTGATCGTTAAGGGCCGGATGATGCTCCTGAAAACCGTCACCGCGTTTACCGTTGCACACAGCATCACCCTGGCCCTGGCCACTCTTGGTTTGGCTAGTGTTCCGCTGCCGCCCCTCAACGCCGCCATCGCCCTCAGCATTCTTTTTCTCGGACCGGAGATCGTTCGTTCCTGGCGGGGCGAGACGAGCCTGACAATA
>JAABQY010000017.1 GCA_011391225.1 Desulfobulbaceae bacterium | reverse complement strand
AAACCCTCTGTCAATATCTTTCTTTCCCTTTCTTTCACCCCGTTCCCTTGCAGGATACCTGCAAAATCACCCGCAACTCCCAGCCTTCAGGAACGCGGCAAACTACTTGATTAGTTTATAACCGTCAAGCAGAAAAAACCTCTGATTATCTTCTTTGCCTGCTCTGTACTGGAAATATTAAACTTCGACTTCATTGAATATTCACCCTGCCGCTTTTGGTAACGGAAAAGCAAAAGCGGCAAGGGATCTGAAGGATAACGATAAAGAGAGGATCCAGCCGTGGCTAAAAAATGACCACGGGTGGATGAGGGGTACCTCGTGGAAGTTTTAAACTTTGCGCAGAGCGCGAATATAATTTTTGGTCAGAGATGGGTGGTCTTTTATGATTTCGTCGAGATCGGGAGGAAGCATAGTGCTTAAGAAATCATCGATTTGGGCATAGGTCATCTCTTGTTGAAGTGCTTCTCCCACCTTTTCTGTAAAAAGCGATTGGTGATCAAGATTGTCAATGTAAGAGAATAAGCCGGACGCTGGGGGCTGTTTCACACCGAGTTCCAGTGTATTCAAAGGATCTATGATGTCTTTTAGCTCGCTTCTCGTCTGCGCTTGAAGACGTTCTAGATTACCTATTTGAGTAATCATTTCCAAATCTGTTCCTGAATGTCCCTTGATGGTGAGGTCGGCAACCAGATTTCTGATGGCAATTTCAGAGTCATTCAAGTTTTTAACTGCCTGGTCCAATTCATCGATTCTTACCCTGAGCGATGAATTGTCGGTTTGTAAATCCTCTACCCTCTGTTGAAAAGAAGTACGTTCTTCAGCCAGCATCTTGATCCTACCGTTCAGGCTAGTACTGTTTTCATGAAGATGAATAATCTCATCTTTCATCCGATCATACTCCTCCAAATCAATTACTACTTCTGCTCTGTTGTTTTCGCAACATGACCAGAAATTACTTGATGTCAAGACGCGTTGAGAGAAGTTTTTTTTTTAAGTCCGAATACATTTGTGAGGCCTGCTCCGGTGAAACCATCGCCACTGCGGCAAGAAATATGCCTATAAGAAGAGCGATACTGATTACCAATCCAACAGCAAGACCGATAACAAAAAGGATGGTATTGCCGATTCCAGCAACAATAGCCAGAAATCCTCCGCCACTGCTTTCGCTTCCTGCAGAGGCCGCAATCGTTGCCAAAATAACAACACCTACCAGCAGCGCTGCAGATTTGAGGAGAGGGTCTCGAAATCCGTTTTTCTTCATTGTATTCTCCTGAAGGCTTAAAAGTTTGGTAATTTACATATGGTTAGTCACAAGGTTATCATTATCAGAGCAAAACGCAACTCAAGTAGACCACAGGATATCATTCCCGAGTGCACTGGAAAAAATAACCATTTAACCAAGGAGAGTGTCAAGATATATCTTGACACTCTCCTTGGTTTTGTCCTGACCGGAAAAATTTCAACCGTTCAATTCTCTCGAGAGCAGGTGGATGGCTGTAATAAAGAAAGACCATGAAGCGGTGGGGGGTAAGGTTTGCGAGATTAGCACTACAGAGTTTTTTAAGTCCGGAAATAAGGTGTTGAGCAGAACAGGTTGTTTCAACGGCATATTTGTCGGCAGCAAATTCATGTTGCCGGGAAATAAAATGAAAGAGTATGGAGATTAGCAAATTTATCGGTGAATAGAGAAAACCAAAAAGAACAAGACTGGCATGGACTGAAAGATTCTCAAGATCCAATGCAACTGAAAGCTGCTGGTTGTCGAGAAAAAGAGAAAGCAAAAAAAACATGACACCGATCTGGATGATCGATGCCACCATATTTCCTTGCATATGCTTCAGCTTGAAATGCCCCATTTCATGGGCCAGGACTGCTAGTATCTCAATGGTTTGCAGTTTTTTGATGAGAGTATCAAAAAAAACGATTTTCTTAAATTTGCCAAAACCTGTGAAAAAGGCATTGACTTTAGATGACCTTTTTGAGCCATTCATGGTGAAAATTCCTTGTAAGGTGAATTGCTCCTGCAAGGCATAATCAACAATAGCGTCACGCAAACTACCGTCTTCTAGCGGTGAAAATGTATTAAATAACGGCATGATAAGTATGGGAGCGAAAAATTGAAATGCCAAGGAGAAGAGGACGACGCCCAGCCAACAAAATAACCAGCCGTGAGGTCCGACATGGGTGAAAAACCACAAAATGACGGCAAGAAGAGGTCCACCAAGAAGGAGAACAAGAAGAGTGCCCTTGAGAATATCCAAAATGAAGGTTTTTGCCGTGGTTCGGTTGAACCCGAACCGCTCTTCAATGACAAATGTACTATAAATAGAGAAGGGTAAACCGATCAGAAACGAAAGAGATATCAGCGAGCCAATAAAGATCAGACCGATGATTATTTCTTGTTCTGCGAGATTTCTTGCCCAGATATCAAGAAAATTAAACCCGCCAACAAGAATAAAAAAAACGGTAATAAGAGTTGAGAAAGTGGTTTGGAAGATTGATAAGTAAGCCAGAGAGCGTGTGTAATCCTGGGATGTTTTATATTCTGTGGGTGTATACACCTCCATAAATTCCTCCGGAAGAGTTGGGGAAAGTGCTCGGATATTTAAGAGTGATGCGACCACATCAAGAAGGCATGTAGCCAGGAGGGTCAGAAGGATGGTAAGCAGCCAGACATTCATATGAGCTAAGGGTACAAGATGAAGGTTGTCAAGAGCCGCTTTTCATTGCTGTTACGGTTGGTTGACGGTGTGAGTTTCTATGTAGCGGGACAGGCCTTATGGTTAAGGTATTAATCTTAAAGCCTGTTTTTTGTGATGGCGAGAATCTACATGACAACTTGAACAGCGGTTGTGGTAAGTTCAATAAATTTGGATGGAACCACGCCCATTACGATAATTATTACAATGAGCAGTACGGAGAGAATATTGTTTTTTCTACTTGAGACGATTGTGCCACGATCTTCAGAATCTGTACAAAAAGTGACTCTCACTATAGATAAATAATAGTATATGGCTATTGCGGTGTTTAGCGCTGCTAAGATGACTAAAAGAATATGACCCTGCTTGAACGCACCGAGAAGTAAAAGAAACTTGCCGGAGAAACCTACAAACGGCGGGATGCCAGCCAGTGCGAAGAGTCCAACCGTGAGAGTGAGGGCCAGAAGGGGAGCCCTTTTATGGAGGCCGGTAAAGTCCTCTATCGCAACATTTTGACCTTTGTCGGACACTGAGCAAATAACCAAAAAGCAGGCAAGATTCATAAAAACATAGCCGATAATATAGTACATCGCTGTAGCGTAGCCGGTGCTTTCCAAGGTGAGCAGGCCGACAAGGACGAAACCGGCATGGGAAATACCTGAAAATCCCAAGAGCCGTTTAGCATCTTTTTGGACAAGGGCCGAGAGGTTGCCATAAAACATCGAGAGCAAGGCGCAAATGACAAGTATATTAACTATAGCGTTTGTTTCAGCATTGATGAGTGTGACAATACGGATCAACAGGGCAACGGCGGCGAGTTTGGGGACGGCGGCAATAAAGGCGGTGGTTTCATTGGCAGCCCCTTCGTATACATCCGGTACCCAAAAGTGCAGAGGAAAGAGTGCCAGTTTGTAGAAAAATCCTGCCAGTACAAGAACAATGGCGACAACCGCAGCAGGCTGAGCAAAGGTCAGATTTAGTTTTTCCGCAATAACTAAAAGCTGGGTGGAGCCTGTAAGGCCAAAGATATAACTCATTCCAAAAAGCATGAAGCCGGTAGCCATAACTCCAAACAATAGGTATTTGATGCCAGCTTCAACTTGTGATCCGGCGCCGCTGGTTTTATTTCGCATCGGTACCATGATGTAGACTGAAAAAGATGACAACTCCAAAGAAACAAAAATCGCCAGAAGCTCGACACTCGAAACGAGCATCATCAGCCCTAAAACTGCAGCAAACAAAAACAGATAATATTCTGCCTGGACTTTTTCTTTTACGCTGGTTAGCTGGTCACTGAATATGAGAACTATCAGGGTTGCCAGAGCAATCAAGAATTTAAAAAGCTGAGAAAAAAAATCGACACGGTATGCCCTGTAAAAGAGCTCCCCTTCGCTTTTCAAACACACCAGAGTGACGAACACAACAAAGACGGAAAGGGAGATAGCGACATTTTTCACCTTCGCGCTGCTCGGTTCACCCAAACTGAGGAAGAAAAAAACCAGGCCGACACCTAACAGTGTTAATTCGGGGAGGAATAGCATTGTGTTACCCTTACGAGGTCGTTGTTAGTTATACTCTCACTGGAAAAGCGATCCTGCTGCTGCAACCGATTGCGCGTGATGAGCATCAAAATGTTGAAGAAGCTGGGTGACGCTTGCATGCATCAAGTCAATAAAGGGTTGAGGACCAAGTCCGATCCATAAAACAAAGAAGAGGAACGGCGCAAGAACGACAATCTCGCGACTGTTGAGATCTGTTATCCAGGATTGATCGGGATTGTCTGTGCCACCCCAAATAATCTTTTGCAGCATGCGCAACATATACGCTGCGGCAAGAACGGCACCGGGAATAGAGGCCAGGGCTAGATAGGGGAATTTATCAAGCACTGTGCTGAATTCAAAGGCACCGGCGATAATCATAAATTCACCGACAAAACTGTTGGTTCCAGGAAACCCAAAAGATGACAGGGAGAAAAAGGCGAGAAAGGTAATATAGATCGGCATGTACTTACCCACCCCGGTAGCCGAACGTAATTCCCTGCTGTGGGTTCTCTCGTAGATCATACCCACACAGAGAAACAATGCGCCGGTGGTTATACCATGATTAACCATCTGGAGAATTGCCCCTTCAATACCTCGAATATTCAGTACAAAGATACCGAGGGTGACAAAGCCCATATGGCCGACCGAGGAATAGGCGATGAGCTTCTTCATGTCGCTCTGGGCAAGTGCAGTAAAGCCGCCATAAATAATACCGGCGATGGAGAGCCAGAGGACATAAGGCATAAGGATTATAGTTGCTTCGGGGGTAATGGGCAGAGCGAATCGCAAAAAACCGTAGGTGCCCATTTTCAATAAAATGCTGGCCAGGATAACTGAACCCGCAGTCGGTGCCTCAACATGGGCGGCCGGCAACCAGGTGTGAAAGGGAAACATTGGCACCTTGATTGCGAAAGCGAGAAAAAAAGCGAGAAAAAGATAAACTTGAGCGGTGACAGGATAGTCCTGCCACATCATGCCGGGAATGAAAAAGCTATAGTTATTGGTTACGTAGAGCCAAATGATTCCGACAAGCAGCAGGATTGAACCGGCAAGCGTATAGAGAAAAAATTTGATTGATGCATAAACCTTTCTCGGGCCACCCCAGATCCCAATGAGGAGATACATCGGGATGAGCATAGCCTCCCATAATATATAAAACAGAACAAAATCAAGTGCCATAAAAACGCCTACCATAGCTGTTTCCATAATCAGCAGACAGGCCATAAAGGTTTGCACCCTGGTTTTTATGTAAGACCAAGAGGCAAGAACGCATAAAGGCATGATAAGGGTTGTAAGGAGAATCAGGAGAATGGATATTCCGTCTACTCCGACAACATAATTGATGTTGAAAGCTGCGATCCAGCTGTGCTGTTCGACAAACTGGAATTTAGCGGAAGTTATATCGAAACCGGCAATGAGACGGAGGGAAAGTAAGGCTACAAGGCTGGTGACAACCAGGGTGAGATAGCGGCACAATTGCTCGCTTTTCACAAAAAGCAGCATCAGGGCACCCGCCAGCGGCAGAAATATCAGCACACTCAGTATGGGGAAGCCGGAGTTCATCAATAGTTGATCCATTGCCAGTGATCCTTCAGTTCAATAGGGTTTATAGGCAGACATAAGAAATGAGAAGAACTGCGGCAAAGGTGACCGAAAAATAGATTGTCTGCTGAATATGCCCCTTCTGTAAAACGACAGTAACTCTTCGTCCGAAAGCCTGTACACATCTGGCACTGCCATCGACAACGCCATCGATCGCATGCCAGTCAAACCACGACCAGAATTTTGCGGTCACCATCAGTGAGTAAAGTCCGACAACCCGGTAAGCAGACCCCCAGGCGGTGTCTATCCACTGGATGGGATTCTGCGCGAGCCAGAGGAAGCCACGACCTGCCATCCGGTAAAACCAGTCAAGATCTAGGCTGATAGAAGCTTTGGCACCAAGTTTAGCTTTGAGGAAAATAAACGCCAGTGCGCTAAATGCTAGAATTTGCAGAGTCTCACTCAGGTGATAAGCCCCATAAGGATGGTAGGTAACCTCCGGGTTGGGAAGCATAGTATATAGAAACGGGAGATAAGAGCCGATCAGAAGGCACAAAAAGGCAGCTGCTGCCATGGCCATATGCATATTCCAGGGTGGGTCTGTGGCCTTGGCATGGGTCTCGATGCTGCATCGATCCTCGCCAAAAAAGATTAGATAAGGGAGGCGCAGTCCTGCTACCAGGAAGGTGCCAATGGATACTAAGGTAAGGAGAAAACCGGTTACCATAAAATGCGACTCAAAGCTTGCCGTTATAATCATTGACTTGGAGACGAAACCGGAAAAAAACGGAAAGGCTGAAACGGATATTCCGCCGATCACCATAAAAAACAAGGTATTGGGCATTTTTCGATAAAGACCGCCAAGTTCTGTAAATTTGCTTTTCCCGGTACTGTGAATAACCGCACCGGCGGCCATAAATAAAAGGCCTTTGTAAAGGATGTGGGCAAAAGCGTGGGCACAGGTGCCATTAATAGCAAGAGCGGTGCCGATTCCAACTCCGGCCACCATATACCCAACCTGACTGACGATTTCCCAGCCGAGCAATTTGCGGATATCGTTTTCCATCATGGCATAAACAATGCCATAGATTGCCATAACCACGCCCAGGACAATGAGAATATCAAAGCCGGCAAAGGCGCGTGCAAGCGTGTATACTGCGGTCTTGGTGGTAAATGCGCACATAAACACAGCCCCGGTAACCGTGGCTTTGCTGTACGCATCCGGTAGCCAGGAATGAAGAGGCGGTACCGCAGCGTTCAGCATCAGTCCGGCCATAATTAACCAGGTAAACAGTTGGGTGCTCTGTTCATCAAGCTGGACGAAGGAAAGGTCGCCGGTTGCTTGGTAGCGGAGGACGAACCCAAGCAGCAAGAGAACGCCACCGAAAGTGTGGACGAGCAGGTAGCGATAACCGGCGGCAAGGGCACCTTTATCGGTATTGAACCAGATAAGGAAGGTGGAGGCGAAGGCCATGATTTCCCAGAAGAGAAAGAGAACCAGGTAATCACCGCTGTAGATAACCCCAAGGCTACCGGCCACATAGAACCAGGCGGCGATGTGTTGCCAGTTATCCCGGACATGAAGGCCGTAGACAGTGCCGATGATCGCCATGAGAGCCATGATGAAGCCGAAGATCATCGAGAGATTATCGACCCGGCCGAAAGTGAGAGTCCAATCGCCCATAAAAAGGACAACACCATGCACACCTGGATGCCAGTTTAGATATATTACATCCAAAAAGGTGAGGAGAGGTACGCTACAGAGATAGAGTTTTCGAAACGGCTCTTTGATGCATGGCAGGAGCAAGGCGCCACATATCAAGATCAGGGCCGGATGGATGAAACTAGTCGTCATAGTAATCCTCTCGCGTCATAATTCCACTGTTGCCAAACCACTTGGCAAAGAAGATGAGCACAAAGCAGGCTAAAAGGGTGAATAACGCCCAGAAACCTGGGATATGTGCCTCCATCCAAGTGTGGGCATGGCTGGTGTCAACACCAACAATTGTCCACACCAGCATGATGGCAATGGCGATGGCGCTGAGCACCTTCACAGTCTGCAGTCGCTCTTGCAGGTAATCGATGAATTTAACAATCATCCCGTCACCACCTTAACAAAATGCATCATAAAATCGGGGAAAATCCCAAGAAGTATTGATATTACACAAGCGATGAGAATTGGAATCAGCATCGCCAGAGGAGCCTCTTTAATTCCTGTGCAGGGCTGGTCTGCCGGGCGTTTACCAAAAAATGCTTTGTAGCTTATCGGGGCAAAGTATGCAGCGTTGAGCATGGTACTAGATATTAGGATGAGGAGGATGCCGATCTGATGGGCCTGCACCGAGCCGACAAGGAGATTCCATTTGGTAATGAAGCCTGCAACCGGTGGAGCTCCAATCATGCTTAGCGAAGCAATGGCGAATGCCCCGAAGGTGAAGGGCATGGTCTTGCCGAGTCCCTCCATTTCCGAGATATTTTTCTTATGAGTTGCCACATAGATTGCACCGGCACAGAAGAACAGGGTGATTTTGGAAAAGCCATGGTTGACAATATGGATCAAGCCGCCTTGAATGCCTGGTTCCGTAAGGAGTGCTACACCCATAATGATATATGACAATTGACTGACGGTTGAATAGGCCAGCCGAGCCTTGAGGTTATCTTTAGAAAGGGCGATTATTGAGGCGGCAACAACTGTAAAGCCGACAAAATAGGCGGTTGGGATACCAAGATTGAGGGCGTGCATGGTATCGGTACCAAAAATATAGAGCATGACGCGGGTGGTACAGAAGACACCAACCTTGACTACGGCCACGGCATGGAGCAGGGCGGAGACCGGGGTGGGGGCCACCATTGCTCCGGGCAACCAATGGTGGAAAGGCATAATGCCGTTTTTGGCAAAGCCGAAGATGCAGAAAATGTAAAGCATGATGACCAGCGTCGAGTTTACGCCTTGGGGGAAAATGCCGGTGGAGATTTGTGGAGCAAAATCCAGGGTGCCGGTCAGGACATAAATGAGAATCATCGCAGGTAAGAGAAACGCTTTAGCTGTGGCGGTGAGGTAGACAAGATACTTCCTCCCGCCATTATAACCTTCCTCATCCTGATGGTGGGCTACGAGTGGGTAGGTGCAGACGGAGACAATCTCGTAGAATAGATACATAGTAAAGAGATTATCAGAAAAGGCCACTCCGATGGCGCCAAAAATGGCGAGAGCAAAACAGGCATTAAATCGGGTTTGTGCGTGTTCTTTGAGTGTTCGCATGTAGCCCATGGAATAAAAAACGGCAATCGTCCACAGAGAGGATGCGACGAGGGCGAAAATCATCGACATAGAATCGGCGCGCAACGTCACAGTTACTCCGGGCAGGATGGAAAACATATGAAATACGAGAGTCTTGCCGTGCCATACTGCCGGGACCATCGAGCCAACAACCAGTAAAAGCAGCAGGGAGGAAACGCAAGAAATCCCCTCCCTGATGTTCTCCTTGTCCCCTTTGATCATCACCCCAAGTGTACCGATGAGTGGAATGAGCAGAGCTAAGAGTAATTTGTAATCCATTCCCGATGGCTCCATGACTAACCTTTAAGTTGGGCGGTATCTTCCGCGTCGATCGATTTGAAGTGACCATAGACGGCGATGATGATACTCAGACCGATGGCGGCTTCCGCGGCGGCAATGGCCATAATGAACAGGGCAAAGACCTGTCCGGTTACCGGATCCGGTGCGGTGAACCTGTTGAATGCCATAAAATTGACCGAAGAACCGGCGAGAACCAGTTCCGAAGCGATAAGCATACCGATCAGGGTGCGTCGGGTGACCATGCCATAAATCCCCATGCCGAAAAGTACTGCACCAATAACGAGATAGGTGTTCAGTTCATTGTAGATTCCCAATACTGACATCAGTTGTCCCTCCCTTCCCGGGCAATAACCAGCGCACCAAGTATGGCAATGAGTAATACAATGGAGACCACCTCAAAGACCATCGAATAATCTGTGAGAAGTTGCAAACCTATGGTTTTCATCGAACCATCATTGAGCTTTTTGTAGACATGCCACTCTGTTTTTAGAGCAAGCACGGTAAAGCCGCCGGTGATGAGAGCCGCAGTGGCGAAACCAAGAGGACCGGCAAGAATACTCGGGGGGCCGATTTTTTTATTTTCTTCGGGGGCGGCAAGCATGATGGCAAAGGAAATGGTGACCGCCACCGCACCGACATAGATGAGGATCTGCATCATTGCCACAAACGGCGAGTTGAGGAAAAAGTAGAGTCCGGCAACGCCGATAAAGCAGACCACCAGTCCGGCGACCGAGCGAACAAGTCTGTCTGAATTGCAGGCGATCAGGCCTCCAATTATGGTGATTGCCACCATTATGAGAAAAACCACCCCAACCAGCCCGTCGACACTCAAAAGGGTGGGGGACGCGAGAGTAGACGGGTTCATTTTTTCCTCTCTTCAAGACGTTTCAGCAGATCAAAATAAAAATCTTCTTTTTTCGTGCTTGCCAGATTGTATTCTTTAGAAAAATCAATGGCCCCAAAACTGCATGATTCGACACAGGAACCGCAGAGTGAACATTTGGTGAAATCGAGCATATACTTGGTGAGTACCTTTTTCTTTCCCCCTTCCGGTTTTTCTCCGGCCAGAGTAATGCAATCGGAAGGACAGGCCTTTTCGCAAAGACCGCAGACTACACACTGAGGGTTTCCTTCTTCGTCCTCGACGAGTTCAATGTGTCCCCGGTATCTTGAAGACATCGTCAAGGTTTCATAGGGATAGGCAACCGTAACCGTGGGTTTGAAAAACTCTTTAAAGGTAATCCCCATGCCTATGAATAGGCTCATCAAACCGGTATAAATTTCGGTAAAGTAAGCAACCATCTCAAAACACCTTAATGAGTCCTGCTGTGAACAGCAGGTTGAAGAGTGAAAGCGGAATGAGAATTTTCCAGCTGAGATTCAGAAGTCCATAAATGGTTGTACGTGGGAAGGTCCAGCGTATCCAGATAAAGGTTGCAATCAGTAGATACAGCTTCAGTATAAACCACCAGACGCCGGGGAAGAGACCAAAGGGACAACCCCAGCCGCCGAGGAAGAGAATAGTGGTCATGCAGGAGCCGATGACGATATTAGCGTATTCTCCCATGAAAAAGAGTCCAAACCCCATGCTGCCGTATTCGGTATGAAAACCGGCAACCAGTTCGCTTTCGGCTTCACCCAGATCAAAAGGTGCCCTGTTTGTTTCAGCGAGGGTACAAATAAAAAAGATGAGAAAGGAGAAAGGCATAAGGATGTTATGCGAGTTGCCAAGGAGAGGGAAGATATTCCAATGAAGAAACGACCTGCTTTGCTGGTGAACGATTTCCATAAGATCAGTTGATCCAGCGATCATAACTACCGTGATGGCAGTGATGAGCATGGGTATCTCATAGGCGACGGCTTGGGATACGGCACGGACTGAAGACATCATCGAGTATTTGTTACGTGAGCTCCAGCCGGCAAAAAGCAAGGACATGCTTCCCATGGAGGCGAAAGCAAAAATCATCAAAACACCGACGCTCATGTTTTTGGCAACAATGCTATCGCTGAACGGTATCGTCACAAAACTCATGATAGCCGGAAACATGGCAAGTACCGGGGCAGTGATAAACATTATCTTGTCGGCACCACCGGGGATTGTCAATTGTTTGGCCATCAGTTTGATGCCATCGAGCGGCGGCTGGAGCAGGCCGAAGGGTCCGTTAATGTTCGGGCCCGGACGCCTCTGAATGCGTGCCGCACCTCTACGTTCGGCCCAGACCAGATACGCCGCATTGAGGGCAGCAAAAGCTATGGCGAGAACAACCGCCACAATGACATTGAGTAGTGTTAATCGCATAGGATTTTCCTTTTATCGATCTATCTCGGGAATAACCAGATCAAGACTTCCCATGAAGGCCAGGGCATCCATAATCATCATACCTTGACATGCTTCATCAAAAAGGTGCATATTAGAGTAGGTAGGTGAACGGAGTTTCAAGCGATACGGATTCTTTCCGCCGTCACTGACCAAACGGATGCCAAAACTGCCTCGAGCGGTTTCCACTGCCTGGTAATAATCACCGACTGGAGGCTTGATGAGTTTTGGTTTCTTGTCCGGCATGATCGGACCACCGGGAAGTTTATCAAGACCCTGCTCGACGATACGCAACGACTGTTCGATCTCGTCCATACGCACCATGTATCTGGCCAGGGAATCGCACTCGTGATAAACGGGGACGTCAAAATCGAATTCCGGATAGACTGAATATGGCTCATTCTTACGAACATCGAAGTTGATGCCAGATCCCCTTGCTACAGCTGATGAAGCACCGTATTTGCGACACATTTCCTTGCTGAGAGGAGCAATGCCTTCGAGCCTTTTGCGGAAAATTATGTTCCCAGTCACCAATTTGTGGTATTTTTTCATGGATTTTCGCATTCGGGGAATAAACTGTCTGGCAGCCTTGATGAAATTATCATCGACATCGTTGCACAGACCGCCGAAGCGAAAATAACAGTATGTAAGACGAGACCCGGTTACAGATTCAAGCATGTCAAGGATGTGTTCCCGGTCCTGTAGGGCATACATCAGAGGACTGAAGCCACCAAGATCCATGACAAAAGCCCCGAACCAGAAGAGATGTGAAGCAACGCGGTTCAGTTCCACCATTATTGCCCGGATGTATTCGGCACGTTCAGGGACGACGATTCCCGAGGCCTTTTCCACCAGCAGCACATGACCGTGGCTATAGCCAAGCGCACCGAGATAGTCCATGCGACTGAGGTTCATGAGAAACTGCGGATAGGTCTTCAGTTCGCCCATTTTTTCATGCATGCGGTGGATATAGCCGATAACCGTTTCGGCATTGACGATATATTCCCCGTTCATTTCCATTTTGACCCGCAATACCCCATGGGTCGCAGGGTGCTGGGGACCAACGTTGAGAATAAAAGTCTCGTCCGGTTGGAGCAGTATTGGAGAATTCATGCCTTGAAATCCTTTAAGAGTGGATGAAAATCTGCGTCTTCAGGAAGGAGGAGAGGAATGAGGTGGGGATGACCGGCGAATTTGATGCCAAAGAAGTCATGGGTTTCTCGTTCGTGCCAGTTTGCACCCGGATAAATATTCGTTATTGTAGGAACAACCGGGGATTTTCGGTCAATTCTTGTACGGATCACCACTCGGCAAAGGTCAAAATCGTAACGGCTGAAATCGTATACGACCTCCAGTTGGTTGTCTTTTATCCAATCAACGCCGGTAATGCTTTCTATAAAAAATTCGGCTTCATCAAGCATGGTTACTGCAGTAACAAGTTGCGCTGGGGAAACTTGGGCGTCGAGGTGATAACCATGAACCAGGTATTCTCTTTCCATCAACCCGTCTTGACGCGGGGGAAGGGGGCTTTTCGCCTTTTTATCCTTTTCGTCGCCTGCACTTTCCGGTTCGGGAGGCAGCGGGGCAGACTCGGGGAAGAGACTCGAAAGAGTTAGTTGTATCTTTTCACAAATCATTTTCAAAGCTCCAAGGGGAGACTCCCGAAAGCCATTATCATTTACAGATGGGCCTGTTGGGGTGCTATATAAAAATCACGCGGCTTCGGGATTTTTCCATCTTTTCCAGTCCGAGACCAGATGCTCAAGTTCAATTATTCCCTGCAAAAGAGCTTCGGGGCGTGGAGGACATCCAGGGATGTAGACATCTACCGGCAGAAACACATCCGCCCCCAATATAATGCTATATTGACCCTCAAAAGCAAAAGGTCCACCGGAAATGGCACAATTGCCAAGGGCCATAACCCACTTCGGTTCCGGCATTTGATCGTAGAGGGTCTTTATGCCTGGCATCATTTTCTTGGTGATGGTGCCGGCGACTATCATAACGTCGCTTTGCCGGGCGGAAGGGCGAAATACCTCAGCGCCAAAACGTGACATATCGAAACGGGCACAGCCGGTTGCCATCATTTCGATAGCGCAACAGGCAATACCAAAGGTTAAGGGCCAGAAAGAATTAACCCGGCCGATATTAATGAGTTTGTCTGCGAGGGCGAATTGAACTACCGACGAAGGAATGTTTTGCGTTCCCACTTAAATACTCCCTTAATCCATGCATAAACTATTGCGAGTGACAATATTCCGACAAAAAGGACTATTTCAACAAAGTCACGTACTGAAGATACAAACAGCGCGTCGTTATAAGCAATAGCTACAGGAAAAAGAAAGAGAACATCTACATCAAAGGCGAGAAAGATAAGGGCATAAAGATAGAAGACAACACCGTAGCGAATCCAGCTGTCGCCAATCGGATCCATGCCGCATTCGATAGCTTGTTGGGCCTTATTGCTCAATTGTCGGGATTTGAGGGGCATGAACAGATAAACAATGGCGATAGGGCCGAGGGCGAAGGCGAGGCCTCCGAGGGTGAAAGCGGCGATCCACAGGACATGTTCCTGGTACAGAAAAGCACTGAATTGATGCTCCATACGTGATTCCTCGTAATGCATGCATTGTAATTACATACAATGCCGCCAAGTTATATCATTACTGGTAAACATACTTTCATTTTGCTTAATTGCGCCCTAACTTAAAGAATTGTGCGAACTGTGTCAACAAGAAATTCATCTTTATTGCTACAATGTCGGTCTTTGTTGTGCTGCTATTGGATTGGAATGCTTGATGAAAAAAGGTGCTTGTTAATATAACCACAAATGATATAGTGGCGAAAACCCTAGTAACAATTTAAAACGTGAATTATTAATACAAGATAATCGGTTCTTGGGGACACCTTATGTCTATAACCTTAAGACAATTAGAAATATTTATAGCTGTAGCGGAAACGGCGCAAGTAACAAAAGCCAGCAAGAAATTATTCGTCACCCAATCGGCGGTGAGCATGGCGTTAGCCGAACTCGAAAATCAGCTTGGGGGCTCGCTTTTTGACAGACACGGGCGAAGCTTATTGCTCAATGCCCGGGGAAGATTTCTTCTGCCGCTTTCAAAAGATATAATTTGTCAGGTCGGAAATATCGAAACCGTCATGTCAGAGCGCAATGATAAACTCGATGGGCGTATTGAAGTGGTTGCCAGCACTACCCTGGGAAACTATATCTTGCCGTATCTTATTGGGGCGTTCAAACGGGTCCATCCCAACGTCCATGTCAATATGCTGGTATACAATACCAGGCATGCCGAACAACTCGTATTTGACAAGGAAATGGATATCGGATTTGTTGAAGGGCCACTTTCTGGACGGGAAGAGATTGCCTGGCGCCCTTGGTTTGAGGATGAGCTGCTCGTTCTTTGTGGGCCCAGCGACCCCCTTGCCCATAACGAGGTATTTGATATCAACCGTGACCTCAAAGGTAAGAAATGGATTATGCGGGAAAGTGGATCGGGTACCGCCGCAACCATCAGGGAGCGGTTCGGCAAGTATATGGATGAAGTGCATGTAGTCATGGAGATGGGCCATCCGGAAGCGGTAAAGCGGGCTGTTGAATCCGGTGCCGGTATAACCTGTCTCTCGGCACTTTGCATCTGCCGAGAAGCTGAGAACGGCTGGTTGAAGGGGCTTAAAGTTGATGGACTGGATATGAAAAGGCAGTTGAAAATCATCCAGAGAAAAGACACCGTGATCAGTGAAGCCCTTACAGAATTTCTTTCCTTCTGTGATGTTATGTCGATCTGCGACGATTCCCGAGTGTGTCTCTCCTCCCCTTGGAAGCTGCAATCCCTTTTAGCCAAGCATTCGGCGCTTAAAAAAACCAATTAGTACCAGCGAAATTCATTCTATTTTTAGAAGAATGAATTTCGTGAAGGCACTTATATCACCATTGTAGGGGGTTAGGTTTGTTGCTCAGCGTCAGTATAACACCTTCTTCAGCCATAACCCATGAGCTGGTGCAGTTGGGCCGGCCGTGGTTCTGTCTTTGGCCGCGAGTATTGCGGCAAACTCCTGCGGCGTGGTCTTTCCTCTCCCGACTTCAATTAAAGTACCAACAATATTTCGGATCATATTGCGCAAAAATCCATCGCCATTAAACTGCAGAGAGAAAAGTTCGATGCTATGTTCAAGGAGTAATGCCTGACGGATTGTTCGAACCGCACCTCGCCCCGACCAAACATTCTTGTCCCGTGACCCGCTGTTTTCAAAGGAAGAAAAATCGTGGGTCCCTGTTATTATGGTAAGGCCCTTCCGTATAGCGTGAATATCAAGGGCAGCGGTGACGTGCAAGGTGTGGAGGCGTAACCTGGGAGGGTGGATCCTTCCGATATAGATTTCATATTGGTATTCCTTACCAATTGCTGAAAAACGGGCGTGGAAGGAAGGGGCGGCCTCTTCAGCACTGAATATCCTGATAGCTCCGGGAAGCATTGCATTTAAGCCGCGTAAAAAATCGTCGCAGCCGATCGCTGAAGCAGTATGGAAATGGGCAACCATTCCATCGGCATGGACACCTGCATCAGTTCGCCCAGCACCATTCAGTAGGATATCCTCTCGTGTCATTTGGCTGAGGAAATACTCGATTTCGCCTTGAATGGTGCGGCTGTTTTCCTGGCGCTGCCAACCGCTGAAGTCGGTGCCGTCGTAGCCGATCACCAGTTTAATGTTTCGCAGTTCGTTTAGCATTGCCGGAGAAGGTTGGAGAGATAGCGGCAATAATCAGGGAAACAGCGGGACGATGCCAAGACCGGCGGTTTCTTGAAATCCACAC
Organism: Desulfobulbaceae bacterium; assembly: GCA_011391225.1. Taxonomy (GTDB): domain Bacteria; phylum Desulfobacterota; class Desulfobulbia; order Desulfobulbales; family Desulfocapsaceae; genus Desulforhopalus_A. The sequence goes on along the minus strand of JAABQY010000017.1, from coordinate 10,487 downwards.
ATAATATTCATATTCTGGATGGCTTGTCCGGATGCGCCTTTGACGATGTTATCGATCGCCGACATGATGATGACTCGATGAGTTGCCGGATCGATCTTGAAGGATATATCGCAGAAATTGGATCCTCTGACAAATTGAGTTGCCGGAAATACATCATCTTCCAGTAATCGGATGAAAGGTTCAGGAGCATACTGCTGGCGATAGATTTCATCGAGATCTTGTCGGTTAACACCGGGAGCAAGCGTTGCGTAAACGGTGCTGAGTATACCCCGGGAAATTGGCAGCAGGTGCGGGGTAAATGTGACGCTTACTGTTTGCCCGGCAAGTTCGCTCAGCTCCTGTTCAATTTCCGGGGTGTGTCGATGGGCTCTCCCGACCTTGTAGGGCCGGAAGCCGTCATGGACCTCACAAAACAGTGTCCCGATCTGGGCAGCCCGTCCGGCACCCGACGTTCCCGACTTGGAGTCGGCAATGATAGTTTGTGGGAGTATAGCATCAGCTTTCAGCAGCGGGGCAAGGCCAAGAATAATCGAAGTAGGATAGCAACCCGGGTTGGCAACCAATCTACATTTTGCGATGTGCTGTCTATAGAGTTCAGGCAGTCCATAGACAGCTTCTTTAAGAAGTTGACTCGATGAATGCGGCTGATACCACTGTTCATAGATTGCAACATCGCGCAGACGAAAATCAGCAGAAAGATCGATGACTTTTTTGCCGGCTGCGAGGAGCACCGGAACGAGATCCATCGCCGTTTTGTGTGGGACAGCGGTAAAAAAAATATCTGCCCTCTGGCAGAGTTCATCCACAGGAAGGTTCTCGCAGATTACCTTAACTTTACCCCTGAGGTTTTGAAAGATGTCTGAGATGGAGCGACCGGCATATTGCCGGGAGGTAGCCACTGAGATTTCGACTTCAGGGTGGTTGCAGAGTATTCTGGCAAGTTCGGCACCTGTATATCCCGATGCTCCGATGATTCCTACTTTGATCATAGCAAATATTCTCCCCCGGAATAAAGTAGTTCTGGTGAAAATAGTATAAAAAAAATAAAAGCAAAAAAGGGGAATGACAGTTAAACCGTCACTCCCCTCAAAAGATATATATTGTATCCGAAAATCCCTGCTTTTGCCAAACAACCTCGGCAAAGAACGGCAGTGTCTCGAAGAATCTTAGCGTTTCGAGAATTGGAACTTGGCTCGAGCGCCTTTCTGGCCGTATTTCTTTCGCTCTTTTTCACGAGGGTCACGGGTAATCAGACCGGACTGTTTCAACGGCAGTCTGACATCCGGGTTCGTCTCAAGCAACGCTTTGGAAATACCGTGGGCCAAGGCATCGGCCTGCGCAGATTTTCCTCCCCCTCGCAAGGTAGCGATCACGTCATACTGCTCGGTGGTTTCGGTAACTTTGAAGGGCTTGATAATCCTTTGGTTTTTGAAAATCTGACCAAAATAAGCGTCGGCTTCCATCTGATTGACAATCATCTTGCCGGTTCCAGGTGTGAGCCAAACCCTGGCAACGGCAGTTTTTCTTTTTCCGGTGGCATAAAAACGATCTTGAGCCATAATTATTTCTCCAAGATTAAATATCTAATTCAGCAGGCTGCTGTGCTGCATGAGGATGATTTGTTCCGGTGTAGATTTTAAGCTTTTTGAGTTGAGCGCGGCCGAGCTTGTTTTTCGGCAGCATCCCCCGCACAGCGTGCATGATCAGGTCGGTGGGGTGTTTAATCAGAAGATCTTTGGCAGAACATTCCTTCAGTCCACCCATGTATCCGGTATGACGGTAGTATTTTTTGTCGGCAAGTTTGTTGCCAGTAAGAGCGACTTTTTCAGCGTTGGTAACGATTATGAAGTCACCATTATCAATAAAGGAGGAAAAAGTTGGCTTATGCTTGCCGCGCAGCCGATTAGCAATTTCAGACGCTAGGCGGCCAAGCACCTTGTTCTCGGCGTCGACAAGGTACCACTTTTTATCGATCTCGTTGACTGGGGCAAGATAGGTTTTCATTATATCCCTCAAATGGTCGATCTTTTTAATAAAAAAAGGTCCGAACAGAGTCGAACCTTTTAAACTTTATAGTGGAGCGGGAAACGAGATTCGAACTCGCGACTTCAACCTTGGCAAGGTTGCACTCTACCACTGAGTTATTCCCGCTCGTTTTGCTTTGTTTTCCTATATCAAAACTGGGGTGTTTATACAAGGTCTGCAACTGAGTGTCAATTAAAAAAATGATTGAGCCAAGTTTTGCAATATAATTGTTTTCTTCATAACTGTCACGAAAATTAGAGAAGGTTTTAGTTGTTTCGGGTATGATGACATCGTTCATTATATTACATATTCAGGTGGCTCATGTTTTTATAATGTTTGTAAATTATCGTTTTGAAGCTGGGAATTTCCGTCTTTTTATTTGCTGACAAAAGAATATGAAACACACGACAGAAGCAAGGCAAACCGTGATTTCTCGGAAAACCGGGGAAACAGATATCGAACTGAAGTTTTTACTCGACGGAGTCGGGGAAAATGATATACAAACTGGGGTCCCCTTTCTCGACCATATGTTGACCCTTTTTGCTGTTCACGGCTTTTTTAATCTGTCGGTCAGGGCCAAAGGGGACACGGAGGTGGATGATCATCACTCCGTCGAGGATATAGGTATCTGTCTTGGCAAGGCTATTGCCGGAGCGCTGTCGGATAAAGGGGGGATTGCTCGGTACGGCAGTTGTTATCTGCCGATGGACGAAACACTTGTTCGCGTGGTTGTTGATGTTTCCAATCGTCCTTTTCTTCATTATGCGGCAGCGGTTGCCGAGCAAAAGATCGGTGCCTTCGATACGGTTCTGGCAAAAGAATTTTTTCGTGCCGTTTCGCTGCATGCGGGCCTGACCCTACACATTGATCTCTTGCATGGGGAAAACGGACATCATATAATAGAGTCAATTTTTAAAGGTTTTGGCCGTGCCTTGAAAATGGCTGTGGTCCGAATAGCAATCGCCGGGCCGCTTTCTTCCAAAGGATGTCTGTAAATATATTATTTCGAGAAGAGTGCCTCATAGTACGTTTCTCAACAAAAGGTGATTTCGTGACAAGAATATCCAGAATGTTTGCAGTCTCCAGTTTGTCATTTGTTTTGCTTGCGTCCTGTTCGGCCAATATCGGTGATGATAAGCAAAGTCAGGCACCTTTGAAGCCACTGTCCTGCATTGCCGTGTTGCCGGCCGGAACTGCCGTTGATAAAGATGAAACGGTCGGTTACGATCAGGCGCGATCTTTGGAAAATGGCGCAGCCTTTGCCACTGGCATATTGGCCCGTGAGCTTAGTGGTAACACCAAGGTTCGTGTCGTCAGTGCCGGCCAAGCGGCATCGCTTGCCCCCGAGGTTTCCGGTGGTTCATTTGGAACGGTTTCGGCAATTGGTAAAAAGATTGGCTGTGAAGGGGTGCTGGTGACGACTGTTCGGCGATTTAAACAGCGTGAAGGGACTGAGTATGCCTCCGACGATCCGGCAGCCGCCGATCTGCATATGGCACTGATCAATGCTGCCAACGGAGCCGTGCTCTGGACCGCCGATTTCCGCGAGACACAGGAATCTTTTCTCGACAACATTTTATCCTTTGATAAAATGCAGAAACAGGGCTTTAAATGGATCAGCGTCGAGCAATTGGTGGATCAGGGCATGAGCGAACGTCTAGCGACTTGCCCCTATCTGAAATAGCACTCACTCTCGGTTTTTGTTAAGCCTGCGGCATTGTCGCAGGCTGAGTTCTCCATGGGTCCTCTCTGAATAACCTCGTTTGTAATCCTGCGCTTTTTTCCTGCATGTTGCCACAGATGAAGATTGGTTACCGTTTACCAGCCAGGCTGAACCGAAAAGTCGGCCAGGCAATGCATGATTATTCGATGTTTTCTGCTGGAGACAATGTTTTGGTCGCTGTGTCCGGTGGGGTGGACAGTCTTGTCCTGTCCGGAATACTGAGCCTGTGGCAAAAGAAGGCACCAATCCACTTCACCCTCACTGCGTTTCATATCGATCAAGGATTTTGGCGCAGGGATGCTGCGATGTCGGCTCCTGCAAAAGCCATCGGCCAGCAACTTCTGCCCTTTGGGCTTACCTTGGAAATAGCCGCGGAGCGGGAGATCGGTGAGGAAGCAAGAACGTGCTTTCTTTGCGCTCGTAACCGACGCAGCCAGCTTTTCGATCTCGCCAGGGAGCGAGGGTATAATAAAATTGCCTTGGGCCATCATAAGGACGATCTCATTGAAACTTTTTTCCTCAATGCCATTTATAGCGGCAATATCTCCACCATGATTCCTCGACAGGATTTATTTGGCGGCTCTCTGGCTATTGTTCGGCCGATGGCATATCTTGAAAAAACCGAGGTTGAGCAAATCGCTTCGGATTTGCAACTCCAGCCGGTAAAAAATCTCTGCCCTTTGTCGGAGGACACCAGGCGAGAAAAAGTTCGCAGCCTTCTGGAAAAGCTGTATGAAGATGAGCCTACAGCAAAAAGTTCGGTTTTTTCAGCACTTTCCAATGTTCGTCGGGAATATCTATTATGAGAACTGAAGTCGAATGTCTGCCTTGTTTCGTGCGCCAATCATTGCAAGTGGCACGGATTGCCGAATGTTCACCCGAATTGCAACGCAGTGTTGTCCAGCAAATTGCCGCAATCGTCGCAAGCCTTGATGTTACCCTCAGTCCACCGGCCAATGCCGGCCATATCTATCAAGTCATTGCCGAAATTACCGGCTGCGAGGACCCTTATCGGCGGCTAAAAAATATAAGTAATGCTGAGGCGGCGAAGATTTTACCGGGACTTCTCCGGGAGATTAAGACTTCAACGTCGCCATTATCAACGACCCTGCGCTTTGCTATTGCCGGCAATTGTTTTGATTACGGGGCTTTTGCCAATATAGATGTTTTGGAAGCGTTGGGGAAGAGTCGGACCAGCCTTTTTGCGGTCGATCACACTGCTCTTTTCCATGACCGTATCGCGTCTTTGAAGAAAGGTGCAGCGGTGCTCTATCTTGCCGATAACAGCGGCGAAATAGTCTATGATAGTCTGTTAATTGAATATCTCTTCCGGCGTGGCTTTGCCATTACCATTGCGGTCAAAGACGGGCCGATCATAAACGACGCCCTTTTGGAAGATGCCCTTGCTGCAGGCCTTGACAGATTTGGCCGAATCATTTCCAATGGTTCAAGGTGTCCGGGTACCGTTCTCGATCAATGCTCGGCTGAATTTCGCCAAATATTTGCCTCGGCGGATGTGGTTATTTCCAAAGGCCAGGGTAATTTTGAAAGCTTATCTGAAGTTGATCGGGAGATCTTTTTTCTCCTGATGCTGAAATGCCGGGTGGCTGCCAGGCACATGGCGGAACTCGCCGGTGTCGATGCTGCCAATCTGCCTGGGCAAGGTGAAATGGCGGTGTATTGTTCGAAAAAATTAAGGTGAATGGTTATGAAGACACGTATCAAAAATATCCTGCGGAAAAAACCGGTGGGTGAGATTGTCACCATTACCGGCTGGGTGCGAACCCGAAGGGATACCGGCGGTTTTTCTTTCATAGAAGTCAGTGACGGCTCGTGCCTTGCCAATCTGCAAATTATTGCTGATGAGAAACTCGATAACTATGAAACAGAGATAAAACAGCTGTCCACCGGGGCAAGTATCGTTATCGAGGGGGAACTGAAAGCATCCCCGGCCAAGGGTCAGGAGGTTGAGGTGCACGCTGCAAAAATTGTCCTCGTCGGCAAAGCCGACCCGGAGTCCTATCCCCTGCAGAAGAAACGGCATTCCTTTGAATATTTGCGTGAAATCAGTCACCTTCGGCCAAGAACCAATGCCCTCGGGGCGGTTAGCCGGGTCCGGTCGCGGCTTTCTTACGCGGTGCATCAGTTTTTTCAAGATCGCGGATTTGTGCAGGTTCACACACCGATAATTACCACAAGTGACTGTGAAGGCGCCGGAGAGATGTTCCAGGTTAGCACCGGAAAGACAGGAGGCAAGGAAGAGCATTTTTTCGGTCGGCCGGCCGGCCTGACGGTCAGTGGTCAACTCCAGGCCGAGGTCTATGCCCAGGCGCTTGGCGACGTCTATACCTTTGGTCCGACCTTTCGCGCCGAGAAGTCAAATACCTCCCGGCATCTCGCTGAATTCTGGATGATCGAGCCGGAGATGGCTTTTTGTGACCTATGCGGCAATATGCAGATCGCCGAAGAGATGCTCAAGTATCTTCTCGCTGATGCTATGACCCATTGCCCCGAAGACATGGAGCTTTTTGATAAATTTATAGAAAAAGGCCTGCTGCAGAAGCTGAAAGGAATCACCGAGCAGGAGTTTGCCCATATCACCTATACCGAGGCGGTGGAGCGTCTGAAAAAGGCCAAGAAACAGTTTGAATTTCCTGTCGAATGGGGCCTTGATCTGCAATCGGAACACGAACGCTACCTGACCGAGGAAGTGTTCAAGCGGCCGCTGACGGTTACTGATTACCCGGCATCCATCAAGCCGTTTTACATGCGGGTGAGCGATGACGGCAAGACGGTGGCGGCCATGGATATCCTCGTCCCGGGGATCGGAGAGATTGTCGGCGGCAGCCAGCGTGAGGAACGCTACGATGTCCTCGCCGCCCGGATGAGCGCGGCCGGGATCACTCTTGCCGACTATCAATGGTATCTTGATCTTCGCCTCTATGGTTCTGTGCCCCATGCCGGTTTTGGCCTTGGTTTTGAGCGGCTCATTCAGTTCGTCACCGGCATGACAAATATCCGGGAGGTCATTGCTTTTCCGCGGACACCTGGTTTTGCGCCGTGTTGATTGAGGGAGAAAAATTTGAGTAAAGGCCCGGGCGTACAAAAGATGTTCGATGCCATCGCCGGTCGCTATGATCTTATGAACCGGGTCATGACCTTGGGGCAGGATCAGCAGTGGCGTAAATTTGTGGTCAGAACGGCAGGCGACCCGGGTCAGGGATGCACCCTCGATCTGGCAACGGGAACCGGGGATATTGCGGCGTTGATGTCAGACACCTATGCCAATGCAAGGGTCGTGGGCGGCGATTTTTCCCTGAACATGCTCAATGAGGCAAAGAAGCGTTTTGCCGATACCGATATCCTCTGGCATGCTTGTGATGCCAACTGCCTGCCCTTTGCCGATGGCAGCTTTGCCTCGGTGACCTTTGGATATCTGTTGCGGAACGTCGATGACGCCGGAAAAGTTCTCCGGGAAGTTCATCGGGTACTGAAGCCGGGCGGCAAAATCGTCTGCCTCGACACCACCCCACCAGAGAAAAACGTCCTGTATCCCCTGGTACGTTTCTATTTTCGTTTTGGTATCCCTGTTATGGGGAAATTGCTTGCCGATGACGCGGCCGCCTATGCCTACCTGACCGGATCAACAATGGATTTTTATAACGCTGCGGCTTTGGCAGAAGTGTTTGCGGGCGCCGGGTTCACCCACGTCGGGTATAAAAAGTTTATGCTTGGCACTATTGGGGTACATTGGGGGGAGAAGTCCTGAGGGGAGCAATCCGGCTTCTCCGAACCCGGAAGCAGTATGAGTATTTTTGCATATTACAACCTTTCCACCTCGGCTACCGTTCGGCAGTAGAAGATAGAGGACGTTTCTCGCTGGTAACAGTTCGGTCGATTATCTTTTAGCGCGTATCCGGTGAGAGTCAGGCCGAGGCTCCCGGAAGGATCAAAGACCACGATATCCGTGGTTTTCTGGGTGACAGTCAGATCATCAAGGATGGCGGCCAATGTCCCACCTTCCTTTTTGGTGATCGCGTCAAAGCGAATAAAGGCTGGCTGGAATTTTTCCCAAACGAGCTTTTGCAATTGATCGCCCTGGGTGTCCTCTGCCTCCTTGCTGCCGATTATCGCCGCCGATCGGAAAATTTCTGCCTCCACCCTGATAACATCGCCAACCCGGATGGTTCCGCCCTTTTGGATGACAGCAAAAATTCCTTCCCGCGGCATGACGCAGTCTCCCGCCTGATGGAAGATGGCGCAGCGGGTGTGGCAGATTTTCCCGAGTTGAGAAATTACCAACTTCGCATCGCCGATGCTGATGTGCCTGCCAACCTCAAGAGCGATGAGGTTCAGTCCTTCGGTGGTGATGTTTTCGGCAAAATTGCCGGCAACCACCTCAAGCCCTTTAGCCCGCATGGTGTCAATGCTTTCCTGGGCAAGAAAGCTCACCTGCCGGTGCCATTTGCCGCCATGGGCATCATTTTCCAGGCCGAAGTCGGCGATAAGATTGGTTGTATCAATATTGCTTTTGCGAGTTCCTTTCCGGTCGCTGATGGAGATAGCCTTGATTATGTTCACAGGAGAGCCTCTTTTTGCCTCTGGTAGTGTTTCTTATTTCAGCCGGGATGTGTTACACGAGCCGTTTCTCTGGGTGCATGTAAGTACTACAAAGTGCCTATCTATGAAAATATTGCCAAAATCAGTTTTGTCAAAGCAAATTACTTGTGGCGGAATATTGAATTTACGAGTGATAATGAAATACTTGCATCGGTAGGTATGATATGAGAAAATTAAAAGAAAGGGGCTAGAAAATCGTTGTGAAAACAAAATTTCCGGGTATGACAAATTTGCACGCAGTTTTCGTTTAAAAAAATATTGGCGAGAAAATCAGGGCATTTTCACTGCGAATTTAAACCAATAAGAAAGGGGGAGAAATTATGAGTATCATGAATGAGATAAAGAAAGTCGTAACACCGGTTGATTTTTCAGATAATTCCAGATTGATAGCCGAATCAGCGGCGTATATCGCCGGCAAATTTGGGGCCTCGATGTATCTGGTGTTCGTCGTACAGAATTTTGATGACTATTCCGGCTTTTTTGTACCGCAGATGTCTCTGCCCTCCCTTGAAGGCGAACTCATCGAGAGTGCGGAGGTAAAAATGGCCTCGTTCTGTGGGGAAATGGTGCAGTACTGTGAAGCGGCCGGGGTGAAGGAATTGAGCTACAAGGTCTTCATGGGCGACGTTCCTGAAAAAATCGTCGAGTATGGGGCTGAAATCAAGGCCGATATGATCATCATGGGTACCCATGGCTACAAGGGTTTGGAGAAGATCATGTTCGGCAGTGTCGCCGACAAGGTGGTGCGATCGGCCTCTTGCCCGGTTTTGACCATTAATCCCTACACCTGCTGTAAATAGCCGGAGGCTGAGGCAGAATCCTGCTGCCGGCGAATTATCCGATCACCGCCAGCAGGCCGCTGTTCCCAGCGCTTTGGGCGCCCGAGATTTTCCCCATAAGTGTTGAACAGGGAAGACCCTGGAAGTGGTAGAACTTAATGGCAATTCTGCCGAACTGCTCGGCCGGGAAATCGGCAGCGAGCAGCTTTTCCCAGGCAGCAGCGGGTTCGAACGGATGGTCAGGCATTGCCGTTTGGCTGATCAGCGCCGCAAATGTCTCCCCTATGGCCGTAAGGAAGGGTGAGTTATTTGTGGTAAATTTACACACTGCAGTATTTGCTTCATCATTATCCCAACCAACTAAAACCGGCAGTTCGAGGCCAGCAACCAAGGGAGCCTGCTGTCCGGTCTTCTGCTGATACATTTCCAGCAGGATGTCGCCACTGTCCATGCCATCGGCAAGAAAAATTCCGCATTCCTCCATCTCCCCGGCCAGGAAAAGGGTTCTCCAGGCTTTAAATCTTTTCTTGATATTGCTGGTAGAGTTTACCCGCAACGAGCCCTCAAGTCGGGTCAGTTCGGCAAAAGGGTTTTCTTCTTCCTCTTTGTCGTCTTCTCCCTGCAGTTCTTTGAAGAGCAGCTTTTCCTCATCCAGAAGCTCAGCCAGGTTGACAGAGATCTCCTCTTCATCCTGATCGAGGAGTTCGCCTATCGCCAGGACCAGCCGTGCTTGCCAGAGTTTTTCCAATTCCTCCCGTCCACGTGCTTGGGGCGGAAGCTCCTGGGTGCCATACAGAGATCGGACGATCGATCTCTCCGACTCTACCGACTGGTGGGGACCGGTCATGGCAGCCAAGGTCAGGGAGCTCAGCCGGGCGGCGTAATCATCGGTGCCGGACTTAATGTCGGCGACCAAGCGCAGGAAGCGATCTCGCTCCTCGCCAAGCGGGCAGGGAGTATGTACTTGACAGAACCCCGATTTAATGAAACTATCGGGGGATTCTTTGCCGTCTTCCACTGGGGAAAGAAGATGAACATTTTGAAATAACAGGAAAATCGGATAAAGGCGTGGCGAGTGGATAGCTGTTGCCGGAAAATACAGGGTATTAAGCGAGTTCATATGGGAAATCTTCAAGGAAAAGTTTCATTATATCTTTCAGCCGCACTGTATCTGCTCTTCAACCTGCGTCTGGGGTCTGACTTCATGACAACACTCACCGCAACATTGTGGCAGATTGTTCAGTACGCACCCTATATCGCCGGTATCGCCTACGTCATCATTGCCTTTCTCCAGTATATGGCGGAGGGTGAGAAGATCCCTTGGGATCGTCGACTTCGGC
>JAABQY010000016.1 GCA_011391225.1 Desulfobulbaceae bacterium | reverse complement strand
CAAAAAGGTGTGGTTGACGGAATGGGGGCTCCCTGGGAAGCAATCCATGGCTTCAGGTTCTATGAAGTAGTGAAACATTATACCGAGGTACCTTTCCCGGCAGTCTATTTCTCCATCTCCATGAACAAGGCCAAATGGGTTAGCCTGCCGCAGGATGTTCAAGACGCCATCATGAGCGTCGGCGGTCTTGAAGGATCGAAGTTCTGGGGTCGGAATTTCTTTGATTCCGCTAAAAAAGCCGCGATGGACAAAGCCAAGGAAAGTAAAATCGACATCATACCCACTGAACTAACGCAGGCTGAGCGTCAACGCTGGCTTGAGATTGGCGGCAAACCAATCTGGGAGCAATGGGTTAAGAAAATGGAAAAAGACGGTCGTCCTGAAGCCCGGAAAATTCTCGACTCCACCCTCGAGATCTTGGGCGGCAAGAAGTAACATCACCCGGAAGGTTACTCAGATCAGGTTGGCATAAGACAATGCGATTGAGATCACTGAGGCCGCAACTGCATTGCATGCCTGTCAGACGCGTGATCTTGTTATACCGCAATTGTGAAACGTAGCCCTTGGCTTGTGGTTCGATTCCTGCCACAGAGGTGAAGTTATGCAGGAGGAAAACATGCAGACAAGTGTAACGGACTTATTGGGCGGATATAGCCCGAAAGCAATATCCGCACTTCCTGCCGGACAATCCGAACCGCCACCACCTATCCGCTGGTTGCGCGCGCTCGTAGTAACTATTTCCGGCATGGGTCTGCTGGCATTGATGTTTATTATGGCCGGAGATGTTATCGGTCGCTACATCCTGAATCGACCAATCCCCGGCGCTTACGAGCTGGTAGAATATCTCATGGCAATCATCGTACCCTTTTGCGTCGCTTATTCAGCGGCGCAAAAGTGCCATGTCGGCGTCGATATTCTCGTCGAAAAACTGCCCAGGAAAATCCGCGCCATAGCTGATATTATAACCCAACTTATCACCATCACCCTGATAGGTTTTGTAATCTGGCAGGGATGGGTCGGCTTTTTCGAGGCTCAATCGAGCAACATAAAATCGGCAGTCCTGCAGATCCCTAATGCTCCATTTTTATTGGCAGTGCCGATCGGTTTCATGGCCTTTGTGACTTTCATGCTCGCCCATCTTCTGCAAACCTTTAGGGAGGTTTTCAAGTCATGACACCCAGCACCATCGCTCTCATCGGTACCGCCTCTCTCATCGCCATCACCTTTTCGAGAATGAGCATCGGTATCGTCATGGGGCTGGTCGGGGTTGTGGGTTTCGGTGTTATCGCAGGTTTTACTCCTGCCCTCGGTCTTTTAAAAACAGTCCCCTTTACCTCCTTTGCCGACGAGACTCTTTGCGTTTTGCCGCTCTTTCTCCTGATGGGAAATTTTGCCTTCAACTCCGGGATGAGCGAAGACATGTACCGGACGGCCTATGTCTGGCTCGGCCGGTTCAGGGGCGGACTGGCCATGGCTACCGTCATGGCCAGCGCCCTGTTTGCGGCCATCAGCGGGTCGGCTATAGCCACGGCGGCCACTCTCTGCCGGGTAGCCATGCCGGAAATGAATAAATACAACTATCACCCCATGCTCTCCACCGGCGCCCTGGCCGCCGGCGGGACGATCGGCATAATGATTCCGCCGAGTGTCATCCTTCTTCTCTATGGCATACTGACCGAACAATCGATTGCCAAACTTTTTGTTGCCGGTTTTATCCCCGGTATCATGCAGGCAATGATGTACATGGTGGTCATCCTCATTATAACCAAGATAAAACCGGAACTTGGTCCTCCTGGACCGCAGTTCACCACGAAGGAAAAGCTGGTGGCACTCAAAGGGGTGACCGAAGTGGCGATCCTTTTTGTCGTTGTTATCGGAGGATTGTATGCCGGCGTTTTCGCCCCGTCGGAAGCTGCCGGCGTTGGTGCTTTCGGGGCATTTATCTGTATGATTTACAGACGTAAGCTGACCTGGGAATCGATGAAAAACTGTCTTCTGGAGACCAGCTCAACAACCGGGATGCTTTTTCTCATCATCCTCGGCGCCATGTTACTCAATTACTTTCTTTCGGTGACGCGACTACCGTTTGAGCTGGCCACCTGGGTTGGTGGCCTGCATGTCAGCAAATACGTCATCTTCATGGCGATCGTCTTTTTAATGATATTTCTTGGGGCAATCATGGATGAGCTGGCGATCATGCTGCTCACCATACCGGTCCTTTTTCCGATGATCATGAATCTCGGTTTTGATCCCATCTGGTTCGGAGTAATGGTTACGAAACTGATGGAGATGGGAATGATCCTGCCGCCGGTCGGCATGAATGTCTTTGTCATTCAAGGAATGACCGGAGTACCGATGGCCACGATCTACAAGGGAACAGCGCCTTTTCTTGTCGCTGATTTTATACAAATCATTCTTTTGCTGATCTTTCCGGAAATCATCACCTTTATTCCCAATCTGCTATGAAAATCAGATTAATTCAGCGATAATAGAGACTTGGGCTGCCCATGGTCAGCAGGGCCTTATGCAGGTTTCTTCGAAATTCCCGCCGGTCCCATATCCCTTGTATATGGCCGCGTTTCAAGGCGTTACGCGCCGAGTGGTAATCGGGGGGAATGTCGGCACCGGTGGTTTCCCTGATAACCCGCGGCCCGGCAAAGCCGACACGACTTGAGCGGATGGCGAACTGGTAAGGCGAGCAGCCAAGAAACGAGGCCACCGGCCCGGCGTAAGAATTGTTATCGTAGACCACCAGATACAAACCACCGGCGTCGACATATTCCCGCACTGCCATGGTGCACTTGGGCATCTGCACGACTCCGAGGCTCCCTTCCTGGATGCGAATCCCGCCGGTCGTATGGATATAGGCGAGCAACGGCCGTTTTTTGCGTTTGGCCAAGGCGCAGGCCTGGGCGAACTTTTCTCCTTCCGCCGAGCCGACAGTACCGTTGCGGAAATCGGAATAGAGCATGGTGACAATGATCTGGATGCCGTTAATCTTGGCATGAAAGGTCATATTGCCGGATCGCTCACCGGTCTTGTCTTTCGAGCGCTGCAATCGCTCGGTAAAGCCGGTATAGTTCTGCGGATTGCCGGCACTTATCTCGGTGTTGAAATATCGAATCGAGCCGGGATCAAAAATATTTTTCAGATACCACTTGTGCTCAAGAGGGAAATGATGGCCGCAGGTCTCACAGACCCCGGCAAATTCGCCGTAGAGATCGGGTATCCATAGATCTTTGCAGCCGTATTTCTCGGCGTCAGGGCATGAAATGGTTCGATCCTCGTTGGCTAAGGGGCTGGTGTAGGTGTCGGTGAGTTCCAGCGGATCGACCCTCGGTGACTGGGCGTCCTGCTGACCGGCGCTGCCTGCATACGTGATAAGGCGTTGCGGCTTGTCTTCCTGCTTTTTTCCCCACAGCTCCATGAAGGCGGTAAAAGGTTCGGAAAGGCGTCTGAGCATTACCGAACTTTCTCCCGACACATCACTGATAACCTTGCGCACCTGGCGCTTGTGGTTTTTCATGATATCGTAGCGCAGGGTGTAGTAGAGTTTTTCCGTCTTCACCTTGGCCAGATTGTAAAACCCCTCTTCCGCCTCGACGGTGCCTCTGTAGCCATTGCGGCCAAGACTGAGGTATTTCGTTGAGCGCAGGGTCAGGAGCTTGTCGATTTCCACCCGGCTGAGATCCCAGGGTAATTCCAGTTGCGTTTCTTCGGTGGCCGGCTGATGCTTTTTGCGCCTGATCTCATAGGTGCGGAGAGCACTGAAGCTCTTGGCCGAGAGCACCACCTTGTCGGTGGCCCGGAGCATTTCCGCTCGCAGCTTGGCAAAGAAAGTAAAATCGTCCCTTCTTGCCCCAAGCATCGGCTCGTAGATAATACGATCGATGGTGCCCTTTTCCAGATTGTCCTTGGCAGTCAGTTTCAACCGGTCGGCACAAACCTCAATCAATTCCCTGGGAACTTTCAATCCCTCGCGAATCTTGCCTTCAATGGCTGCCGCGCCCTCCGGAGAAATGACCGAATAGTAGCCGTGCGAGGTCATCAAACGGTAGTCGGAAAGACCGATAGCCTCGGCCCCACCAGATCCGCCCTCTGAGATCATTGAGATCATCGGCACCCGAAGCTTGGTCATGGCGTAGATGTTTCTGGCGATCTGCTGCGCCGCCCCAGACCCTTCTTCTACCGGGTAGGAACCGGGGGTGAAGATATAAAAATGGATGGGAATACCCTCGGTTTCCGCAACCTTCATATAGCGCAGGGCCTTTTCATTACCCTGCGGCCGACACGAGCCGCCGTTGCGAAATTCTTCACCGTGCCCGGTTTCCTGGCCAATGACCATAACCGAGGCGGTATATGGCTTGTTTTTCAGTCTCCTGGTGATGGTGGCCTTGGCACAGATCATCGCCGGATCGACATTGGCATCGCCTTCGCCACCCAGCTCGGTATAGTCTTCGTAGATATTTTCGAGGATGTCTTTCAGGCTGAAACGCTGGATGCTGCGAACAATCCTCACCCGTTCCATGGGGGTGAGGTGCTCCTCCGCCCGCTCTTCAAGAAAGCTGATCGACTCGTCGAGTTTGCGAATCTCCCCGGCGAGACTCTCCTCGCTGACATCGTAGACGGACATCTTGAGGTCATCGCAATTCTTCTTAAAGCCGTCAAGATTACCCCAGTTGGAATAGT
>JAABQY010000163.1 GCA_011391225.1 Desulfobulbaceae bacterium | reverse complement strand
AATCCGGCCCAAATTTCAAATCGTGACCGAGGGCGTTCTCTGCACCGGAGATGATCACCCCGGGGTTCATCAGACCGTCCGGATCGAAGACCGCCTTGATCTCCTTCATCGCCTTGTAGAGATGTGGATATTGCCGTTGCACATAGTAGCTGCGCAGGCGGCCGTCGGCATGCTCGCCGCTCACCGTGCCCTTCAGACTAAGAACCAATTCGCAGACGGCCTCGGAGAGCTCCAACATGGTCTTGACATCATCAGGCTGCCGCAGGTCGAGAATAGCCATGTTGTGCAGGTTGCCGTCACCGGCATGCCCGTAGATCGCCGCCTTGACCTGGAAGCGATCGAACAGCTGGCGCAGGCCGCTGATATATTCGGGTAGCCGGCTGACATGGACGGCGGCGTCTTCGATAAAGGCGATCGGCCGACGCGGCCCTTTCATACGGTTGAGAATCGGCCCGGAAATGCCGCGCACCTTGGTAAAGGTTTTCATATCGGCAGCATTGCGGGCCTGCAGAACGGAAACCGCCAGCTGTTTGTCTTCGATGAGCCGCTGGGTGACCCGGGCGAATTTTTCCTGCAGCAGTTCGGCGGAGTCCTCCTGGAATTCGATAAACAGCGAGGCCTCGGTGTTCTCTGGAAAAAATTGGGCCAATTCCGGGTGCTGTTCCCGGGCCAGATCGAGAATATGTTTTTCCATGATCTCGACCATGGACGGGCCTTCCTCGAGAATCTGCTGGGTCGCCTCGCCGACCTTGCCGAGATCGTCGAAATAGACGAACCCGCTTAAGGCTTTCTGCGGGATCGGCGAAAGCGCCAGTATTGCCTCGGAGATGATGGCCAGCGTCCCTTCCGATCCGACCAGCAAAGGCGTCAGGTCGAAGGAATCGCCGGCAGACAGATCCCAGACATGATAACCGCAGGAGTTCTTGCTGGTAAACGGTCGCTCCTCTTCGAGATAGAACTCAAAACGCTTGATAATCTCGGGAACTGCCGTCCTGATCGTTGCCGCCAGGCCGGGGGCGGATGCTGCTCCTGCAGTCTGTCCGGCAGGGTGCATCGGACCGGTCCGCATGATCTCGCCATTAGCCAGCACCAATTCCAGTGCCCTGACATGGGCGCGGGTCGTGCCGTACTTGACAGCGTGCGGGCCACTGGAGTTGTTGGCGATCATGCCGCCGAGCGTCGCCGAATCGATAGTCGATGGATCGATCGGGAAAAAGAGGCCGTGCTTTTTCAACTGCTGGTTCAGGTCGGCCAGAACCAGGCCCGGTTCGACCCGGACCCAGCCCTCCTCGACGTTAAGTTCCAGAAGCCGGTTGAGATTTTTACTGAAATCTATCAGAATTCCGGGACCGAGTTCGTTGCCGGCGCGACTGGTACCGCCGCCGCGCGGGGTAAGCGGGATTTTGTGGGCAGAGGCAAATTTGATGGTCTCGATGATATCCTGCTTGGTCTTTGGTTGCACGATGGCCAGCGGTTTGATGCGAAACAGCGAAGCGCCACTGCTGTAGAGCGAGCGGCTGAGTTCGTTGTCCAGGACATCTCCTTCGATCCGTTTTTTCAGATCATTGAACATATTTTTGTTATCTTCCATCGAGTATTCCTTTTCGAACAAAGACGGCTCTACCGGCCATGGCCGGTAGAGCCGGAAAAACTACTTGTAAAAAACACACAATAAAGGGATGTTATTCCCTAGTTTGCTGCTTGCTTTTGGAGATAGGCCATGGCCGTCTGCACACCGCCCTTCTGGTGTTTGATACCGCCAAGTTCCAACCCCATCTCGACCCCGGCCAGTGTGCCGAGCAGCGTCAAGTCGTTGAGGTAGCCGAGATGACCGATCCGGAATACCTTGTCGGCCACCTTTCCCAAGCCGCTGCCCAGTGACATGTTGAATGCGTCGAGAACCACTTTCCGGAACGCATCGGCCCCCTTGTCTTGCGGCATCATGACTGTGGTCAGAACCGGACTGTGCTCCTTCGACTCCTCGCAGAGGATTTCCAACCCCCAAGTTCGCACAGCCCGGCGGGTGGCCTCGGCGAAGCGGGCATGGCGGGCGAAAACATTGTCCAGCCCTTCCTCTTCAAGCATCTGGATCGCCTCTCGCAACCCGAACAGCAAGTTGGTGGCCGGTGTCGAGGGATACCAATAGTTGGTGTTAGCCTTGAGCATGTCGTTCCAGTCCCAGAAGTGACGAGTGAAACCGTTATGCTTCGAAGCCTCCAAAGCCTTTGCGCTGATCGCGTTGAAACCAAGGCCGGGCGGCAGCATCAGTCCCTTTTGCGAACAGCCGACCGTGACGTCTACCTTCCACTCCTCTTGCCGGTAGTCGACAGAGCCCAGCGAGGAAATGGTATCGACCATGAACAGGGCCGGATGGCCGGCATTGTCGATGGCCTGGCGGATTTCGTCGATACGGCTGGTAACGCCGGTGGATGTCTCGTTGTGGACGATGTTCACCGACTTGATCCGCCGTTCGGTATCGGCCTTGAGTTTGTCCTCGACGATCTGCGGGTCGGCACCGTGCCGCCAGTTGGTCGGCACGAAATCCACCTCGATGCCGAACTTGCGGGCCATGGTGCACCAGAGGGTGGCGAAATGGCCGGTCTCGAACATCAGAACCTTATCACCGGGGCTCAAGGTGTTGATCAACCCCGCTTCCCAGGCACCGGTCCCCGAGGACGGGTAGATGATGACCGGTCCGGGGGTCTTAAAAATCCGCCGCAAGCCGAGCAGCACTTCTTCAGACAGCTTCTGAAACTCAGGGCCGCGATGATCGATGGTCGGCTGGCCGATGGCGTGCAGAACACGGTCGGGAACGTTGGTCGGTCCGGGAATTTGCAGGAAATGGCGTCCACTCTGATAACTCATGATCAATTACTCCTTCATACAAGATAATATTAATTAAAACGATATATTACTGTCTTTTATTGGCACGTCTTCATCATTTCGTCATGATCGGAGCGGTGATCCGGCCATTGACCGCAGACCAGGCCACCGTCAGCGGGGAGGCGAGGAAGATCCTGGCACCCAGCGCCCCGATTCGTCCCGGGTTGGCCTTGATGGTTGTGGTGATGGCCACATCGCCGTCACCGAGCACCCCCAGATGTCGGCCGGGACAGGGACCGCAGCCGGGCGGCAGAATGATCGCCCCGGCATTGCGCAAGGCCGCCGACAATTTCAAGGTATCCATCGCCTCCAGGATATTGCGGGAGGCCGGCGTGATCAGGCAGGTCACATCGGGGTGGATTCCATGTTTCAGCAGGATTTCGGCCGCCGCCTTGATATCGTCAAGCCGTCCCGACGAGCAGCTGCCGATCATCGCCACCGAGATGCGCTGTTCGGCAAGACTGCTGGGATGGGCAAACGACAACTGTGTCCCAGGCAGTGCGACAAGCGGCTGAACGGTGCCGGCGTCGATTTCGATATCATGGACGGCCCACTCACCCTCCGGCAAAACAAAGGCTGTGACAACGCCGCCTTCGGGGAGGAAGTTGCAGAAGGCCATTTTCTCACTCATGGAGAGCTGGTAGATTGCGCTGCCGGTCAACACAACGGCTTTTCCTTTGATCGTATCACCGTGGGTGAGGATCAGATGCATCGCGAGGTCTCGGGCCATGATTTCCGCTGAGCCGGTTCCCAGCACAGCAACGACCACCTGTTCGGGAACGCGCAGTTCGTAGGACCCCCGGCAAATCACCTCGGCAAAACGCGGTGCGGTGACCGAAAAAGCCAGGGCGCCGAAAGCTCCGGCCGTGGCGACATGGCCATCCGCGCCGACAATGATCATCCCCGGCCAGAGTGACTCTTCTTCCGCCACCACCTGGTGCAGAACACCTTCGCCGTTCTTATACAACAGCACCTGGTTTTGTGCGGCGAAGGCGATCAGGTCCCGCTGAAACTGTCGGTCGGCAACGCTAGGCGCCGGAAATGCATGATCGAGCGTGACTAAGGTCCGGCAACAGGAGGCCGGACGCCCGCCACTGGCCTGCAATGCCTGCAAAACAGCAGGCCCCGTACCATCGTGGGCCAGCGCAAGATCAACCTTCAGTATAATTGTTTGACCCGCGGCCACCGACTCCTGCTGGGCCACCTTGGCCAATTGCCGATAGAAAAAGTCGCTCATTATCCATGCAAAACCGTAGCGGTTCGCTCCTTCATCGCCCAAAAATCAGCGGATTAGAAATATCTGACACTGTTTTCCTCCACTCAAGGCCGCAGCAGCACTTTGACCGCATCCGGATCGTTGTTGGCGGTTTCCATCGCCTCATCAATCCTCGCCAGGGGATAGGTGTGGGTAATCAACGAGGCGACATCGATCTGGCCGAGCAGCACCGGTCGGAGCGCCTGGGGAACCCAGATTTGGCGCTGCAGGACGCCGTGATGAACCAGTCCGGTATTGACGATCTGCAACGAATTGTTGTGCCAGCGCGAGATATTGAGCTTGATATCCTGGGTGATCCAGGAGTAGAAGACCAGGGTCCCGTTGTGCTTGACCGCATCGTTGCAGAGTTGCACCGCTGCCCCGGTACCGGCGACCTCGACCACAACATCCGCACCCGCACCGCCGGTCAGATCAAGGATGGCCGACAGCGGATCGGTCTCAGCGCTGTTGATTCCCTGGTCGAGCCCGAGTCGTTTGGCCAGCTTGAGTTTCCCCTCGACAACGTCGACCCCGATGACCTGATGCGCCCCTTTTTTCTTCGCCACCTGGGCGATCACCTGGCCGGCGAAGCCCATGCCGATCACGGCCACCGTATCGCCAAGCTGCACCTTCGAACATAGCCCGGAAAACACCGCACAACCTATCGGCTCGCCAAGGGCGATTAGATCCATGTCCAGCCCTTCGGGAGCCGGTTCGAGATCGTTCTCGCCGGCCACGAAATAATCACTGTAGGTTTCCACCCAGCCGAAGGCGATAACCCGGTCACCGGGTCGGTAGCGCCGAACGTTGCTGCCCACCTCAACGACAGTGCCGCCGGCTTCGTGACCAAAAAAATAGGGGTAGCCAAAGGCCGATCGCATCTCGGTGTGCAGGCCGCCGGCCGGCGGAATGATACCGTTGTACAGATTCTTGTCCTGGCCGCAGATGCCGGCGGCATGGGTCTTCACCAGGATCTCATCGTCACCGGGCGAAAGCTCCCGCTGCCGTACTTCGATGGCCCTGATTCCTGTCAGACAGGCACTGTTGACGATCATGATCGTTGCTGCTCCTCAGGTATGTTTGATGACAGTAGGTTGTATCGACATCCTCATTTCTTACCAGGCAGATGCATCTCCCCGGCCAGGACGTTAGGCTTATGACTGAACCTGCTGTAGAACGTATAGAGCAGGGTCAGCAGCGACAAGGCAATGATGGTGCCGGCTATGGGCCGCGAAACGAAAGCGAGCAGGTCGTAGTCAGCCATGCGCATGCCGCGGCGCAACGATTCCTCGGCCAGGCCGCCGAGCACCAGGGCGATGATCAGCGGAGCGATCGAGTAGTCGAATTTCTTCATCACGTAGCCGATCAGGCCGAAGACGAACATGATCCAGACATCGGACATCGAGTTGCTGATGCCGAAAGCGCCGACCGTGGCAAAGACAAAGATGCACGGCCCGAGAATCGAATAGCGCAGCTTGCGGAAGTTGGAGAACAGCTTGGCGACGATGATGCCGCCAAAGAGCATGAACACGTTGGCTACATACATCGCTATAAAAATCGAGTACATGAGTTCCGGCTGGTTGATAAAGAGCATAGGCCCGGGCTGCAGGCCATGGACCATGAAACCGCCGATCATGACCGCAGTGGTGGCGCTGCCTGGGATGCCGAGGGTCAGCAGGGGAACCATGGCGCCGCCGGTGGCCGCGTTATTGGCGGTCTCCGGCGCGGCTATACCGTCGGGGGTGCCGGTGCCGAATTTTTCCGGATGTTTCGACCAGCGTACCGCTTCCGAATAACCGACGAAGGCGGCGGTCGTCGCGCCGACGCCGGGCAGGATGCCGATAATCGTGCCGAGCACCGCCGAGCGCAGTACATTCCACTTCAGTTTGAGCATCTCGGCCAGGGACGGCAGCTCGGTGGAGACCTTCACGTCGCCCTCGCCGCCGAACGAGGACCCCTTTTCGGAGGTCATCAGGATCTCGCCGACGGCAAAGGTGCCGATCAATGCGACGATGAAGTTGACCCCGCCGATCAGGCCGCTCCAGCCGAAGGTATAACGTTCCACCCCGGACATCGGATCGATGCCGATGGTGGCGATCAGCAGGCCGATAAAACCGATCAAGAAGGCCTTGGCCATTTTTTTGCCGCCCAGCGTCGCGATCAGAGTCAGCGCGGCGAAAGCCAGTGCAAAATATTCCGGTTCGGAAAAAGTCAGGGCCAACTTGGCGAGTTGCAGCGA
>JAABQY010000162.1 GCA_011391225.1 Desulfobulbaceae bacterium | reverse complement strand
GAGAGATGTTCCGCTTCAGCGAAGCTACCGATCGACAACGCAATGCCGTGAAACTTAAGGTGAATATACCCATCCAATTATTTGCCTTGGATCTGGGTGGCGGTTTGCGCGAAGGCTTGACCACCTGTAACGAAGTCAACGCCCACCAGGTTGAAAGCGTACCATTTCGCGCGCTGTGGCAAGGACTCTCGCACCCCGGCATCAACTGGTCCAGTTCCGTGACAGTGGGTGCCCACAATTTCATGTCCTTAATGGCGGGCGGCGTGCTGCCGCAGCAGGGGGAATTGGGTGGCGCAAGCTATATGATAATATCAGACGATTACATGAATCTCAGTATTCGTTTCGGCTATCATTTTGCCACAGTTGACGCACTGGTTACCGACGATGCCGAACATAACTATGTGGCGCTGCATTTTACCGGAGGTGCCGGGGCGCACTATGGCAAGTCCCTGCGTATTCAATACATTGCCAATGTCCTTAACCGCCTGGGTTTTGAAACCGTCCTCAAGGGCGATCTTATCGAGGCATCACTCACCCGATTCGACCGACCGGCGATGAAAGAGACTCTTGACCAGTTGGGTAGGTTGCTCGGCAGCACCAGGCTTCTCGATATGGCTATCAGAAATGCCGACCAAGTTGAGATGCTGACCGAATCGTTTTTCCAGGGTAGTTATAATTTTCTCGAAGCCGAACGAAAAGATGCTCCCGAGAATTTTTACCTGGTCCTTGGAGACTGGAAAAAAGATCAAGGCGATGTGGAAGCGGGTATTTTGCAAGACGGTTCGCACTTCAGCTCGCAAATATCGGCAAGCATCAACCAGACCGTCGGTCGTTTTATTGGTCAGAGGCGCTATATGGAGTATCTCGATAATATCGAGGCCTATCATTACTTCCCCCTGACCATAGCCAAGGCGAGCCACATGGACAAAGGAACAGCCCAAGTCATGGTCAAGCCCCTGTCGGGAGTAATAGATCAGGCGGGTGGTCTTGCCTTTGCTATTCGCGATTGGGCGAATTACTTCGTTCTAAGGATAAACGCACTTGAAAACAATGCCGTCCTCTTCGAGTTCCGAAATAACAAACGCTTTGAGCGTGTCGCAGTTGACACACCTATCAAGGCCGGAAGCTGGTATAACCTGCGTACCGAGACACAGGACAGATTGATTCGAGCATACCTCGATGACGTGCAGCTGCTGGAATATGTGACCGACAGAAACCTGGATGGCTATGTCGGTTTATGGACGAAGGCTGATTCTGTTACCGTATTCAAAGATTTGGAAATACTTCCAAGCGTCTGAAAAATTCAAAGCATGGATTGGATAACCGACCAGATCGCCATCGGCGATGCACTTGATGCAGTCAAGCATGCCCCTCAATTTGATTCTATATTATGTTTATTGTCTGGCTGTTGCGGAGAGAGGACCGATATCGATGGCTATTGCGTGCCATTACATGATGGGCCAGGGAACAGCCGAGAATATGTCCTCGCCGCAATTGATTTTATCGCGGCTCAGGTTGAGAATGGTTTCAAATTGTTAGTTCATTGCCAAGCTGGTAGGAGCCGTTCAGTGTGTATCGTCGCAGCGTATTTGATGCGTCACAAAGGACTTTCAAAAAAACAGGCAATAGCAACAATTGCTGCGAAAAGACAGATATGTCTCTCGGATGGCATTGAGGAAATTTTCAAGTACACCTGCACGAGCAAGCCATCGTTGTTGTCCTGCTTACTTGCTTTTAGAATCAGAAACATCTTGCCTAAACAATAACCAGGACACCGATGAGATAGATCATGAAAGGATTACTCAGGTTTTTTTCACAAGCGGACAGTTGTGTGTTGCTTTCGGCATCTACAGGAAAGCATGTTGAAAAATTTCGCCATTTCAGGGATTTTTTAAACAGTAATCGTGATGCGCTACGTCAGTTGGCAGAAATGGAGATGCTCTATTACAACGGGCAGTCTTTTACCTCTGCTGATATCGCTTATCACTATGAAAACCTCTTCGGCCAGGTGCTCAATCTAGTACGTTGTCTCAACGCCCTTGCGGATAACAGATTTACCGTGCTCTCGTTGAAAGCCAATGAGATTAACTCCTCTATCACTTCAGTATTACGCCCTCCGATTAGCAGGGGTGCGTTAGCCGCCGTCGTATCATTAGTGGAATTGCAGGCATCAGATATCGGTAGCGCCGGCAGTAAAGCAGTACATCTCGCCACAATCTGCAGGCAGACCGATCTGCTTATCCCCTCAGGGTTTGTCGTCACGGCGACCGGCTACGACCTTTTTCTGAGAAAAAACAAAATCGATCAGATGGTGCTGGATGAGTTGGCGGGGATTTCACCGGGTGATCCCAAACTCGACGAAGTGAGCAATCGCCTTCTACAGCTTGTCCGTGCTGCGCAAGTTCCGGATGAACTTATCGAATTGCTGCATACACACTACGAAACTATTGAAAAAAATACGTTTTCCAGGGTTCGACTGGCTGTACGGAGCAGTGCCGTCCGTGAAGACTCCGAGGCCTCATTTGCTGGTCAGTACACCTCGGCACTCAATGTCCCCCGAGAAGGAATAATCGACGCCTATAAGGAGGTAGTGGCAAGTTCTTTCTCGCCACGGGCCATAGCTTATCGACAGATGACCGGTATCGACATAACAGAAACACCCATGTGTGTTCTTTGCCTGGCGATGGTTAATCCTTTTGCAAGTGGTGTCCTTTACACTGCTTCGCCATTGGGCGGCGACGCAAAAACGATGCATATAAGCGCGGTGTTGGGTCTCGGAGAAAACCTTGTCAGTGGCGACTCCGCAGCCGATAGCTATGTTTGGGACAGATCAACGGCACGCATCATAAGTCAGGAAATAGTATCAAAGAGTAATGTCCTTGCGAATACTGATGAGGATACCGATTACTCTAATAATGCCGGAATCCTTTCCGAAACGGATCTCGGTCACATCGTCCTGGCGGGCAATATCTTGGAAGGGTTGTTTGCCTGCCCCCAGGATGTTGAATGGGCTATTGACAACTCACACAGGCTGTTCATCCTGCAATCCCGTCCGCTGCATATCCTTCCCAAACCTCTTGAACCAATCCTTGAGCCAAGCAACGTCGTACCTTTGATCAGAACGGGAAACAGCGCTTCCCATGGTGTGGCCACAGGAGCTGTGTACATCGTTTCAGAACAGGAAAATCTTGCGTCAATTCCTGATGAGGCAGTCCTCGTAACCAGGACAGCCTCACCTCGTTATGCAGAAGTAATGGGCAAAATAAGTGGCCTGATCTCGGAAATTGGCAGCCCCACCTGTCATCTTGCTTCAGTTGCGAGAGAGTTTGGCGTGCCGATGGCCGTCAATGTCAAGGATGCTACCCGCCTTCTCACAGCAGGGAAAATGGTTTCGTTGTATGTACAGACTGAATCTACGATATATGAAGGCATTATCGACAATGATCGACAAGCAGGCAAGCCAGCGAAAAGACGCATTCTCGACAGTACTGTCCATAAGAGAATGCGATCTGTACTTGATTTTCTTTCACCTCTTCATCTGACCAATCCCGATGATGCAGATTATCTGCCCGAGAACTGTTCCTCATTGCATGACATAATTCGTTTTGCCCATGAGCAGGCAATACATGAAATGTTCAATCTTTCTGCCATAGCTGAGGGAAGCTCGATTTCCGTGAAACTCTCAACCCATATCCCGCTGACTTTGCATCTCATTGACCTCGGCGGTGGGCTCAAATCAGGACTCAGCACCTGCGATACCGTCAGAGCTGAACATTTTATGTCTGAGCCGATACAAGCATTATGGCGGGGATTCACTCACCCAGGTATCAATTGGAGTGGTACCCTTCAGATTGACGGGAATAGCTTTCTGGCCCGTATAGCGGCTTCGGCCACCTCGGAATTTGGGGCTGAACCGGGAGGAGACAGCTATGCCCTCATTGGCACCGACTATCTCAATTTTTCAGCACGATTTGGCTACCATTTTGCCACAGTCGACACCTTTTGCAGCGACGAACCTGACCATAATTATCTCTCTCTCCAATTCTCGGGTGGGGCCGGGACCTTCTTTGGCAAGACACTTCGCCTTCAATTCCTGGGTAAAATTCTCAGTGAGCTCGGCTGCACAGTAAATCTTCAAGGAGACTTACTGGAAGCCTCGTTCAATCGTTTTCCACGGAGTGAAATGCTTGATTGCCTTGATCATCTTGGTCGATTATTGGCGAGCAGCAGACTCCTGGATATGGCTATTGCCAACCAGCAGGAAGTCGATACCCTGGCAGCGGAATTTTTACGGGGCAATTATGATCTGGTCAACCATAAGGCGCGAGTGCCGCTGGAATCCTTCTACACGCATTTGGGAGATTGGCAGATCACTGAGGAAAACGGAACAACGTGCTATCTTTCAGATGGCTCTCCGTTTATGAACAGCCTTTCGTCCAACGTGTCCGGTTTGATAACGAAAACCTTTGGTCGTTCCTATCAGGACCTGCTTGATACCGTTGGAGCATATTTTTATTTTCCCCTGATTGTATCAAAACAAGGGGAAGTTGGTAATGCCGCAATTTCACTTATGGTGAAACCGCTGCGAGGAAGTATCGATCAGGCTGGTGGGGTCGTTTTTGGTTTGCGGGATATCGGCAACTATTTTGTGTTAAGGATCAACTCACTTGAAGACAATGCCATTCTCTTTCAATTCATCGACAATAAGCGTTTTGAACGTGTCCGTCTCAAGATGCCTGTTGATAGGGGAATTTGGCATACTCTGCTAGTGACAGTGAACGACACGAAAGTATCTTGCACTGTCAATGAAATGTTGATGTTTGACTATCTTGCTGAAAAATCGATACAGGGCCACATTGGACTTTGGACCAAGGCAGACTCCGTTACACTTTTTAAAGATCTGAGAGTTGAAGCTGTTAAAAAAATCTTTGATTTGCCTTTATGAATCCTGCCGTTCAACAATGATTTTACCGTCTTTCAGGACAGTAACTCCTGAGCCCATCTGCATGGCTCGTTCACGGGCTTTATGTGCGGCCCGTTTCATAGCGATTTCAGCAGCAGCTAAATCGGGATCACGCTTTTTACCTTTTTTACTGGCATCAACGGACTGATTACTCATGATTTTACTCCTTCTTCAATAAGAAGAGGTTCGCTTCCGGAATTATCGTAAAGAGCCCATTCGTCGACGACGGGCTTATATAAGATCTCAAAATTTCTTTGTCCTGCCGTAAAACGGCGGTGTATGATTGGCGAGGGGATATTGTGACCTCCTTCGCGAACTCGTTGCTGGACTCGGGCAATGGCCAACTCCGGAGAAGCAAGTCGGAGAAAGAATAGCTTGACGATGTAACCGTCTATCTGCCAGCCGGGAATAAGCCTGGCATACCCTCGACCGCTCAATGTAGTTTCAATGGCAAAGCTCACTCCTCGAACAGCATAATTGAATATCTCCTCCAACATCAGTCGACCGGCTCGAAAAGCAACCTGTTCCGGTTCAAAAGGAGCCAGACCAGCTGCAATGAGGTCGGCATTTACAAACGTCGGGCAATTTGCCTCTTTCGGTAGAAATTCTTTGGCAAAGGTAGTCTTTCCCGCCCCGTTCGGTCCGGCTATGATGATGATCTTTTTCGTGCTCATTCTTCAGTCGTTAATTTCTTTCTCGTCTATAGATCACATCTTCAATATTAATGGGTTTTCAACAATCTTCAACAGTTCTTACTATTCCGGATCGACGAGTTTATAGCGTATTCGAAGAACTCCGTCGTTGAAATCTTGGGAGAGGATATGGAATTCGCCGATTTCGTCGGTATTGTCAACATGTTCTCCGATGCATGGGCAGGAATCATAGTCGCCTATGTTCACTATACGAACGGTTTCAAATCCGTCCGGAAGACGGGTAAGGTTAAAGTTTTGATTGGCTTCCTCAAAAAAAACCATCTCTTCGGTTACACACAGGTTTGCAGAAATCGCCTTGTTGACCGCAGTTTCGACTTCCTTCGCTTCGTCATCGGTAAGGGCTCTATCAAAATTGTTGTAGTCACACTTGGACTTCTTTTTGTTCACATGGGCGCTGAAACAACGTCCACAGCTAAACTTTTTGACCATTACCTGGTTCAGTATGTGTTCCGCTGAATGCATACGCGGGGCATAAGATTTTGCCATATCGGTATTTTAGTGGTTTTAAATATGAAAAAATAATCACTGGCTATAAGTATGGGCCACGATACTATTTATTTCATAATTGTATCATGTTATCAAAATCTGTGCAGAGAATTGGCTCCGGTATATTGCACAACCCCTTAAATGGAAAACCCGCTAACAATAACGCTCGAAGATGGGTTAGCGGTCAGGGCAAAAGAATGAGTGCAATCATACAAGATTTCCATTGGCAAGCATCGATATCTTATTACACCTATTGGGTTAACACTATTCCTGATCA
>JAABQY010000161.1 GCA_011391225.1 Desulfobulbaceae bacterium | reverse complement strand
CGCCGCAATGGCCAAAATTCTGCCTGCAGCCCTTGCCCTTCCGACCCTTTTCCTCTTATGTGCCGGCGGTTTTGTCATACTGTTTTTTACAACGCTTGTCGGGGTGGTCTACCTCCTCGGGCAAAGTCGGCGGCTGCGCGAAACCGCGCGCAAACTGGCGATAGCCGAACAACGCGGCTCGCATCAGAAAATTCGCGCCGCGAAACTCATCACCCTGCTGAAAAACGAGCGAAAACACGCAGCCGAAAAACTCCTGCTCCTCCAGGACGCCCGCGAGGAGCTGAGCCTGCGCTTTGCTAATCTTGCCCAGCAGATCTTCGATGAGAAAAGTGCCCGCTTCAGCGAGCTCAACAAGGATCGACTCGACTCCATCCTCCTGCCCTTCAACCGCCAGCTGGTCGCCTTCAAGCAGGAGATAAACGAAATCTACCGCACCGACAGCCGCGAACGGCTGTCACTGAAAAGTGAGATCGTCCAGCTGCGCGATCTCAACCAGCAGATCAACCGCGAGGCGATGAATCTTACCCGCGCCCTGAAAAGCGACACCAAGGTCCAGGGCAACTGGGGCGAACTTATTCTTAACCGGGTGCTGGAAAAATCCGGCCTGCGCCTTGGCCAGGAATACCATACCCAGGGCGGCTTCCGCGACGACGGCAACCGCCTTCTTAAGCCGGATGTGATTATCCACCTGCCGGAAGGCCGGGATATCATCGTCGACTCCAAGGTGTCTCTGGTGAGCTGGGAGCGCTATGTCACCTGCGACGACGAGGGCGAACGGGCCGGTCACCTGACCCAGCATGTCAAGGCGGTGCGCGACCATGTTGCAGGTCTCGGCAGCAAAAATTATCCGGGGCTTGCCGGTATTCATTCCCTTGATTTCGTCCTCATGTTCATGCCCATCGAATCGGCCTTTTCCGCCATCTTCCAGCAGGACGACAGTGTTTTTACCGAGGCCCTGGCCGGCAATGTCGTCATCGTCACCCCCACCACCCTTCTGGCCACGCTGCGAACCATTGAAAATATCTGGCAATATGAGCAGCAAAGCAAGAACTCCCAGGAAATCGCCCGGCGCGCCGGCCTGATGTATGACAAGTTCCGCAGCTTTGCCGAGGAGATGGAAAAGATCGGCAAGCAACTGGCCACCTGCCACGCCACCTACGACAGCGCCTATCTGAAATTGACCCGCGGCCGCGGCAACCTCGTCGCCCATGCCGAACAGCTACGGGAACTCGGGGTGCAGATTAAAAAAGAACTGCCTAAATCGATCACCGACATTTCCGACTGTGAGCCGGAAAGCACCGTCTTGCCTCCGCCGGGAGAATCCCCCTGACTAGGATCGAAGGCTTAGGTGCTTGTGCAGTTGCCAAGTCTTCGAAAAAATGGTAGTTGAACCTGATGCTTTTGGGCCCGGTTGCCCGCCAATAGCTGTGAGCGGCCGGAACAATCACCAATCCCACTCATACGTTCGGAGGTGCCGGTGCTTTTACACCACGATTTTATAGACATAGCCAAGCAGTTTGGGAAAAAACTGGCAATCCACGATTTCACCACGATCCGGGAACTCACCTATTCACGGTCCCTCATCGCCAGCCTCATCCTTGCGCAAATTTTCAAGAAACTCGATTCCGGATTCACCGGCATCATGCTGCCGACTTCGGCCGGCTGCATCCTTACTAAAATCGGGATACTGATGAGCGGCCACATCCCAGTCATGATCAACTACTCGACCGGGGCCGAACAGAACGCCAAGTACGCCCAGGAAAAGTGTGACTTCAAGAACATCATCACCTCCAAGGCCCTGCTGGAAAAGATCGAATGCGCCCATGTTGACGGCATGATCTATATCGAGGACATCATGGCCGGCATCACCTCGGCCCAAAAACTCATGGCCGCCGCCATCGCCGCCCTGCCCGCTGCCGTAATCAAGATGCTCGTGCACCGTGGCCTGGAGGATGACACGGCGGTGATTCTCTTCACCAGCGGCAGTGAAAAGGATCCCAAGGCGGTGCAGCTTACCCACAAAAATATCCTCGCCAATATCGCCTCGGTTTCGCCGATTTTTAATTTTCGCAGTGACGACACGTTCATGTGCGCCCTGCCCTATTTTCATGTCTTCGGCCTGATGGCCACCTTCTGGTTGCCGATCCACCACGGCATGACCATGCTCACCTACGCCAACCCCCTCGATTTCAAGAAGGTCTGCACCATCGTCAGGGACCATAAGGCAACCTTTATAGTCGGCACTCCGTCGTTTTTCTGGGGCTATCTGCGAAAATCCGAGGACGGCGATTTTGCCTCCCTGCGCATTGCCATGACCGGTGCCGATAAGTGTTCCGATGCCCTGCGCGAGGGTTTTAAAACCAAGCATAACATTACCCTCTATGAAGGTTACGGGGCCACCGAGTGCTCACCGGTTATCTCCGTCAACACCCCGGACTATAATCGTCCGGGCAGTGTCGGCAAACCCATCCCCGGCCTGCAGGTGCGCACCGAAAACTATGAAACCGGGGAAGAATGCTCACTCGGCGAAGATGGCCGCATCCTCGTCAAGGGTGACAGCGTCATGAAGGGCTATTTCAATGATTTTGAGCAGACCTCCCTGCATATCCGCCACGGCTGGTACGACACCGGCGATATGGGCAATCTTGACCAGGACGGCTATCTCTGGCATGTCGGCCGCTTGAAACGCTTTGTAAAGGTCGGTGGGGAAATGGTTTCCCTGGTGAAAATCGAGGATATCCTGGAAAAATTCCTGCCGGAAGACAGCCATTGCTGTGTGGTTGAGATTCCCGACGCCATTAAAGGCGCAAGAATTGTCGCGGTGGTGACCACCCCGCTGGAAGAGAAGGTGGTGCTGAAACAGATGGCCAAGTATCTTTCACCGATCGCCCTGCCGAAGATTTTCCTGGTTTGGGAGAATCTGCCGAAAATGGGCAGCGGCAAGATCGATTTCCGCACCATCTCGGAAATGGCCAGGGTGCAGTTGAGCCGCAAAAGCATCTCGTAATTCCAGCAAAGAGGGAATTGCGGCGGCGAAGGGTCAGGCTTGACAAATGGGCGTTGTCTCATTCGGTGATAAAAAGTAAAAGGGCTTATATCTCCTTGACAGTAAACATCTTTCCTGTGTTCAACTTTCACTGTATTAATCAATGTCACCTCCCTAGAATTAACAACGTTATGTCACCATCGCCAGCCTCACCGTTCTCCATCCGCAACATCCGGCTGTTCATCGCCTTTCGCATATTTTTCAACTCGCGGTTTTACTATCCGGTCTTTACCATTCTTTTTCTTGATTATGGTCTGACCCTCGAGCAGTTCGCCCTTTTAAATACCGTCTGGGCACTCACCATCGTCTGTGCCGAGGTACCGAGCGGGGCCTTGGCCGATATTCTCGGCCGCAAATATCTCCTCGTCACCACGTCTCTTTTAATGGTCGCCGAGATGAGCCTTCTGGCCTTTGTGCCGCTTGGCAACAGCACTGTCATTTTCTCGGTCTTTCTCATTAACCGCGTGCTCAGCGGCCTTGCCGAGGCCCTGGCCAGCGGTGCCGACGAGGCCATCGCCTACGATTCGCTGGTAGAAGAAGGCCAAGAGGAGGACTGGCCGAAGGTGCTCAGTGTACAGATGCGGCTGCGCTCCATCGCCTCAATCGTCACCATGACGGTCGGGGCACTGGTCTATGACCCGAGCATGGTCAATCGCTTGCTGGGCTGGATAGGTGTGGGCGGCGATGTCACCCAGCAGGTCTCCATGCGCTTTCCCATTTATTTGACCTTCATTCTATCGCTCCTGGCCACCGCCTGCGCCCTTTCCATGCGGGAAAAACCGACGCCGCAGGCAACCGGCCAAAGCTCCACCACCCGGGCCGCTCTGCGCAAAATAGTGCAGGCCGGAGCCTGGCTGGCGAAAACGCCCTTTGCCCTGGCAATCATCCTCCTCGGCACCCTCTATGACCATGTCCTGCGCATGATTGTTACTATGACCAGCCAGTACTTTCGCCAGATCGACCTGCCGGAGGCAAGTTTCGGACTCATCGGCTCGGCCATGGCCGTCCTTGGCCTGGTAACCCCGAAAATCGCCGAATGGATGGTGGCGAAAAACTCGCCGGCCGTCAATATGTGGTGGGTGTCAGGGATAAGCCTGCTTGGCCTCATCGGCCTGACCGGCTTTTATCCTTACTGGGGCCTGCTGCCGATGGCCTTGATCTTTGTCGCCCTGATGCTGGTGTCCTTTTTCACCAGCCATTACCTCAACCGCATCACCGAATCGCATCAACGGGCAACCGTCCTCAGTTTCAAGGGCCTTGCCTTCAACCTTGCTTATGGAACCATCGGCTTCCTTTTTGCCCTGCTCATCACCGGACTTCGCGAAGGCGGCAAAACCGACCATCCCGACTGGAGTGGCGTGGCGGTTGAGAACTTTGCCTTTCACGAGGCCATCGCTTGGTTTCCTTGGTATACGGCAGTCGGTCTTGTCCTGACGATCATTTTTTGCCTGTACCGTCTGCGTGGCAGCGACGATTACCGGAAAATTGGTTGAACCGGCTGATTTTCTCCATACTTCCATGGCAACAGCTTTCCGTTTTTCCTCCAATACTTGCGACTTGCAGTTCTGACAATGACCTTATATAGTGAATTTCTAGGGTACTCAACAGCCTTCCAGCGGGGTGTCTCCGCGAGGAGGTACTGAGCAGTGTTACGTTTATCAATGCCGGGAGGTGCAATGCCGTGCTGAAAAGATTTTCCATATCGCTTGAAGAGGAACTGTTGTCAATATTTGATGAGCATCTCATGGCCCGTCGCTACACCAACAGGTCCGAGGCAATCCGTGACCTGATCCGCAAGGCCTTCATTAAAGACGAATGGCAATCGGACAAAATGGTTATGGGCGTCATCAGCCTGGTCTACGACCACCACCAACACAAACTGCAGGAAAAGGTCACACTGCTGCAACACGATTACCATCACCATATCGTCTCCACCACCCACGTGCATATGGATCATGACAACTGCCTTGAGGTCATCGTCGTGCGAGGCAAGGCCAAGGAGGTCCAGGAACTGGCCGACCTTCTCAGCGCCCTGAGAGGGGTGCGTGACGCCAACCTGGCCATGTCCAGCACCGGTGAGTTTCTGCACTGAAATGACGTTTCTCCGGCTGAGACAGGCAGACAACTTGTAAAAGTGTTTAGGTTTTTAATGTAAAAAAGGTTTACCGCAAAGAATGAAAAACATCGCTTCTGTATCCGTCCATGGCGGCCATAGCGGCCAGTTCTGCCACCATGCGACCGACACTCTGGAAGAAATAATAGAGCAGTATATCGCCAAACAATCCCCCTGGGTGGGCATAACCGAGCACGCCCCCGGCATCAGTCAGGAGCTGCTCTATCCCGATCAGCAGGCGGCTGGCCTGACTCCTGCGTTTCTCCTGCACCGTTTCTCGCTGTATATGAAAGAATGTCGCAGGCTTCAGGAAAAATACCGTTCACAAATCAAGATCTTTGCCGCCATTGAAAGCGAGACCTATAGTGGCTACAAGGAATTCATGCCCTACCTGATCACCACCTTTCAACCGGAGTATGTGGTCGGCTCCGTCCATTTCGTCGACGACCTGGGTTTTGATTATTCACAAGAACAATATGAGCAAACGGCGGCAGCCGTCGGCGGCAAAGACGAATTGTATTGCCGCTATTTTGACCTCCAGTATGATATGCTCCAGTTTCTCAGGCCGGCGGTGGTCGGACATTTCGACCTCATTCGTATCTTCGATCCCGACTATAAAGCAAGACTGCTGCACCCGGAAATCATGGCCCGGATCAAACGGAATCTCGCGCTCATCAAGGAGCTCGACCTGATCATGGATTTCAACCTGCGGGCGCTGCTGAAGGGTGCCGACGAGCCCTATATCTCCCGGGTAATCCTGCAAATGGCCCGAGACATGGACATAGCCGTCGTCCCCGGCGACGATTCGCACGGCGTCAGCAATGTTCTGGACAACATGGCGACAGGTATCGCCTTGCTCACCGAAAAGGGGTTTAATACAGCCTGGCGGGAACCGAAACTCCTGCACTATTGATTGACCTGGTGAGCCTGTTTGGCGTCATCAAGCAGACGACGAATCTTGGTGAGAAAAGTCTTGTCAACCAATACTGTCCAACCAGGCAGGAGTACAGGGGCTTAAACCAAGCCCATCTTCTCCCAGTAACCCTCTATCTCGAGCTTCTCTTTAAGGAATTCGAGGAGGTCGGTTTCTGTATGCTCGCCGGGGAATTTACCGCGAAATTCAGTGAGAATAACTTCCTGTTGCTGTGGAGAATAAAGGCTCCATTCGATAAGCAGATCTTGTTCTTGATTCTGTGTCACAATAGAAATCGTTTCAGGTTAAGGTTGATAGTTTTTCATTGAGGAATTGCCACCAGTCTCCATGCGGCTCGCCGCTTCTCATGATTCTGAAAAACTCAGCGGCTATGCGGACCTTGGTGCTTCTGTCACATTTGTTCCAA
>JAABQY010000160.1 GCA_011391225.1 Desulfobulbaceae bacterium | reverse complement strand
ATAGTGCTCGAGGGTATTTTGCTTATTTTGAATCTGTTCGGCAATGGTTCTGGCGGCGGCGATCAACGCATCAATCTCATCTAATTTTTGCGAATTATCGAAGATGGTCCGGCCTTCTTCATCCTTGATATTGGTTCGAAAAAAACTGATTATATTTCGCAGGTTACTCGCTATATACCGATTAAAAAAGGTACTGATGATGATATAGACTAAGGCAATCGAGGGCACCACTCCGACGAAAAGGGTGAAGGTGAAATCCTTGATTTTTTGAAGATTGACATCAATAGGCATGCCCAGACCGATGACCCCCGAGATTGCCCCGGGTTGATGCCAATAGCCTCTTGTCGTCCCATAGCCGTCGATAACTTCCCGGGGAGCGGAATTTGGATCGCCATGACAGTTCAGGCAAGCCTCCTTGAAAATCACCGGCTGAAAGCGCATGAAATACTTTTTCCCTTCCATCTCAAGTATCCCCTGCCATTCTTCCTCCGTCTTATCCTTTCGGAAACGTTCAATCATTTCAGTTTCAAGGGCATTGGCCTCATAGGCAGGATTTTTCGCATCAATGGCCACCCGGCGATACATGAATCCCGGCACTTGTTTATTAAATTTCTCCATGATCAACCTGCTGATATAGGAAGACGACATGGCCTCAAGAATAAACCTCTTTTCCCCCAACTCTTTGTACATGGCCGGCCGAAGAACATCCTGAACATAGTTTCTGTTCGCTTCGATAGCCTTCATGACCAATTCGGTTTTTTCATGGGCATTCAGTTCCAGGTTTTCCATCTCATGATGATAGATGGTAGAGGCTGTAAGCCCGGAAAAAATGATGAGAATTGCCGCGAGGACCAGGAGAAACCTGGTCTGAAATCCGGGATGCTTGTTGAAAAGTTGCGTCGTCTGGAATTTGTCAGTCATCAC
Source organism: Desulfobulbaceae bacterium (assembly GCA_011391225.1). GTDB lineage: Bacteria > Desulfobacterota > Desulfobulbia > Desulfobulbales > Desulfocapsaceae > Desulforhopalus_A. Next base: position 5,576 of record JAABQY010000160.1, on the reverse strand, counting down.
AAAATGTCACAAAAAAGGATTGGCAGCGGCAGAATGCATACCGCCGGGGCATAGGCGTTCTTTTCAAGCAAGGGTAGCCGCTATGCATCATTTATCAAGGTTTTTTATAGAGGTGTTGCGCTGCAAAAGACAAAACGGCAGGAAGCAGTCCGACGACCACTCCCTGCCGTTTTCTTAAAACAACGAAAAGCTCTTCCTTGATCCTTGCGAACTCAGGACGATTCTTCCCGCTTCGCCGCATGCCTGACCAGGAGCAGGTCGCAGGGCAGTTTCCTCGCCACCTTGGCTACCGGGTCACGCATGATCTCCAGGCCACGGGTAAACGGGTTGGACATGACCAGCAGATCATAGTCCTTGCCTGCCTCCTTGCGGATTTCGTCAACGACGTCACCGGTGACGGTCAACAACTCTCCCGCGATGCCGGCGACCTGCTCTTTGTAGGTTTTCAGCGCCAGGACCGCCGCCTCTTCCTCCTGCGATAGCATGTACTCAAGAAAACCGATGCGGGCATTGCAGCCGGACAGCCAGTCGTGGCCTGTAAACATCTCCCAGGTTGCGTCAATGACAAACAGTGCATTGAGGACTGCGCCCCGCCCGCGGGCTATAAGCAGGGCCTGTTCCACGGCACGGGGATTATCGTCCAGGGCAAGGAGGATTTTCATCAAGGCAGGGTTCCCTTGATATGTTCAAGGACGATAATCGCCCCCTTATCTTTTTTCACCTTATCACCTGGTTTGCCGGCTACCTTCAGCACCTTGCCGCCGGCCTTGGATGTGAACTCCTGAATGGCAACCTTCTCTTCCATTACGTTTTTGACCCACTTCTTCTTGACCACTTCGAGCGAGAAAATCTTGTCGCCTGCTTTAATCTCGGCACCTTCTTTCACGAAGATTTCCATGAGTTTGCCATCCTGCTGCGGTTTGATGGACACGGAAGGCACAACAAATGCCATATAGGTGAGGACAACGACAACAATGAGCGCCGAGCCAATAATAGCGGCAAAGTCCTCATGTCGGTCGGTCTTGAATACTGTCAGGGATTTTTTATTGTCGGACATGAATAGTCTCCTCTTATCGGTAGCCCTAGAAGGCACCTTCTTTGGGAATGAAAGCGAGAATGATGATCAAAGCAAGGACATACTTCACAAGACCGGCAATTACACCGATCCGCAGAGGTGTACCGCCGGCCGCCTTCATCTCGCGCACGTCGATATATGCACCTAACCCGACCAAACCGATACCAAAAACCCAGGCCATGACCTGACGCATCAGGTGCAGGGTTTCCGATCCTTCGGCACCAAGAATGTGTAGTGAAGAAAGAGCGGTCATGCCGATAAAGCCAAGAACGAAGATGGGGAATTTGGAGGCGATGATGGTGCTGAGACTGACATGCTCGGCGTCCGCCTCACCCTTCCAGTACCAGGCGGTGATGAAAAACACCACGAAGGGAATGCTGATAACCCGCACCACGTTCCAGATCTCGCCGTAGGCCACGGCGGTACCGGGTGCAAAGTTGGGGTTAAAGGCCAGACAGGTGGCAAGCACCTGGCCTGAATTAAGGATACCCGTGCCTACCCAGGCGCCGAACTGATAATCAGACAGGTTCAGTGCCTTGCCGATATAGGGGCTGACAAACATACTGACAATACCAAAACCAAGAATGGTGGCAATGGCCATCGCCAGGTCGACAGGCTTAGCCCTGACACCTGGAGCAGTCGCAACAGAGGCGGAAACACCGCACACACCGCAAGCAGCAGCCATAACCGAGGTCACGGAGCGATCGGCACCAAGCCTTTTCCCCAGCCACATAATAAAGATGACGGTACCAAAGACGAAGGAGACGATCAAAACGATGGCAACGCCTCCGACCTTTAACAGCTTGTCAAAGGTGTACAACGAACCCAGCATGATAACGCCGATCTTGATGAACAGCCTGGTAGTGCGAAAGCCATCCTCGGCCCAGCCGGGGATCTTGCCGGCAAAGAGGACATTTCTATAAAACATGCCGGTGAGGATGGAAAGCAGGATATAGTTGAGACTCATGACCTTCACGAGCCAGCCTTTGCTACCGAACACCACGACCTCGTTCATCCACGGTTCAACATACATGCGCAGCACGTATAAAGTGCCGACCATGACCGCGAGGCCCGGGATGATCGCCAGAAGTTTACTGAAAATGCTTTTATCTTCCATTGATAATTCTCTCCTTGAATGAATTCATCGGTTTTGCCAGGCTCACGCCCGAAAGTTTGATTGAAAAAGCCGAGGGTAGAAAAACAGTGCCAGCCGACTTCCTTGCATCTTTGGTTTCATGTAATGTCTTAAATCATCCAATCTCCTTGCCTTTATCTCCCGTACATACGATAATCTCAGGGCTATCCTGGATTTTCATAAAAATGCCTTAACCGATAATAGCAAATTTGGTGCCAGAGTTACTCTCCATACTCCGTTAATATTATTGCTACAAAATAACAAGAATATCAGTCTGTTGATCGATTCTCTAAAAAATGTAACAGACTCCCACCAATCTTCGCCAGCAAACACGATTGATAACCTGGGGAAACAGTGTTGCCGAAAGTTTGCAGCCTTCCAAGGTCGTTGTCACCAGTAGTTTCTCTGGTCGACAAGGCTGCCTTCGACGAGATCGACGACCGGATCGATAATCTCGGTAAAAAAATCAATAAACCTTTTGTAGCCAAACAAGGGAGGGACAGCAGGTCGAAAGTCAACAGCCAATCTACTGATCTTGCCACCCTGGCAAAAGAGCTTACGACCATTGTCAAGCAGTTCAAACTGTAAGCAGCAGGAGTTTGTGCATTCCATCAAGGACGAGCCAAACGATTCACCCAAACGATAAAATCATCCATATACCTGGCAAGACGACGCAGAGTGTCTTCATCAAAGAGACGACCGTTGGTATCAAATTTACCCTGAACCATAGGAACGACAAAGGGTGGAACTGGCACCACCGGGCTGAGTGTCGCGGTAAGAACCTGGCGCAGATGATCCTGAGCGCGAGCACCGCCGACGAGGCTCTGAGAGGCGCTGACAATTGCCGTGGGTTTACCGGCCAGCACAGATTTATAAGCAGGGCGCGAGGCCCAATCGATGGCATTTTTCAACACCCCGGAAAAGGAATAATTGTATTCTGGAGTGGCAAACAGTACCCCATCGGCGTAACCTATAGCCTGCAGAAGTTGCAAAACCCCTTCGGGCTTGTTGTCGTTATCAAGATCCTTATTGTAAAGCGGTATGTCGCCACAGCCAATAAAGGTCAACTCCGTCCCTTCAGGCATGAGGCCAGCTGCAGCCTCGAGGAGTTTCGTATTATATGAACCTTTCCGCAAACTGCCGCTGATTCCCAAAAGTTTCATAGTTACATCTCCTTGAAACAACCTTTTCTGTGTTTAATGGTCATAGCCTCTATCTGTAGGGGTTTGCATAATAAAAATTTCTATCCCTCAGTGAGGTGCGGCAAAAGCCTTTCCTTTTCGGGGCTGCGGTTTGGTGATTTTCTCGGCCCTGGCAGCGTATTCCTTGCTGTCCGCCATTCGTCCCGTCTTGTAATAGAGTTTTGCAAATGTTTTAAAAACGGTGGCTAAATGGAGCCCGTATGCCTCACGGTTCCCTTCGAGGATTTTTCTTGCGGCAATGAGTCTTTTTTCCGCATCATCGTTTCTATCGGTGGCGATATAGAGGCTGGCCAGATTATGGTTAGCCTGAGCTACTGCCGCATGCTGGTCGCCATAGACACTCTCCCAAACCGACAACGAGCGCTGCAAGAGCTCCTCTGCCTTCAGCATCTCACCCTGTTCCTGATAGATGGCGGCAATGTTATCTAAAGATTGGGTGATTGCCGGGTGACTGGCGCCAAAGGCCTTTTCGCGAATAGCCAGCGCCTTGCTATGTTGTTTTAAAGCCAAGGTTTTTTCGCCGCGTAACGAGCAAGCTACTCCGAGATTATTGAGCGATTGGGCCACCGCCGGATGATCCTTACCAAAAGCCTTTTCCCGCACTGCATGGGATGCCTCTAAAAGAGGAAGGGCCAATTCATGACGACAACTTTCAAGATAGATCTCTCCCAGGTCATTCTGCACTCTGGCGGTTGTCGGATCGTCGGTACCGAGAGCTGCTGTGTAACAGCTCAGCGCCTCTTTCAGCAGGGTTTCCGCCCTTTCTTTCTTGCCGGTCGCAGCACAAAGCCCGGCCAATCGCTCAAGAACAGCTGCGGTCTCCCCATGTTCCGGCCCAAGAGTGGTTTTGAATATCTCCAAGGCTTGATTGTAAAAAGACTCTGCTGCGGCAACATGTCCTCTGGCCACGTAAACCTCTGCCATCAGCCCAAGAATGCCGGCAAAATCGGGATGTTCAGGACCTGTGCTTTTTTCCAGCAAGGTAATTGCCCGCCGCAATTTCTCTTCTGCTCCATCGACATTTCCTGCCTGCAGATCGACAACGGCCAACCCTTTCAAAAAGGGCGCTAGGTTTGGATCACCCGCCCCAAGTTTCTCCTCAGCGAGGGCCAAACCATTGACTAAATGACTTCCGGCCTTTTCAGTCTCACCAAACCCTTGAAGAATCATTGCCAAAGAGTGAATGGCCGTGACATGGCGCTGCGGTTCGGTATCCTGTTTGCCATATATTTCAACAACCCGCTCCATGCAGCGCCTGGCCTCGTCGATGTCCTGACGTGAGAGATAGAGTTCGGCAAGATTTGTCAAGGTCTCGGTAATTTCTGGAGAGGAAAGTCCGTATATCGCTTCAGTGATAGCAAGAGATTTTTTAAGCGCCTCGGCACTTTCCGCTAGCATACCGGCCATGTGGTACAACTCACCGAGATTGTTCAGTGAGACGGCAAGCCTCGGGTGGTTTTCACCGTGCTCGCTGAGCGCAAGATCAACACCCCGACCAGCCGCGACCAAAGCTTCCTTCATTTGCCCTTTGCTGATCAGCTCAAGGACCTGACTGTTCGCTTCTTGCCATTTATCGGTCATAGCCTTTCTCTCCAACCCTTTGTTCTTTTACGGATAACAACCATATTGATTAATAATTGTTTGAAGATTGTTCACCACTCTTCTGTAAACGTGATCGTTTTGTTGTTATTCTGTGCTTTCCCAGTCATGAAACTCCTCGAGGAATTCCCAACACAATGAGCGCGTTGGGAATTCCCAGAATACTATCTCTGCTTTATATCGTCATAATAGTTGTGCCACTATTACCCATCAAGCCATAGGTCTGAGCCATGGCCACCTTCGCGCCTTCCACCTGACGCTCGCCGCATCTTCCTCTCAGTTGATTGGCACATTCGATGACCTGCCAGAGAGCCTGAGCTGAAAGCGCTTCACCATGCGAAGAAAATCCGCCGCTTGGATTGACGGGCAGTTTACCGCCGATTCTCGTCAGACCGTCGCGCAGCATCTTGTCCGCTTCTCCCTCTTTACAGAACCCGCATGTTTCTAAGTACACCAGGTAATGCCAGGAGCTGTTGTCGGGCAATTCCAGCACATCGATATCCTCGGGACCAATACCGGCTTTTTTATAGGCTTGCTGCGATGCCGAGTAGCTTTCGCTGAGCAT
>JAABQY010000159.1 GCA_011391225.1 Desulfobulbaceae bacterium | reverse complement strand
ACCAGGGTGCCACCTTTGACTGCATCGGCGGATGTGTAGTCAAACCTGGAAAAGTTTTTGGGATATTTGACCTCGCCGTCTAAAGATACGCCATGCGCGGCTAACAACGGTGAAGTAAAAAAAATACCGGCAAGGAGAACGAACAAGGATGTTCTAGTGGCTATCATAGATGAAAAACTCCTGATTCCCGAAATAAGGGTTGAAAGGTTTGGTAAATACTGCAGAAATTTGAACGTATATCGCAAGAGCTAAGCCATCCCGCATCTATAATTTTCTGGTAAGATTACCATTTTTTGTGTAAAGTGTCGAACTCTCAAGCCTGGCAAGTTAAGATTTGTTGCACCTCGCATGCAATGTGTCGATGCGGGTCAAAATCATTCCCCCCCCTTTTTACACCGGAGCACAAGTAATGGGACAAACAATAGCTGAAAAGATATTTGCAGCACACCTGCGTGATAAACCAACAGAGGACAATATGATCCTCGATCTTGACGTGGTCATGTGTCATGAAATCACGACTCCTATCGCCATCATGGATCTAGTTGAAAAGGATATGGACCGTGTTTTTGACTGTACCAAAATCAAGGCGGTCATTGATCATGTCACTCCTGCTAAAGATTCGAAAACCGCAGCCCAAGGAAAAATTATGCGGGATTGGGCAAAAAGACATCAGATCAGGGATTTCTTTGATATCGGGGAAAACGGCGTATGCCATGCCCTGTTTCCGGAAAAAGGCTTTGTCAGACCTGGATACACCGTCATTATGGGCGATTCCCATACCTGCACGCACGGAGCCTTTGGAGCGTTTGCCGCCGGTGTCGGCACAACCGATCTGGAGGTGGGCATCTACAAGGGAGTCTGCTCCTTTCGCACACCTAAAACCATTCGCATCGACATTACCGGGACATTGCAGCACCGAGTCACGGCCAAAGACGTAATCCTGGCGATCATTAAAAAGATCTCGGTGAACGGCGCAACCGACAAAGTAATTGAATTTGTCGGGCCGGTAGTCGAGGCCTTTTCCATGTCGGCGAGAATGACCCTGTGCAATATGGCAGTCGAGGCAGGTGCAACCTGTGGCATCTGTATGCCGGACCGGGTGACCGCAGAATATCTTTGGCCTTTTATAGAAAAGGAATATTCCTCCATTGATGGAGCGGTTGAAGAATATCGCAAATGGCATTCCGATGCCGATGCGGAATATGCAGAACAGCTTTCCTTCAACGTGAGTGCACTTGTCCCGCAAGTCACTTTCGCTTTCAAACCAGACCAGGTCAAAGACATAAGCGAAATGGCTGGAACTCCTGTCGATCAGATCTATATCGGCTCGTGCACTAACGGTCGCATTGAGGACTTAAGAGATGCTGTGGAAATCCTCAAGGGCCGAAAACTGGCAGCCGGGGTGAGGGGTATCGTCACTCCCGCTACCCCGCTGATATACAGCATGGCCCTCGACGAGGGTATCATCAAGGTTTTCATGGATGCCGGGTTTTGCGTACTTAACCCGACCTGCGGGGCGTGTCTTGGCATGAGCGCCGGCGTTCTTGCCACTGGCGAGGTTTGTGCCTCAACCACCAATCGGAACTTCAATGGACGTATGGGCAAAGGCGGGGTGGTGCATCTCATGAGTCCTTTTTCGGCTGCTGCTGCTGCGGTAACCGGGGTGATTACCGATCCACGAGACTTCAAGATTTAATACACAGAGGTGTTTGCAATGAAAGCATTTGGCGGTCCGGCGATCCTGTTGGACAGAAATGATATTAATACCGATGAGATAATACCTGCAAAATATTTGACCGAAATTACCAAGCTGGCACTCAAACCCCACGTGTTGGAGGATCTGCTCCTTGACGGTAAGCCCTTTGCGCCGCCGCTGCAGGTCATGCAACAGGCCAGAGTAGTGGTAACCCGTGCTAATTTTGGTTGCGGTTCATCTCGCGAGCACGCTGTCTGGGTCTTTGAAGTAAATGATATTAACGTGATCATTGCCGAGAGTTTTGCCAGAATCTTCAGGCAGAACATGTTTAATTGCGGCATTCTTGCAGTGGAACTCGGTAAAGATCAGATTGAATCCCTTTTTACCATGCGCGGCAATATATCCATCAAAGTTGATCTGGACTTCGATCAGATAACTGCATCATCAGATGATCGGGATCAAGATGATTTCATTTGTGCCTTTCATCTTAATTCGTTTGACAAAGAGTTGGTTTCTGCCGGTGGTTGGCTCACGTATGCCGACGGCAAGTACTGATTGAAGAAAATGCACAGGGCCGGCAATCCTTTGTGGATTTCGGCCCTATGCATTTTCCTATGAAAAGAGATTTTACAATCCGCAGTTACGCAATTCCTGAAGAGCTTTTTCTTGCTCCCCGGTCATCTCCTTTGGAACTTTGACACCTATCTTGACATAAAGATCGCCCCGTTCACCCAAGGGCCCTATTGGTAAGCCGTGCCCCTTCAACCGCAGGCGTGAGTCGTGAGTTGTGCCCGCTGCGACCTTCACTACAAATTTCTTGTTCTCAAGAGTTTCCACCTCAATCGTTGTGCCAAAGCAGGCCTCGCTGAAGGTAATCAATTTTTGTGTGACCAGATCGTCGCCATCTCTTGCGAACGTATCGTTTGCGGCGATATCCACTTTAAGATACAAATCGCCAGGAGGGCCGCCATTGCGCGAATTGCCTCCCTTGCCTTGTAACCGCAGTTTTTTCCCTGCCTCTATTCCTTTAGGAATTTTCACTGACACATTTTGGGGAGTGCCGTTCTTTCTTAAAGTTATTGTCCGTTCAGCGCCATTCAGCACCTCTTCCAGGTTGACAGTGACCTGGTAGGTCATATCCTGGCCTTTTTCTGCCGCACTGTGACATCCCCCGCCACATCCACCACCCTGAGCCTGGCTGAAAAACGAAGAGAAACCATTGCCTCCACCCATCACCCCAGGGCCGGAACGAAATTGGCTTGACTGACTGGCTCCCCCAAATCCGAATTGGCGAAGTACATCATTGAGATCGAAACCCCGAAAAATATCCTCTTGGGAATAGCGCTGATGAAAATCCGTCGACCCGTAGAGATCGTATTGTTTTTTTTTCTCAGGGTCGGAGAGTACTGCGTAGGCTTCATTGATTTCTTTGAATTTCGTTTCAGCCTTCTTTTCCCCCTTATTTTTATCAGGATGAAACTTAAGGGCAAGTTTTCGGTAAGCTTTCTTGATTTCAGAAGGGGAAGACTCTTTTTTCACCCCGAGTAATTCGTAATAATCCATTGCAACAGCCGGCTTTTAAGCGTTAGTGAAAAATATACCCGTTATCCATCGTGCATCAACAATACGAACGGTTTGCCATGCAGTCAACTAACTTTTAGGTTGCCAATGCCTCTGAATAAAAAGAAAAAGGAGCTGATTCCTCAGGGGAATCGGGCTCCTCTTTCCTCAAGGCAAAGCCTCCAACAAACAGAAGTATCTATTAAAACGGCACTTCTTCTCCGGTGCCACCACCGCCCATCATCCCGCCGTACTGTTCTTGTGGCATGGGCGGCTCTTCAAATCCCCCCCCGCCGCCATCACTGGTACGCGGGGTTAGATTTTGTATAGTTGCAGCAACAATCTCTGTTGTGTAGCGGTCAACACCAGCCTGATCCTTCCACTTTCGGGTTTGCAACCTGCCTTCGATGTAAACCTTGTACCCTTTTGAGAGGTAATTCCCGCAATATTCAGCACTTTTATCCCAGACAATAACCCGGTGCCATTCCGTTTCATCCTGCTTTTGGCCATCTTTGTCTTTCCATGTTCTGCTTGTGGCGACGCTTAAAGTGGCTATGGCTTTTCCGCTTGGCGTATAGCTAACCTTCGGATCGGCACCAAGATTCCCAATAAGTATAACTTTGTTGACCATGATAGAATCCTTAGAGGTAAAAGAATGTAGGGGCCGTATGTTCCTATGCTCGAACACCGGTCCATCGGCTTGTCGACTATTATTGACTCCTGCCAGTATACGCAGGAATGTAGAAAGAACAAGATCAAAATTATTTCTACTTTGCCACTTTTTGAAACATGAGGCGGCCGAGTCTTAAAAAACGGTGCCATCGAGCATTTTTGCCAGGCCACCCTTGTCATGAGGTGAATAGCCCATGACTTCCCGCCAGATTTCATCACTCTCCATACAAAAATATATGCAAGTCCTGTTGCTCACCTTTTCTTGCAGAAGACCAAAGATATGTTGATAAAGGCGCACCCTGTTCGGACGAAAATATCTCGACTTACCATCAAGACCCGTGATGAATTCCTGATAGTAGATTTTTGCTGCCGGAAAACGCATAATACCAATTTCTTTTAAACTTGGGAGATAGCGCAGTGCCCCCATTGAAATCCAGGCAATCGACGATGCCGGGACTTTTTCAAAAAGTCGTTTGATGGTTTTGGCATATCCGTCTTGCCATCCAGGATAGTCAATTATCGGGTCAAAATGAAAGGCCAGACGATATCCCCATTCAGCGACCTTTTGGGCCGCATCAAGCCTTTCCTCAAGGGTTGCCGACCGCAATTCATATTTGGCCATAACCTGTGTACTATTCATCGACCAAGCGATGACGGTTCTACCGTTATGGGCGAGCCCTTTGAGATTGTCGATAACACCACTTTTTGTTTTGAGTTCGAGTACGGCGTTGTTTCTTTGACCAATATACTCTACGAGAGGACGACTGAGGCAGGTCAAACGGTCAATGGCCAGAGAGTCGGTAAACTCACCGGTGCCTATGCGAAATAATTGTTGAGGATTTTCCGACAGGGTTTGCGAGAGCTCGTTGAAAAGCTGGTCAGTGTTAACATAGAATGTCAACCACGGAGTATTGAGATACGCCTGTAAAATACAATAAACACAGTCTATTGGACAATTTGTTCCGGTATTTAAAACCTGATACTCGCAGCATTGGTATTCCCTGGTGCCCGGACAAGGTTTAAAAAAAATACCCCGGTTGTTACACAGGAAGAGTTGCTGTTTTCCGATTGTCAGATTTTCAACAAAATTTTTTCCAAGATCATTTGGTTGTTGTCGTTCTGGGACAAGAGTCCAAGGAATTTTTGTGCGAGCGAGAATTTCCTGAGTGTAAGAAAGCTCGAGGCAGGATTCTTCTACAAAAATCTTGTTGATATAGCGGCTAGGATCCCTCCACGTATGCTTTTCAATCATTGTATTCCTCTGCGAGAGAACGTCCCGCGGCGGCAGAATATTTCTCTTAAGAGATTTTCACCTCAGCTGAGCGGTAAAATATCCGTTCAGGACTTTGCAACCTGTGATTATTCAATGGTTTTTTTGAATATATTTAAATTTATTAGCTGTGGCAATATACATTGCTTATGCTGTATATTACAAAATTTAAAAAAATATATCACTTCCGTATACGGAAGTTTCAAGTTTTGTAAAACGGTTAGAGAATGGCTACTGAAATACTTATCAACGCTACAAGCTACGAGGTGCGTCTTGCCCTGGTGGAAGACGGAAATCTCAGTGAATTCCACATGCAGAGGCCGACTGAAAAAGGTCTTATGGGGAATGTCTATAAAGGCAAGGTAGTGAGAGTGCTCCCGGGAATGCAGGCAGCGTTTGTCGATATTGGCCTCGAGCGCACCGGCTTTCTCTATGTCGATGATGTCTGTGTTTCATCCGACTCACCAAAATTTAACCCATATATCATTGATTGCGCTCAATCCCACATTCGTACCCAAGGTATGCATATTGAAGATATCCTTCGTGATGGTCAGGACATTCTCGTCCAGGTCAGTAAGGATCCCATAGGCACGAAAGGCGCACGACTCACGTGTCATATCACCCTTCCTTGTCGGAATCTTGTTTTTATCCCACTTACCGATCACATTGGAATTTCCAGAAAAATCGAGGATGATGAGATCAGGACACAACTAAAAAATCTCATTGAAGAAATCCGTCCTCAAGGTTCCGGCTTCATCGTCCGAACTGTAGCCGAACACGCCAGCAAAGAAGAACTTGAGGCGGACATGGAGTACCTCATGCTGCTCTGGGAAGGCATTGTCGACAAATCAATGACCCTGGAGGCACCAAGTTTGGTGCATGAAGACCTTGATATCACCCTACGTTCGATCCGCGATTTTTTCACCAGAGATGTCGATGCATTAATTATCGATGATCGTGAAGCGTACGAAAAACTTCTTGCCCATGTCAAGACGTTTGCCCCGTTGCTGGCCGATAAAATCGGCCTCTATACGGATAGCACACCACTTTTCGAGGCAAACAATATTGAGGTGGAGATCTCCAGGGCCATTGAAAAAAAGGTCTGGCTACGCTCAGGGGGCTATATCATTATTGAAAGCACCGAAGCACTTTCTGTGATAGACGTTAATACAGGACGCTATGTCGGGAAAAGTGACCTCAATGATACAATTTTTAAAACCAATATGGAGGCAGCCATCGAAATTGCCTATCAGCTGCGACTGAGAAATATTGGTGGAATAATCATCATTGATTTCATTGATATGGAAGACGATCACCACCGGGAAGAACTGTATACCGCGTTTAAGGAGGCTGTAAAAAAA
>JAABQY010000158.1 GCA_011391225.1 Desulfobulbaceae bacterium | reverse complement strand
ATCTGCCGAGAGAAATCGGGAGCGATGAACTTTACCAATGCCCCGGCTGGCGGCAATTGCCGAGAATACTCATTAAATCAAAGTATCCGTTTTCAATCAACGATGGGTGGAACAACCGATGCCACCACGTACGACCAGGATATTCGAAACATTGGTCGCCGTTATCAGGTAGATCCCGTACTTATCAAAGCAGTCATACAAGCTGAGTCCGACTTTGATCCCCGGGCAGTGTCGCGACGTGGGGCCTTGGGTTTGATGCAGTTGATGCCGGATACCGCTCGCGAACTGCGTGTTGCCAACCCCTTTAATGCACGGGAAAATATTGACGGAGGTACCCGTTATCTCCGCCAGCTGCTAGACAGTTTCAATGGTAATCTGACTCTTTCCCTGGCGGCATATAATGCAGGGCCGGGGCTGGTGACGAGAACTGGCGGAGTACCGGCTATTCCCGAAACGCAGCAATACGTCACCAAGGTTATGAAACAATATAAGGAATACAAACGGCAGAATGGTAATGCTTTGGTTCTGGTCAAGGAGTGAAGCCTGCCGTACGTAGTAAGTCCTCCTTCTGACTAAGACTATTATGTGTCTACTGGCCGTAAACGCAAGTTCGAATCAAAACTCCGGCAATACTGCACCGGCTTCCCTTACCTCTTTAAAAAAAAGTGCAACTCCCGGACTCTCGCTTTGTCGCTGCCGGTATTCGCTGCGGCTGCCTTCGACAAAGCCGAGTTGCCGGAAGAGTTCCTGCAATCTAGGGTTCCGCGTCAGTGAGATGAAACGACCGTAGCCCTCGGCGAGCATCGTATGGATAAAGGCATTGACCATGTACACCCCGACCCGCTGGTTGCGAAAACGGGTGGAAATAGCCAAGGCCCCGAGCTCTACCGTCTGTTCATCGACTATCTTCTGTTCAACGCAACCGACGACAATACCATCGATGGCTGTAACAAAAAAACACTCCCGATTGCGCCTCAGATACTCCTTGTTGCGCGGCTTGAGGAAACCGCCTCGCTTGTAACTGGCGAGAATTCGGTAAACAATAGCCGCCTCATCATCAGTCACGACCCTTCGGAATTCCTCGGTAAAATTGTTAGCAATCATCGACCCCGTGCCTTCCACGGTGAAGAGTTCATGCTTGATGGTGTTTTTTCCGGCCGGTAATATATGTACCCGCTCACAGACACCGGCCTCGATCTTTTCACAGATACGGTTCATGGTGTTGCGGAAATTAACATTGGCGATGAAATCGCCAAAATCGGCGAGAGATTCGCGAACCCGGCGAGTGGTGAGGGTATTGATTTTGTTGCCATGCTTATCTATGAGAGGGCGACGTTCAAGAAAGATAAGCTTGGAGATGGTATCTGAATGGCAGAGCACCGCTTCATAAAAATCGAGTTCCGGGGCAATCCTGACAAGACTCGCCGCTGGCAGTTTTTGCTCCAATTCTTTCAGCAATTTCTGGTTGGCAAAACGATTGGGAAGATTATGAAACAGGGTGGTGTCGATGTCCTTTCGCACGAGAAATTTCAGATCGGCGACAATCTCGGCAAAATGGTCGCGCAGAATTCCTTCCCGGCAGGCAATACATACCCTACGCCCGGCGAGACTTTTGGCATATTCCTGTAAATAGAGTTGCGGCATGGTCAGATGGCGTGACTGGCGATACAGAATTGTTTCATTGCTCTTCCCTCGAATATCTTCGTTTATGTTGACCATTTTCCAGAAGGCAGGGATAAGACCTGGTTTTCTTTCAACCATTAGAATTACCTATTCCTGACTTTTCCGAAAGGAAAAGATGGGATTTTCAGAGATTTTTTCAGCTCAGTCACTGAGTTCCCTTCAATTTCCAGCCTCAGGTTTTCGCCAACATTACAGCTTTGTAATGCTCACGAAAGATTGTGGCAATGATTGTGATATATAGTCAGCCATCTAGCAGCTTCTTCTCCAAAGACACCAGCAGGTATAGAAAGCGTCCGACAATTGTCTTTGATGCTACCCATCTTTATAAATGTTTTCTAACCCTTGAGGACTATTCATGCTTCTGAAACCGCCCCACATCATCAACCTGCCAGCCCATTCTGGTGCGGATCTTGCCCCGCCATCCGCCGACGTCTTTACCTCAATTCAAAAGATAAACGAGGCGGTAAGCGCGAGTTCCGGTTGGATTGCCCCGCTCAGGTACGAACTTGGCAAGGTTATCGTCGGCCAGGAGCACCTCATTGAAAGGTTGTTGATAAGCCTGTTGTCGGGCGGCCATGTCCTCCTTGAGGGACTGCCGGGTCTCGCCAAGACCCTGGCGGTCAAGACGCTGGCGGCGGCCATCCAGACCGACTTCCGGCGCATTCAGTTCACCCCGGACATGCTGCCGGCCGACATCATCGGCACGGAGATTTACAATCCGCGGGAGACAAGTTTTGAGGTGAAACAGGGGCCGATCTTCTCCTCGCTTATCCTTGCCGATGAGATCAATCGGGCACCGGCCAAGGTGCAGTCGGCCCTCCTTGAGGCCATGCAGGAAAAGCAGGTGACCATCGGTGACCAGACCTTCCGCCTGCCTGAGCTTTTTCTGGTTCTCGCCACCCAGAACCCCATCGAACAGGAAGGCACCTACCCCTTGCCCGAGGCCCAGGTAGACCGCTTTATGCTCAAAGTCGTAGTCGGTTATCCAAGCCGCGTCGAAGAAAGACGCATCCTCGACAATTTCGAACGGACCGATGCGGAGATCATGGTCACCCCGGTCGCCCACCCGGACGATATCCTGGCGGCACGGAAGGTCGTCAACTCAATCTATATGGATGGCAAGATCAAGGACTACATCGTCTCTTTGGTCTACGCCACCCGTGAACCGCAGAATTATCAGCTCGAATTGCAGCAGTATATTGAAACCGGTGCTTCACCACGGGCGACCATTAATCTCAAGGTCGTTGCACGTTGCCTGGCATTTCTTGCCGGCCGCGGCTATGTCACCCCGGACGATGTCAAGGCAGCGGCTCTCGACGTCATGCGCCATCGTCTGCGCATCAGCTATGAGGCCGAGGCCGAGGGGATCAGCAGCGAGGATATCATCAGAAAAATTCTCGATACTGTCCCGGTGCCCTGAAAGTCGACGGAACAACTATGGACGCACAGCTCACGAGAGAGATCCTCAAAAAGGTGCGGCAGATCGAGGTGCGCACCAAGCGGCTGGTCAACGACAGCCTGGCCGGCAGTTACCAGTCGGTGTTCAAGGGCCGCGGCATGAACTTCGACGAGGTGCGCGAATACGTGCCTGGCGACGATATCCGCAGCATCGACTGGAATGTTACGGCGCGCACCGGTATCCCGCATATCAAGAAATTCACGGAAGAGCGGGAGCTGACCATTATGCTGATGATCGACATCAGCGGCTCCGGCGATTTCGGTTCGGCCCAGAGCACAAAGCGCGAGTTGATGGCGGAGGTGGGATCGGTATTGGCCTTTTCGGCGGTACGTAATAACGACAAAGTCGGTTTGGTGCTGTTTACCGATGTCGTCGAACTGTACATTCCACCGAAAAAAGGCCGTGGCCATATTCTTCGCCTAATTCGGGAAATTCTTTATTTCCAGGGGCAGGGCCGGAAGACCGATCTCGGCGCACCGC
Organism: Desulfobulbaceae bacterium; assembly: GCA_011391225.1. GTDB lineage: Bacteria > Desulfobacterota > Desulfobulbia > Desulfobulbales > Desulfocapsaceae > Desulforhopalus_A. Next base: position 2,989 of record JAABQY010000158.1, on the reverse strand, counting down.
TCGATTTCACCAACCGGGTTATCAAGCGAAAATGTGTGGCCTTTCTTATCTCCGACTTCTGTCTGACCGGGGATTTTGACGCTGCCCTGCAGGAACTGCGACCCAAGTTGCAGATCAGCAACCGGCGGCATGACCTGATCAGTGTCATTGTTTCCGATCCGCGGGAATTCGAACTCCCCGACGTCGGCTGGCTGACCCTGGAAGATGCCGAAAGCGGCCGGCAGGTCGAGTTGAACACCTCGGACGCCGAAATAAGGCGGCAATACATGGCCCTGGCTAAGGAGCGGCAAAGAACATTGCAGAGAGTCATTCGCTCAATCGGCATCGACCTGCTCGATCTTCTGACCAACACCCCCTACCTCCCGCCACTCCTTAATTTTTTTAAGGCTCGACAGGGGAGGGCGACATGAAAAGGCTGGCCATGCTCCGGCTCCTGCCCCTGTCGCTTGTCGCGGCCAGCACCGTCCTTGCGGCCAATACAGCCGAGGACACCCTGACCCTGCAAAAGACTCCTGGGCAACAGACAACCAATCAAACCGATGCCTTACACGATATACACGGGCCTCTACCGACATCCGAATACCCGCCCTACCTGGTGGAAGCGGCAATAGCTCTGCTCGTCCTCCTGCTTCTGGCACTGCTTTTTTTCTTTCTAAAACGACGAAAAAAACCGCAAGCGCCTCCCATTCCCCCTTGGGATATGGCACTTATGGAGTTAGACCAGGCACGACAGCTGATGCATTCCGGGCAAAGTCTCCTGTATATGGATCAGGCCGGTCAGATCCTCCGCCGCTACATCGAATTGCGTTTTACCATCCGCTCGACCCGGCAGACGACTCGGGAATTTTTCGCACGTCTCAACGACTCGGTTCATTCGCCCCTGATCGAATACCAGATGGAGCTTCGGGCCTGCCTGGAGCAAGCCGATATGGCGAAATTTGCCCATCTGCTTGCCGATGAAGGTCATATGCAGCAGATGGAAGAAGCAGTCCGTGCTTTTATCACCCGCACCCGACCCGAATTGGAAACACCGGGAGGGCGGTCATGAGATTTCTGCATCCGCATCTGCTGTGGTTTCTCGCCCTGCTGCCCCTGCTTGCCTTCCTCCACGGTCGGCGCGGGGCGGCTCCGGCACTCCTTTTTTCCTCAACGTCCCTTGCTGCGACTCTGGCTGGGGCAAGAAAAGCACGACCAGGTTCCCTCCTCCTCCTTCAGCGCCTGGCCGTTCTTGCCCTCCTGATTCTTGCCCTCGCCAGACCGCAGCAAGGGAATACTACTTCTGAAATCAAAGCCAGCGGCATTGATATTCTCCTTGCCGTCGATGTCTCCGGTTCCATGGAGGCCATGGACTTCACCCTCGACGGCAAACCGTCCAGCCGCCTTGCAGTCGTCAAGAAGGTGGTGGACGAATTCATCGACCAGCGACCGAGCGACCGCATCGGCCTTCTGGCCTTTGCCGGCAGGCCCTATCTGGTCAGCCCCCTCACCCTCGACCATGACTGGATGCGTAAGAGACTGGAATCCTTAAGCGTTGACATGGTTGAGGACGGTACCGCCATCGGGTCAGCAATAGGCAGCGGCATCAATCACCTGCGCGATCTGAAATCAAAATCGCGACTCCTTATCCTCCTTACCGACGGCATGAATAACGCCGGCAGTGTTCCCCCGCTTATTGCCGCTGAGGCCGCCGAGACCCTCGGCATCAAGGTTTACACCATTGGTGCCGGAACCCGTGGCGAGGCACCTATGCCGATGACCGACCCCTTCGGGCGACGAAAATTGGTGCGGGTCAAGGTCGACATCGATGAAGACACCCTTACCAAGGTGGCCGAAAAGACCGGAGCCGTCTATTTTCGGGCGACCGACACGGCGTCGCTCGCCAAGATCTACGATGAAATCAATAGCATGGAGACGACCACCAAGACCATTAAGAAATTTGAAAATTACCGGGAACTTTTCCCTTTTCTCTTAGCTGCCGCCCTGTTCCTGCTCGGCCTGGAGATTTTTTCAACCCGTAAAAGACTGCCTTAACCCTGGGGAACCCTATGGATTTATCACAACCTGCATGGCTCATAGTCGGTTTCGGCGTCTGTCTCGGATTGTTTTTTTTCTTTCGTTCCCTGGCCCAAAGGCGCCAGGCCGGTCTGGAAAAGTTTGTGGCCCAGCAGCTTATCGGCCGCCTCACCGGCAATATTTCAACCACTCGGCGCCATCTTAAAAAATCCCTCATTCTGGTCGCCGTGTTTCTCTGTTTTGTCGCTCTCGCCAGGCCGCAGATCGGTTACCAGTGGGTGGAGGTGAAGCGCAAGGGGATCGATCTCCTCTTTGCCCTGGACACTTCAAAAAGCATGTTGGCCGAAGATATCAAACCCAATCGCCTGCAGCGGGCATCCTTGGCGGTTCTTGATTTCGTCCAGAAGCTTGAGGGCGACCGGGTGGGACTTCTGCCCTTTGCCGGCACCGCCTACCTCATGTGCCCGCTGACCATCGATTACGAGGCCTTTCTCCACTCTCTGTCGACCGTCAATACCGATCTCATTCCCCTGGGCGGCACCAACATTGCGGCGGTCATCGAAAAGGCGGTGCAGACCCTCGAAAATGCGGCAAATCATAAGATTCTCATCATCCTCACCGACGGCGAAAACCTGCAGGGCGACGCCATACAGGCGGCCGAAGCCGCCGCCAAACAGGGTTTAACCATTTATACCCTGGGTGTAGGCACCAGCCAGGGCGAACTCATTCCCGTAAAGACCGGCAGCGGTCAGGGCTTTGTCAAAGACTCGTCCGGCAATTTCGTCACCTCCCGCCTTGATGCCGCAACACTTGGACAGATTGCCGAAAAAACCAGCGGCCTCTATGCCCCCTTGGGACCGGCCGGTGAGGGCCTTGAAACCATCTACCAGAAAAAGCTGGCACTTATCCCCAAGGAGGAGTTGGTCGAGCGCCGGCATAAGGTTCCGGTCGAGAGATTTGAATGGCCTGTAGCCCT
>JAABQY010000157.1 GCA_011391225.1 Desulfobulbaceae bacterium | reverse complement strand
GAGCTGGGCAGCTTCAGATTCAATCCCAGTGACCTCAATCTCATTACCGCCCTTCTGGTTATCGGTGCCCTGATTACCCCCAACCTCAAGAAAAGGCTTATTGCCCGGTGATTCGACTCGAAAACATCATAAAATATTTTCACAAGGGCAGCGTCAACGAGGTCTTCGCCCTGAACAACATCAATCTCAATCTTGATGAGGGCGATTTTGTGACGGTCATCGGTTCGAACGGGGCGGGAAAATCGACCTTGCAGAACTGCATCGCTGGCGGCTTTTCCCCCGATTCCGGGAAGATCTCCATCGCTGGTCACGATGTCACCGCCTGGCCCGAGTATAAAAGGGCCGCGCTTATTTCGCGGGTCTTTCAGAATCCGCTCCTTGGCACCTGCCCGTCGGCCACTATCGAACAGAACATGGCCATTGCCAGCCTGCGCGGCAAACGGCGGGGACTGGCCCGCGGCGTTAAGGTTCGCGACCGGCAACGCTTTCGCAGTGAACTGCAGCAGCTTGGCCTGGGCCTTGAAGATCGCCTCCTCGACAAGGTCGGGCTGCTTTCCGGCGGCCAGCGCCAGGCTCTGACCATGCTTATGGCGACGATGATCAAACCGGAGGTATTGCTCCTTGATGAACACGTTGCCGCCCTTGATCCGAAAACCGCCGGCCAGATCCTCGGCCTCACCCAGGAGATCGTCAAGGGCCGAAAACTCACGACCCTGATGATTACCCACAACATGAAGCACGCCATCAGCTTCGGCAACCGCCTGCTCATGCTGCATCAGGGCCGGGTGCTCCTTGATCTGCAAGGCAGAGACAAAGAAAACCTGACCGTCAAGGATTTGCTTGAACAATTCTATAAGGCCCAGGGGGAAGAGCTGGCAATGGATTCCCTGTTGTTGAGCTGACCCTGATGGCATTACTACAGGAATTGGAATTACAGGTTCTCGAAGAATACCGACTGCTCGATGCGGCAGTAGCCGCCTTTGCCAAGCGAAGCGGCCTCAGCTGCCCACAGGGTTGCGGCCACTGCTGTTTGTCGGAGAAGGTCGAAGCGACGGTCCTCGAGTGTATTCCTCTGGCCTTCTTGCTGTTCCGCACTGCCCAGGCGGGACCTCTGTTGCAGGTTCTTGAGGAAAACGGCGACGACAAGCGCTGCGTCCTGTATCGTCCCGATTTTACCCAGGCCGGACTCTGGGGCTGCAGTCAGTACGGGACGCGGACGGTGGTTTGCCGGCTCTTTGGTTTTGCCGGTAATCCTGACCGGGAAGGGGTCGGCCGGTTGGCTTTATGCCGGGTGATGAAGGAGGCGGCAGGAACGGATCACAAAAAGGTCGTCACTAACCACCGCTTGTCTCCGATGCCGCTTTTTGTCGATGCCGGGTTGCGTATCACCGCTATGCATCCGGGCCTCGGCACCGTTCGACTGCCGATTAATGTCGCCCTGCGCCAGGCACTGTTCATGGTCGGAATGGTTCTTGATCTTCAGGCCGAGTCCTGAAAGAGACGACCTATGGGCAGCACCACAGCGCGGTTTTTTCTATTTTTCCAATGAGTTTGGCAGTAGTTCCTCCCGCTAGGATAAAATCCTTCAGTAAACCCTTTTCCCGGCTGCCGTGCATGCCCAGGGCAACTGCGGCATAGCCTCCCTTTTCACCTTCGCTCTGAATCGCCCCGGCGACCGAGACCCCCCAGGTGCTGCGACGCAGGATTCGCTCGTCGCCTATCGTGTGGTCCCGCAGTATCTCCTCGGCCTTGGCGAAGATTTCCGTCGATTCGCTGGCTGTGCTGTTGTTCACATGAAAAAGGGTAATGCTGTGCTGGGCTTCGCTGGAAAGGATAAAGCCGACATGGTCAACTGCCCGGTAGGCGTTGTCCGAACCATCAACACAGAGGAGGATGTTTTTCCGCCCCGGCTCGACTTCGGGGCAGATCCACAGAGGCACATCGCAGCAGCTGTCGCGGATCATCGCCTGCGCCACTTCCTCTGCCGGCCGCTCAAACATCCACTGCAGTGCGTAGGACGCCCGTTTGCCGAGGACGATCGCATCATAAGAACCCTGCGAACCTTCGGTGAGAATGTCTTTGACCTTGCCGTAGCGTTCTACCGCCGTTTTGGTGATCGTTCGTTCAATGGAGAAATTCCCCTGGCTAAGAAGTTCCGTGGCTTTGTCGAGGGATCTCTTCAGTCCTCCGGTGAGGCTGCACGCACCTTTTTCCTCGGGGTTTTGCCACATCTCAGTTAAAGATTTGCTCATGTTGTCGCAGTCGAGCCTGCAGATATGCAGCAGGGTGACCAGATGTTCCGACCGGTCGTTGAAGAAAGAACCGACAAAGCGCACGCCGCACAGGTTGTCGGCATTTGTGCTGATGGTGACAAGAAAATGTTTGTTCATAGAGACGGCATCCCGGTTGATGAATGATCTGAAGAAGCCTATATACTGTTCTCAACTATAGTAATTCGCTTTATCGACCTGGCAATGGGGGGACGGGGCCATGACATTGCCGCAGGATGAATTACTTTTTCAGGCCGGGGGCAGGCGTGACGGGAAAGGTGTGAGGAGTGAGGAGTGAGGGATGAGACGGGGTATGAAAGGGTTTCTGGGGCTTTTCTATATTGCAATCGGCCATAGTCGGATGATTCCCAGGTAATTTGTCAGCTCAAGCTGCCTATCTTGGGGGAAATGCACCGACCTGTTGTTCAGCCCATCAAAAGCTCGTGCCAGGCCATGACCGGAAAGGCTGTATGGAGCATGTGGTCATCGTCAACAAGGCGGATTTCCAGGTCGGCAAAGGTCTGCTCTGCCAGGGGAACGACTTTGGCCGGTGGAGTGACCGTATCATTGTTGCCGATGACCAGAAGGACGGGGGCCGACAGTTTTTCCCGTGGCGGGCGGTATTCGCCATAGTTCAGGGCCGGGGCGAGGAGAATGAGACGGGCCACCTTCTCGGGGAAATTTGTGGCGTAACAGGTCGCCATCAAACCGCCAAAGCTTGACCCAACCAAGGTCAAGTTGGACAGATCTCGGCATAGGTCGGTCAGTTGGTGCAGCCGGTCGGCCAGGGTGCCATGGAAATCCGGGCAATGGATATGGGGAAAGTTTTCGGCGAAAAAGCGCCCCTTGGTGCCTTGCCCTGATGAGTCGAGACCGTGCAGGAAGAAGATCGCAGGTGGCGCCGCCTGGCGATGTCTTTGTAACTTATAAAGTATTTCCAAACCGTTTGGTGAAAATGGCTCTTTATCCTTGAGGCGCAGGGCCTCGGCCACGGAGATGAACATGCCGCCTGCCACCTCCGATGGCTGTAGGACAAACGGCCCATTGTGGCGACAAGCGAAGATGCGGCCCCACACCCGGTTGTCGCCATCTGCATAATAATGGTCAAAAAGAAATTGCAGTGGTGCAGCGCCTATTCCCAGTTCTTCTTTAAGCTCGCGCCTCGCCGACTCTTCATAGGATTCATCGGCCAGCACCACGCCTCCGGCAGCGACATCCCAACACCCCGGATAGATATCCTTGCTTGCCGTCCTTTTCTGCAGAAAGAATTCATCCTTATCGTTAAAAACGAAGATATAGCTGGCACGAGGGATCAACTTATCGGCACGCATGCGAGCGCGGGGTTGTTGTCCGATTTTTCTATTATGGCGGTCAACTATCTGGATGATTTCGTCGTGTTGGGTGGTCATGGTTTTCCTTGGACGGCTTGATGGAGAGGCGCAACGGTTCTCGGAATATCGACGCTATCATACAAAAAATGGCAGTGTACGGCAAACGGTTTTGGGAGCTGAACATCTATGATGTGGACACTTCCCCAATATAATCACTTCATCTTAAGTGCACTACGAGTTCAGGTTATGCCACGTACAACTCGTCAAGTCTTTGAAACAGTTTTTTGCGCACTGTTTCAAATTCTTCGACCTTCACATGGGCTGCTGCAGTGTTGTTGGTGTTGTAAAGGTCAACCGCCTCACCCACCTTTTTATGTACTGCTTCATGGAGCTGACCGATGTCTTTAAAGAGCGGAAGAGAAGACAGAGTATTAGGTGCATTGTCATACCATTTGCCGAATTCGCATTGGTGATGGTTGGGAATAGCCTTGGAATCTATGGTAGTGTAACCGCTGAGTGCACTGGTTAGTTTCATTTTCCAGTTGAAATGGGCATCCTTGATACGGCCAATATCAAACTGTGCTTCCCTGAAGCTGAACTGCTTCAAAATCTCGTCAAGATGGCCAGCATTATATTTCATTTCGATTGCAAGCTCTTTTACATCTGAACTGCTGGCAGCAACTTTTTCCGCCTCTACCTTAAGGACTGCAATATCACGGGTAACCTCGGTGTTCGCCGTTGATGCTTGAGCGATATTTTCCGTGACTTCATGCATTCCAATGGATGCCTGGCTGACATTGTTGGCAATTTCCTTGCTCGTCACTGCCTGTTCCTCGACCGCTGCCGCCATGGCAGAGACGATCTCGCTGGTCCTGGTGATAATTTCAGTGATTGTGCCGATGACTCTGATGGTCTGTTCACTGGACTTCTGCACGCCTTCTATTCGCCCCTGAATTTCTTTTGTGGCTGCAGTTGTCTGCTTGGCAAGATCCTTGATTTCGTTGGCGACAACCGCAAAACCTTTGCCCGCTTCCCCGGCACGGGCAGCTTCGATGGTAGCGTTCAAGGCCAGGAGATTGGTTTGGTCGGCGATTTCGTTGATGGTCTCGGTTACTTTATTGATTTTTTCTGCAGCTTCTCCAAGTTCCTTGACGCTCATTGAGGCTTTATTGGCTTCGGCCACAGCCTGTTCGGTAATTACCCTAGCATTTTCGGAGCCGGAGGCGATTTCAGTAATGGTTGCCGTCATCTCTTCCGTAGCAGCTGCCACCATACTGACGTTGGTACTGGTCTGTTCGGCAGCGGCGGCAATAGCTGACATATTGGTATTCATCTGTTCGGCAGCAGCCGAAACACTGTGACAGTTTCCTGACATATGTTCAGCCAGTTTAAACAGGGCAGCTGACAAATTGGTGAGTGAATCTGATGAGATATTTATGGTTGAAGAGCTGGCGTGGACCCGGGTGCACATATTGTCGAGGCTTGTGGCAAGAGTATTGGCAGAGCAGGCAAGCTGGCCCAACTCATCTTTCTGATCAAGGGTTGATCGGGTCTTCATGTTTCCTTTTGCCAGGTCATCGGTGACACTCACCAGCTGGCGCGAGGTTCTACTGATGCTGCGGGAAATGAACAAGCTTAAAACTACTCCAAGTACAATGGAAATGGCTGTCAGGATAATCACCGTACGCTTGCCAGCATCGGCTGAGCTATGCAATACTTCATTTGCGTTTTTGGAATAGGCATCAAGGATGAGAGCGACATCCTTGATAATTTTTTGTGTCTGGGTCATTGCCGGTTTTGTAGTGTGCTCGAAAACTTCCTGTGCTTCGGTGATAATCGCGGCCTTATCCTTGCCTTCTGCAAGGGAGTTGATTTTCTTTATTGAGTGGTGCAGATCAGCATGAGGTTTTTCCATATCACGGAACAAGGGGATGAGCTGGGGCAGATCTTGTTCCGCCTTTTTCCGCCCTTCTCCATACAGCATTTTCCCAAGATTGCAAAGGCGTGGGTCGGTCTGCACCTCCATGCTCTTGAGGCTCTGATCAATGAAAAACGAACTTGCTTTGGTCATGAAGGCGTGGTGATCAATTTCCCTGGCAAGAATCTCCTTGTTGAGTGTTGTGGCAAATTGCGAGTTGTCAATGTCGCTTACCGTTGATCCAAACCGAGACCAGCTTACTGCCGCAAGAGTCAAAAGAAGAGTAAGAACAATACCAAAAGCCAAGAGGAGTTTTGAGTTAATGGAAATGTCTTTCAGTCGCATAGGGTTACCTCTTATTAGAAAAACAGTAAAAATTTAAGTTGCTCGAAGGAATTCGAGCAACATCGCTGATAAGTTGCCAGGGAGTTACCAAAAGAGTTTCACGTACCACAGTGTGCAGGCTATCATAATCATAAAGGAAATGTCAAATTCCTGTGAAAGAAAAATAAAGATTATACACCTCGCTACAAGGAGTGAGGATAATGATAAATGGGTACTCAGGAGGCGCAACCGTGGCAAGCGCACTTTGTGCACCCTGCTTTTCTCAAAGAGCAAATAATGTCCGCTGCGCCTACCTGGTCGCCACCTGCAGGGTGGTTTTACTGACAAATTGCCCGTTCCGGGCGTAGGAGAATTTTGCACCGCACAAAATTCGCCCACATCAATAAGATAACCCTCTTCATTTCGGCATAAACCCGCCTCAAGTAGATTTTAACCAGGAATTGTTGCAAGGTCGATACCCGATTACCCTAGCCGCTGACTGGCGAACCTGAGCTATTCATCGAGGTTTGTGATGGCACGTTGTGGCATAATATTTGCACTGGCTTTTCTGATGTCAAAATTTGGCAAAACCATCGGCAACGGTGGTCATAGTGGTCTAGCTCAACCTTTCAAGCGGGAGAAAAAACGATGGAAAAACGGCAATCACGACGATCTTGTTCATTTTGGCTGCTCCGGTCTTGGGGCCTGGGCGCCTCATTGACGTTACACGAAAATATCCATTAATGACCTGCAGATACCTGCAGGGCAAATGCTGATAACAACCTCAATTAT
>JAABQY010000156.1 GCA_011391225.1 Desulfobulbaceae bacterium | reverse complement strand
CATGTATTCCAATGCGGCAGGTATCGTGCCGGTGGTAGAAGCCCTGCTCGGCAAAGGCGCAGCCCTGGGGACAGTGCTGGCCTTTATGATGAGCGTCATTGCCCTGTCTTTGCCGGAGATGATCATCCTTCGCAAGATTCTCAAAACGCCACTCATTGCCGTTTTTGTGCTCGTGGTCGGAAGCGGCATCATTTTCACCGGATATCTTTTTAATTTTATAATCTAATCTCAAACAGAGGGAACTTATGGAAATCAAGGTGTGTGGGCCGGGATGCGCTTCATGTGAAAAGGTGCAGAAAACTGTCGAGGCGGCGGTTGCAGCCAAAGGAATGCAGGTCGCTGTTACCAAGGTGACGGATTTTCAAGAGATCGCCAAGCTGGGAATTTTTTCGACCCCGGCTGTGGTCATTGACGGAAAAGTCAAATCTGTCGGCCGCGTCCCGAAGCAAAGTGAAATTGAAGAGTGGATAGGTTGATTTTTATTATCTCGTCAATTGGCGGACAACCGTAACGTGAAGATTTCAAAAGAATAAATTTGTCCAATTTAAGGGGAACACCATGCTACCGACGCAAACCTCATGCAGTTGCAGTTGCAGCAGTGCCAGTAAAGGCCCACGCCTCATATTTTCCTGTTCCGGCGCCGCCGATGTCGGAGAACTGGCCGATCGAGCAGCACGAAACTTAACCCGCGACGGCCATGGCAAGATGTTCTGCCTTGCCGGAATCGGCGGCAGGGTCGGCACCATTATGAAAACAACCGAGTCTGCGGTCTCCATCCTGGCAATCGACGGCTGTCCCCTCGACTGTGCCAAAAAATCGCTGGAAGAAGCCGGTTTTAAAAAAATCAATCACCTGCGTTTGTCCGATCTCGGCTTTGAAAAGGGTGAAACGTTCATCACTGAAACGAATATCGCCAAGGTCATGGACAAAGCCGAGAGATATCTTTAATGAAGGACGGAAACAGCATGCAAGCAACTCGCAAAGCACCAATCAGCACGATCCTGGGCACTCTCTGTCTTCTCTTGACATTGACACTTTTCGCTCCCGCCGCAAGGACGGAAGAACCATCCAAGGTTCCGGTCCCCGGCAAAGTGACCATGGTCGATATCGGCGCCAAAAAATGTATACCTTGCAAGATGATGGCGCCGATTATCGAGGAACTGCAAAAGGAATACAAAGACAGGGCGGCCATCATCTTTATCGATGTCTGGGAAAACCCGACCGCCGCTAAGCAATACCGCATCCAGCTTATTCCCACGCAGATTTTCTACACCGCCGAAGGCAAGGAAGTGCTGAGACATGAGGGATTCATGGACAAAGCGGCCATCGTTGCCGAACTGGAAAAACTGGGAGTTAAATAACGCATGGATCAATTTTTTCTCACCATTAACTCCTGGATGAGTCAGGGCCTCCTGTTGGGGGCCTTGGGTTGCTTTTTGTGGGGCATGGTCAGCGTCCTTTTCAGTCCCTGCCATCTGGCCTCGATCCCGCTGATCATCGGTTATGTCGGAGGTCAGAATCATCTGATTGAAGGACGCAGGGCGACCCTGTATGCGGTTGTCTTTACGGCTGGATTGTTCATTACCATCGCCGCCATCGGCTTGGTTTGCACCTTGCTTGGCCGCATGCTCGGCGATGTCGGGCCGTACTGGACTATCGCCGTCGGAATCTTACTGCTGTGGGTGGCTCTCGACATGTTGGGAGTGGCGAAATGTTCCCTGGCGGGTGGCGGGCTCATGGCAAAACTGACCATAAAAGGGCTGTCCGGCGCTTTCATCCTTGGCCTGGCTTATGGAATTTTATCCGGTTCCTGCACCTTCGGGTTCATCGCCCCGATCCTGGCAATTATCTCCGTTCAAGCCAAAATGCTCACCGGGGTAGTTTACATTTTGCTCTTTGCCATCGGCCATTGCATTCCTATTGTAATTGCCGGTAGTTCCACCGCCATGGTTAAACGTCTCCTCGCCAACAGCACCTGGCAACAGGGCGGCCGGTTCTTTAAGCGGCTGGCGGGTGCGATGATCGCCTTGTTGGGCGTGTATTTTATCCTGCAGCCATTCTTTCCGGCGTGAGCTGCGCGTTTCCGGCCATTGCTAACACGGCGTCACCACATAATCATAACCGGAGAGCATCAAAGCCATGCAATCGAAACTAAAAATTCTCTTTCTCTGTACCGGCAATTCCTGTCGCAGTCAAATGGCCGAGGGGTGGACAAGGGCTCTGAAAGGTGATGCCATTGAGGTCTATTCCGCCGGCATAGAGGCCCACGGTCTCAATAAACTGGCCGTCGAGGTCATGGCCGAAGCCGGGGTGGATATCTCCGCACACACCTCAAAGCACCTGGATGATCTACGGCATATTGCCTTTGATGTGGTCGTAACTGTCTGCGATAATGCCCGTGAGACCTGCCCGTTTTTTCCCGGAGCGAAAAAGATGGCGCATGCTGGTTTCAGAGATCCGCCAGCCATGGTAAAATTCCTTGCCGCTGAAGGGGCGGGAGAGGAAGAGCAACGCGACTGTTACCGCCGGGTTCGCGACGAGATCCGGGCCTTTGTCGAGACCCTGCCCGGATCTCTGGAATAACAGCTCGCAGCTGAATAAGGGAATGAAGTGGCACCTAGACAAAGCATAGTGTAGAAAAAAATGGACACCTTTATCCTTTACCTTGCAGCCGCCCTCTGTTTGGCTTGGTCGTTTGCAAAGAGCCGGGGAAAAACCCGCATTGCCCTGAAGAAGGCCTGGAAATCCTTTGAAAACATCCTGCCGCAATTTTTCGTGGTTTTGATCCTCGTGGCGCTCTGTCTGTCGGTCCTTGACACCGAGACAATTTCCCTGGTTCTCGGCAAAGATACCGGGGTATGGGGCGTTCTTGCCGCCTCGCTCGTCGGGGCGATAACCCTCATTCCCGGTTTCGTCGCTTTCCCGGCGGCGGCAGCCCTCATGCAGGGCGGGGCGGGAACCGTCCAGATCGCCGCTTTCGTTTCCAGCCTGATGATGGTCGGGGTGGTTACCCTGCCGCTGGAAATCAAGTATTTCGGCAAGCGGGCGGCCCTGTTGCGCAATCTTCTCGCCTATATATTTTCTCTCATCGCCGCCGTCTGGGTTGGCTGGGTGGTGCGGTTATGAAACCGCTACTGCGCCGTTACACCGTTGTTTTAGTGGCCATGGCTGTGTTTGTCGTTTTCCTGGTGCTTTTGCCGGTGTATCAAGGCCAGGCCTTGGAGATTCTTTCCTTTCAGACCAAGACCCTGCTGCTGGTTATCCCGCCGATTTTTGTCCTCCTCGGTCTCCTTGATGTTTGGGTGCCGCGGGAACGGATGATACGTTTAATGGGCGAGGGTTCGGGCGTGAAAGGGGTGATGCTGGCTTTTCTCCTTGGTTCCTTTGCCGCCGGTCCACTGTACGGGGCCTTTCCCGTGGCCGCCGTGCTCATGAAAAAGGGCGCGAGTTTTACCAACATTCTTATCTTTATCGGTGCCTGGTCAACGACCAAGATTCCTATGCTGCTCTTTGAAAACTCGGCCCTTGGGACGCGGTTCACCCTTGCCCGCCTGGCCATCGATATCGTTGGGATTGTTGTTATCGCCATGGCCATCAAGGCGCTTTTGCCGAAGGCTGAGGTTGAGGAGCTTTACCGTCAGGCGGAGAAGCTCGGCTGAGGAACTTTTATTTTGTCCAATGTTATAGAAGGGAAAAGGGGTGTATCAATAAACCCGTTTTTTAGATATAGCCCCAAGATCAGACGGCACACTTACCATCGTTCTCTTTCGACAAGTGGACCACCCTGCGCAACCCAGCGGCAATTATTCGAAGTTGAACCGTGAGAGATACGCCGCCAGGGCTTCCTTTTTCTCTTGTGCTAGCGGTGGGCAATTGCTGTGATCCTTTGCCCCTTCAATTACCCGGACGGCAAAGACCATACAGGTCGGTTCGCCGCATTCCTTACAATTGGTTTTCGGAAGGAGTTTCAGGACTTCCATCAGGACCGGCGGCTTCGCGCCCTCCACGCTCGGTTGTATTTTGTCGCGGTTTTCCCAGGCACTGTTGATCTCGCGTTGCAGCCAGCTGACGATCTTTTCCGCCTGTTCTTCATCCTGCAGCGCGTTGACGGCGATTTTGCGGGGATGAATGGTGATGAGCTTGCCGGAACTCTTCAAGGTCAGGGACGGTGGTTCTTTGATATAGCTGAAGCCGCCGAGCACCGTGTTCAGATAGGGCAGAACCGCCCCGACATCATCGTTCAGATGGGCAAAACAGTGCAGGGTCTGGGCACCTGGGTGACACTTTGAGCGAAATATTTCCAGTGAATAGCCGGTAAGCAGCATCACAACTCCTTCGTCTGTACATGGCAGACCCCGGAAAGGGTCCGTTTCTCATAGGGAAAGTATTTTGTTTTCAAGCGCAGGGCGACAGTGACCAAGGCAATGAGAACCGGTACCTCGACCAAGGGGCCGATGACCGCCGCAAAGGCCTCTCCGGAATTGATGCCGAACACGGCGATGGCAACGGCGATGGCCAGTTCGAAATTGTTGGAGGCGGCGGTGAAACTGAGCGTTGTTGTCTGCTCGTAGGTCGCCCCGGCCTTCATGGACAGGAAGAAAGAGACGGCGAACATTACGAGAAAATAGATGGTCAAGGGGAGGGCGATGCGGAGCACATCAAAGGGCAACTGAACGATATACTCGCCTTTTAACGAGAACATCACAAGAATGGTAAAGAGAAGAAAAATCAGGGTCAACGGGCTGATCTTCGGTACAAATGTCTCTTCATACCATTGTTTACCACGGCTTTTGATGCCGATAAAGCGGGTCAACATTCCGGCCAAGAAGGGGATACCGAGGTAGATAAAGACCGATTGGGCAATTTCGCCGATCGATATATCGACTACCGCACCTTCGAGACCAAACCACCGCGGCACGACGGTGATAAAGATCCAGGCATAGAGCGAGAAAAACAGCACCTGGAAGATTGAATTGAAGGCCACAAGGCCGGCGCAATACTCGGTGTCGCCGTCGGCCAAGTCATTCCAGACAATGACCATGGCAATACAGCGAGCAAGGCCGATGAGGATCAAACCGACCATATATTCATGCTGCCCGGAAAGAAAGGTGATGGCGAGAAGAAACATCAGGATCGGACCGATAATCCAATTCTGCACCAGAGACAGGGCAAGAACCTTGCCGTTTTTAAACACTTGGCCAAGTTCTTCATATTTAACCTTGGCCAGCGGCGGGTACATCATCATGATCAGGCCGATGGCGATGGGGATATTGGTTGTGCCAACCTGAAACGCATTGATTATTTTGTTGATTCCCGGGAAGAAATAACCACCAAAGACCCCCAGCAGCATCGCCGAGAAGATCCACAGGGTCAGAAATCTATCAATAAACGAGAGCTTTTTTGTTGAAGTAGCCATAGGAGTCCTTGAGAAAAATATGAATCTTATTAATCCTTCATTGCCTTTGCCAGTCTATGCCGTCTGCAGAATTCCGCCGTATCGCAGGAAAGAATCTCCACAAGTTTTTGCCGGTCGGTGGTGATTTCCACCGTGTCTCGAAGTGCTTCTTTAAGCCATTGGTAAACCGGTGCGGGGAAGGCTTGGCTCAAGCGGTAGTAGACCCAGCGCCCTTCCTTGCGGCTTTGCACGAGGCGAGCCTTGTACAGGATGCTCATGTGGCGGGAGACGGTTGCCATGCTGATTTGCAGCACCTCGGTAATCTGGCAGACGCAGAGTTCCTCATGTTCTATCAAAGCGGCGACGACGCGCATTCGGTTACCGTCAGCTAGGGCCTTTGCTGTGTCGAGTGCAGTTTGCATTGTGAACCTCATGGTTGCATAATTATCTAATTGACGAATAATGGTAGCGAGCGACCTTGCTCTTGTCAAGCACTGTTGTGTAGGATACTGGAGGTCTAGAAAGGTTTTCTCCAGCCTGAATTGCAATAGGAGGCACATTGCCGGAGTTTCGGCAATGTGCCTGAGAACTTCTGCTCTTTAAGTGTTACGCCGGCGAAACATTGCCGTGGGGAACTCGGGGTTTTTTCTGTATACTGGCCGGATCTACAGGCATGGATCGATACTTGCAAAACTGGAGTGTCCACCATTTCATATCACTTAATCTGGAGGTCCGCATGGCAAAGAGCAGGTTTGCTGCTTGGCTTGTACTGTTGCTGCTCATGGCCTGTGGACCTGCCGGCGCCGAACAGCCCCTGCGAGCCGGAGTTGCCAGCATGATTACCCCGGTCAGTGCCGTCAAATATTACCAGCAAGTTGTTGACTATCTTGGGCAAAAACTCGGGATGCCGGCCGAAATGGTGCATCGCACCACCTATGACGAAATCGACGTCATGCTCGAAGAGGGGAAGCTTGACGTCGCCTTCATCTGCTCCTCGCCGTATGTCCTCGATCAGAAAAAGTTTGGCGTCGAACTGCTGGTGGCTCCCCAGGTAGGCGGAGCTGTGCACTATCAATCGAATATTATCGTTCATAAGGGCAGCCGGGCGGAAACCGTCGAACAGCTGCGCGGTAAGTCCTTTGTCTTTGTCGATCCGAAATCCAACACCGGAAAGTTGTATCCCGCCTATCTGCTGGCCAAACGGCAGGAGTCGCCAGAGAGCTTTTTCAGCTCTTTTCTGTACAGCTACAGCCAC
>JAABQY010000155.1 GCA_011391225.1 Desulfobulbaceae bacterium | reverse complement strand
GGTCTTCAACCATAGCGGCGAAGGCGGCTACCAAGGCACAACCAGCAGCTTCCGAGGCATCGACAACAAGGTCTATTACCTCCTCGACTCCGACAACCAATACCTGAATTTTTCCGGTTGCGGCAACACCATGAACTGCAACCATCCGGTAGTCCGCGAGTTGATAATCAGCGCTTTGCGTTACTGGGTGACAGAGATGCATGTCGACGGTTTTCGCTTCGATCTCGCTTCCATCCTTGGCCGCGACCGACAGGGCAATGTCCTCGCTAATCCACCGATGATCGAGGTAATCGGCGAAGATCCAGTTCTCCGCGACACCAAGATGATCGCCGAGGCGTGGGACGCGGCCGGGTTGTACCAGGTCGGATCGTTTTCCACCGACTCCCGCTGGGCCGAATGGAACGGGCGCTTCCGCGACGATGTTCGGGCCTTCATGATCGGCAATGACGACACGGTTACCCACCTCGCCACCCGTATCGCCGGCAGCTCCGACCTGTATCAGGCGAGTGGCAGGGGGCCCCTCTGCTCGATTAATTTTATCACCAGCCACGACGGCTTCACCCTCGCCGACCTGGTGAGCTATGACCGAAAGAATAACCTCATGAACGGCGAGGCCGACAGGGACGGAGAAAAACATAATCTGAGCTGGAATAGCGGTTATGAAGGGAGCTGCCACAGAGAAGAAATTCTCAGCCTGCGTCTCAGGCGTATGAAAACCTTTGTTGTCTTACTGCTCCTGTCGCAGGGGGTGCCGATGATCTCCGCCGGCGATGAATTCGGCCGCAGTCAGGGGGGAAACAACAATGCCTGGTGTCAGGATAACCGGATCAGCTGGCTGGACTGGTCGCTGCTTGAAAAAAATGCGGGTTTCTTCCGCTTTTTCAGAAACTGCATTGCCCTCCGAAAAAAACATGGGGTTTTCCGCAGGAATGATTTTTTTATGTCCATCGACCAGACTGCGCAACATGGCCAGTTCCCGGAGATATCTTGGCACTCTCTCACTCCGCACCAGGAAAACTGGTCGCCGGATAGCCACGGTTTGGCCTTTCTTCTTCGGGCACCCGAGGACGGCGGGGGTGGCGGTGATTTTTATGTTATGCTCAATAGCGATCGGCAGCAAACTCTGGAATTCCATGCACCTGCCCCTTGGGGAAAAGGTACCTCCTGGCGCCGGATAATCGACACCGCTGCCGCTTCGCCACAGGATTTTGTGTCGGTTAACAAGGCCGAACGACAGCCAAAAGCCACCAAGTTAGCCCTCCCTCCCTTTGGCTGCATAGTGCTTCAGTCGGCAACTTGATGAGCCCACAGACCCGATTGATACAACCCTGTCGGGATCTGCCCGGCAAGGACAGGCTGTGAAAATGGTTTGGCACGACCATCGTACTGTGCTACTGTAAGACAAATGCAAGTATTCACGCCGCTCTGCCGGCTAACTTTTTTTATTTCTCGAGATGGCAAACAATGACAAAAATACTCATCCTTGGCGATTCGCTGGTCGCTGACCATGACTGGCAGGCCTGCATGCCTTTTTTTAAGGTAGACAATCTCGGTGTTCCCGGCGCAACGGCGACTGATCTTCTCGCTTCCCTGCCGGATATAATAACCTGGATAGCCAGTTCCGATGTGATTGTCGTGATGATCGGCACCAACGACCTTCTTCTCGGCAATGACAATTTCGTCACACAGCTGAAAAACATTCTTATTCAACTCAGCCACAACTGTCCCACTGCGGAAATCCTGGTCACTAGCCTTTTACCCATGGATCTTCCCAACCTGCCTCACAACTCGGTCGTAAGCCTTAATACCCGTGTCGAGGCAATCACCATGCGCACCGGCTGCTGCTTCCTTGACATCCACAAGCGTTTTGTCGGTTCCGACAAAAAACTTTTCCAGGAAGACGGGGTGCACCTCACCACCACCGCATATGCTCTCTGGGAGCGCGCCCTGCTGGAGCATATTGCCTTTCTTGTCGAAAATGACTAACACGATTTTTGGGGAGTACTATTTATGTATCGTCGACTTGCAGTGTGGAGTATTGCCGTATTTTTTGCCCTGTGTTTTGCTTTTCCGCCGATGCAAGCCATGGCCATGCCGAAATCGTCCGTAACCGCCGACGGCAAAACCCGAACCGGCAAGGTGCTCGAGACGATGAATGCCTCGGGCTACACTTATATGCTCGTTGCCGCCGGATCCGTGCAAACCTGGGTGGCAATCCCCGAAACCATCGTCAAGAAGGAAAGTCAGGTCAGCTATTACGAAGGGATGGAGATGCCCAATTTTACCAGCAAAACCCTCGGAAAGACCTTTGAAAACATAATCTTTTCCAGCGGATTGGCAGAAACCGCCGGCACCGCAGCCGAGTCATCGACATCCAAGCTCCCGGCGCAGGACGATTCCTTTTCGGCAGCACTGCAAGCTGAACAAAAAAATAGCGCCCCAGCAATCCCACCGGCCGCCCAAGGGTCCGGGGGTAGCGCCGTTGCCATAGCCCCTCTGCAGGAGATTTCCATTCCTAAGGCCGAAGGTGAGAACGCCTATACCGTCGAAGAGATTTTTGCCGGCAAAAAGGCACTTGCCGGCAAAAAAGTCCGCCTGCGCGGCAAGGTCGTCAAATTCAGCCCGAGCATCATGGGTAAAAATTGGGTGCATCTCCAGGACGGCACCGGCAATCCGCTGCACAATTCCCATGACCTGGTTCTCACCACCGACATGACCCTGGCCGTTGACGCGATTGTGACCATGCAAGGGATTCTTGCGGCGGAAAAAGACTTCGGCGCGGGCTATACATATTCGGCAATCGTTGAGCAGGCAGTGCTTGTCCAATAACACTAGAGAGCTTTCAATGCACTTTCTCCTCGTTGGTCCGGGCGCCCTGGGTTGTCTGCTCAGCTCTATTGTCACAAAGGGCCTTGCCATAACCGGCGACAAACTGACTCTTCTCGACCATAATGCCGAGCGCGCCGAATATCTGACCGGACATGGCATTGTCTACCAGCTTGGCGAAGCATGCACAACCTTCTCGGTGACGGTAAGTTCCGTCCCGCAACACCTGGGCCCGGTCGATGTTGTACTGCTCTGTGTCAAATCCTATGATGTGGTCGCCAGTCTCGCCCTCTGTCGCCCCCTGTTGACCGAAACGACACTGGTGGTTTTCCTGCAAAACGGCATCAGCCATCTTTCCATGGGTGGCCATCTGGGGAGCGCCACTGCCGCCTTCGGCACCACTACGGAAGGCGCGACCCTGCTTCGCCGCGGCCATGTCCGCCATGCCGGCAGCGGTATAACCTTCCTCGGTTTGCTCCATACCCCAAGCGAGCACGAAGCCTTGCTTCTCGCGAAAACCAACGCGGTCTTCGCCGCCGGGGGCTTGCAGGTTGTAACCACCGGAAACGTCCTGGCGAGGATTTGGGCTAAGCTTTTTATTAACGTCGGCATCAACGCCCTTACCGCCACTTTGGCCTGTAAAAACGGCGAATTGCTGACCATCCCCGGCGTTGATGATCGCATGCGGGCTGCTGTGGGCGAAGCGATGCTCATTGCCCGGTCGGAAGGCATTGCGGTTATGGATGACCCTTACCGTGCCACGCGGATTGTCTGCAGCAAAACCGCCGAAAATGTCTCTTCGATGCTCCAGGACGTACGTAATGGACGGCGAACGGAAATCGATGCCATCAACGGCGCTGTCGTTGCCAAGGGTCTGAGCTCTGGCATCAAAACTCCGGAAAATGCTCTCCTTTGCCGCCAGGTGAAAAAGCTTGAGACCGGATATGTAGAGGCCGTGAAGAAATAACTGCTATCATTTCCTCCATTTCCTTACCACTCCTTGTGCCGTTTTAACCGGCTTGATACCATGACGAAAACCTCTCCACCCATGCCCATCCCAATCAGTGAAATCGGTTTTGACTTCGATGGGGTTATTGCCGACACCGCCGAGGCCTTTATCCGCCTGGCCTGCACCGAACATGGCTACTGCTCTTTCAGCTGCGAACACATAACCAACTTTGAACTGGAAAACTGTCTGGATATTCCCCAGCCCTTGGTTGAGAAAATTTTCACCGACATCCTCACCGATTCGATCGCCACAGAACTCCTGCCCATGATGGGTGCAGTTGAAAGCCTGGAACGGTTTTCTCGGAGCGGCACGGTAACAATTATCACCGCCCGCTCAATCAAACAACCAGTGTTCGACTGGTTGGAGCGGTTTTTTAGCGGACCTGCCAGGGAAAATATGCGCGTGGTGGCGACCGGCGACCATAACGATAAGGTGCGCCACATTCATCAGCACGGTCTCAAATATTTCATCGATGACCGGGCTGAAACCTGCATCCAGCTGGCCAAAGAGGCCATTATCCCCTATGTTTTCAGCCAGCCCTGGAACAGAAATCGTCATGAGCTGCAAACGGTTGCCGACTGGGGTGAAATCCGGGCACTTGTCGCCGATATGGAGGAGGAACTGCCATGAAATGTCCAAACTGCAACTGCGAAGTGGAGGTACACAGGAATCCGCTGCCCACCGTCGATATCATCATCGAAATAGGCGAGAGGATAGTCTTAATTGAAAGGAAAAACCCGCCCTTCGGCTGGGCACTGCCCGGAGGCTTTGTTGATTACGGAGAATCCTTCGAAACAGCGGCACTGCGGGAAGCGGAGGAGGAAACCGGCCTGCAGGTGGCAGATCTTCGGCAATTCCATACCTATTCCGAGCCAGGGAGAGACCCGCGCCGACACACATCTTCAACGGTATTCATCGGCAAGTCCGAAGGCACTCCGCAGGCCGGCGACGATGCCGCCCGTGCGGAGCTTTTCAGTGAAGGAAATCTGCCGCCTCTGGTTTTTGATCATGCCCAAATATTGGCAGATTATTATACCGCCCAAAAGGCTTGAGGCTACAAGAAGCGGGAAAAAACTCGCCCCGATAAACGGACGGGATAAGTGCCTTGACGAAATTCTTTAAAAAAACAAGAAATGAATTTCTAAAACAAACTTTGCAGCAGCCAATACCCCAACAGACCCATACCTATGGATCCATAGGCCATAACTCAGGGCGGGCAGTTGCCAGCGTATTTTTTCGCGACAAAAACGATTGTCGTAAGCCCAATCAACCCAGCCCCCGCTAAAATCGCCAGTTCTTTCATGGCTTTTTACCCTTTGGTTTTTATCTCCGGTCTCTTGCGCAGACGAATCGAGGCCGGCGTTACCTCGACGAGTTCGTCGTCATTGATATAGGCGATGCAATCCTCGAGAGTCATAGCGACCGGCGGCGTAAGAACAACCGCCTCATCGGTGCCCGAGGCCCGCATATTGGTGAGTTTTTTACCCTTGCCGGGATTGACCACCATGTCGACCGAACGGCTGCTTTCGCCTATTATCTGCCCCTGATACAACGGAACCCCGGGATGAATGAAGAGTTTCCCGCGCTCCTGCAGATTAAATAAGGCAAAAGCGACCGCAGTGCAAGGGTCTTTGGTCACCAGCACACCATTGACGCGGTTGATAATATCACCGGCATAGGGTCCGTATTCGGAAAAGACGTAGGACATCATGCCCATGCCCTTGGTATCGGTCATAAACTGCGAGCGATAGCCGAGCAGTCCGCGGGTTGGGATGGTAAACACCAGACGCACCATGCCGTGCGAGGTGTCCATCTCTTCCATCTGCCCCTTCAGCTTGCCGAGTTTTTCAATAACCGCACCCTGGAATTGCTCATCGACATCGACGGTCAGTCTTTCGTAGGGTTCGAGGAGTTGCCCGTCTTCTTCCTTCATGATGACTCGCGGCCTGGTGACTTGAAACTCATAGCCTTCA
The DNA here is from genome assembly GCA_011391225.1 of Desulfobulbaceae bacterium. Lineage (GTDB taxonomy): Bacteria > Desulfobacterota > Desulfobulbia > Desulfobulbales > Desulfocapsaceae > Desulforhopalus_A. The sequence continues at coordinate 851 of JAABQY010000155.1, read as the reverse complement.
CGGCGCATTTTTTCGATGAGAATGGAAAGATGCAGCTCACCGCGTCCGGAGACCTTGAATCCCACCGCATCGGTCAGCACCTCGAAGCGCAGAGCGACATCGGCCAGGACCTCGCGCTGCAGGCGATCACCAATATGGCGGGAGGTAACAAATTTACCTTCCTTGCCGGCAAAGGGCGAATCGTTGGGGATGAAATTCATGGAAATGGTCGGTGGATCGATGGTAATAAGCGGCAGGGGCCGTGGATTTTCAGGATCGGTGAAGGTTACTCCGACCGTCACATCCTCCATTCCGGCAACGGCGACAATCTCTCCCACTCCTGCCGACTCGATGGCAACCTTGGCATCACACTCGAAACGAAAGATCTTCGAGATCCGCACCGGGCTGATCGAGCCGTCGCGCCGTGCCACAACTATGGGTTGATTGAGGCGCATCGTACCGTTGACGACTTTACCGATGCCGAGCCTCCCCAGGTAGGGCGAATAATCAATGGTGCCGACCTGCATCTGTAAAGACGCATCGCTTCTGCCACTGGGGGCGGGCGTATGATCGACAATCATCTGGCTGATATGGGCCATACCGGCAGTTTTGTCGATGGGATCCTCGGGACTGAGGAGGGAGTAGCCGTTCTTGGCCGAGGCATAGACCACCGGGAAATCAAGAATATCATCCGGGGCGTTCAATTTGGCAAAAAGGTCGAAAACCTCATTGACCACCCAGCTGCAGCGGGCGGCGGGTTTATCGATCTTGTTGATGACGACGATGACCGGCAGGTTGTTCTGCAGGGCTTTCTTTAAAACAAAATAGGTCTGCGGCATTGGCCCTTCCTGGGCATCAACCAGGAGCAGGGC
>JAABQY010000154.1 GCA_011391225.1 Desulfobulbaceae bacterium | reverse complement strand
AGATAGTTCTTGCCGTCGAACCGGATGCGTTCCACCAGATCTGCTGTGGTGATGCTGTTGATCTTGCCGCCGCCGTGCAGCGGATCGACAAAGGTGCCGAGGCCGACACTGGTGATGGTCCTTGGTTTTCCGGCGGCGATGTCCAGATACAGGTGGGAGATGACGCCTTGGGGAAGATTGTTGAGGGGAGCATGTGTCGGCAGGGCCGGAACATGGACCATATGTATGTCAAGGAGCCAAGCAAGAAAAATGCCAGGTCGGTTGTGACTGCGAGGGGTGGGTGAGAGGCCTTTGCCGTCTGGAGCAAAATTTGCAATAAAGCGGCCATAGCACCCGCATTTTTAATGAAAGTCGTAAGGTGACGGTTTTGTAAAAAGAGGGAAATCGCCGGTTTTGTCATTTCGAGCGCAGCGACAAATCTCCGGGTAAATGGGGAGATTTGTCGTCGCTCTGCTCCTCGAAATGACAGAAATTATAAAGCTGAGTTGAGCAGCTTGTCTGCTCAAACGAAACTTATACCCTTGCGGTATAAACATCGGATCATCGGTGCACAGCACCGAGAAGGAGAAAACATGCTGAAAATACAGGATGCAGTGGCGGTTATCACCGGAGGCGGGAGCGGCATCGGCAGGGCCCTGGCCGAGTTCTGGCTCCGTCAGGGCGGCAAGGTCGTTATCGCCGATGTCGCAGAGGAACCACTCCTAGCCACGGAGACCGCACTGCGCCAGATAAGCGGGGCGGTAACCTCAGTTTGCTGCAACGTTACGCTAGAAGGGGACTGTGAAAAACTGGCCGACCACGCCATCGCAAGCTTTGGCAAAATCAACCTGGTAGCGCCCTTTGCCGGTATAACCAGCGATGCCATGATGATCAAAACCGATCGCGATACCGGCAAGGTGATTGGCAAGATGTCGCTGGCCCAGTTTCAGAAGGTTATTGCTATCAATTTGACCGGCGTTTTCCTGACGATCCGCGAATGTGTTGAAAGAATGGTCAACAACAATTGCAGCGGCCTCATCTGTCTGGTCTCCTCCACCGGTTCGCTTGGTACCGCCGGCCAGATCAACTATGCTTCCTCGAAGGCGGCAATGTCGGTTATGCCCAAGGTCTTGACCGCCGAGTTCTTCCGCCGCGGCTTTGCCGACAAAATCCGCTGTATGGCCATTGCCCCCGGCTATGTCGGAACTGCCATGGTCAAGAATATTGATGCAAAGGTCCTCGGCAAGATTGTCGAACAGGTGCCGATCGGCCGCTTGATCGAGCCGGAAGAAGTCGTCAGCCTGGTGGCCGAGCTGTATCGCAATGAGGCCATGGCCGGCGAAACGGTCTTTATCCACGGCGGGTTGCGCCTCGGTTCGAAGGGATAGTTTGCATCCCTGCTTCGCCTGCGGCCTTCTCTCTTCAGCTGCGGGTTTCGTCGCTCTGGATGGACAGCCCGTATTTTTTCAGTAGAGAATAGAAGTGCGAACGTGACAGGCCGGAGGTCAGAAGGATGCGCCCCGTCTCGCCGCCGCACTGGCGGATGAGTTCGCTGAGGTAGATCTTTTCCGAGGCCCCCTTGAAGCTCTTCAGCGAGGGAAGGGGGCGGTCGAAGATATCTTGAAAGATCTCCTGTCCGATCATGCGAACATCCTCGTCCGGCTCGGCTCCGCTGCTGTCGGACAGGACCTCGGAGCCGGTCAGCTTGCGGATCTGCTCTTTGGCCACCTGGATGCGCAGTTGCCGGGGCAGATGCATGGCAAAGAGATTTTTTTCCGTTCCGGCAGCGATAATGGAGCGCTCAATGATATTGAAAAGCTCCCGGACATTGCCCGGCCAGTCGTAGTTTTCCAGTGTCTCCCAGAAATTTTCATCCATGGTTTTTTCGGCCATACCGTACTGCAGGCAGAGCTGAGCAGTCTTGAAGGTGGCGAGCGCCCGGATATCTTCGGGGCGCTGGCGCAGGGGCGGCAGCGGCAGGCGCATGGTGGTGATACGGAACAGCAGATCACTCCGAAATTCCTGGTTTTCCACCATTTCATCAAGGTTGCGATTGGTGGCGGAAATGAGGCGGAAGTTGCTGGTCTGCTCAACGGTATCGCCCACCGCCCGGAAGGTCCGCTCCTGCAGGACGCGCAGGAAGGCCTTCTGGATGGAGAGGGGCATCTCGCCGATTTCATCGAGAAAGAGGGTGCCGTTATCGGCCAGTTTGACGAGGCCGATGCGGCTGTCCTGGGCACCGGTGAAGGCCCCCTTGCGATGCCCGAAAAGCGTCGATTCGACGAGGGATTCGGTGAGTGAGGCGCAGTCGACGAAGACGAATTTGCCGCCGGCACGGCGGCCGTTATCGTGGATGGTTCGGGCAAAGAGTTCCTTGCCGGTGCCGGTCTCGCCGGTGATGAGAAGATTCGAGTCGGAACGGGTGGCCTGAGCCATGAGTTTAAAGCTGGCTTTCATCCTCGGGCCGGTACCGACGATCTTGCTGACATTGAGGGTTTCACCTTCGCTGCGGATGTTTTTTTCCTCGCGATATTTTAGTGCCCGGCCAAGGGTCAGAGAAATTTCCCTGACGCTTGACGGTTTCAAGATATAATCCCAGGCCCCGCCCTGGATAGCCAGTTCGGCGCCGTCTGGATCGCCTTTGCCGGTGAGGATGATGATTTCCGGTGGATCGGCCATCTCCGTCAGCTCGGGCAGGAGGTCAAGTCCGTTGCCGTCCGGCAGACGGACATCAAGAAAGACAATGTCGAAGGCGGAGGAGTCGATGGCCTGGCGGCCTTCTCGCAGCGAAGAGGCCGAATGGCAGCGATGCGAAAGGCGTGTGCCGAGGCTGCTGAGGGTCGCACATATCTCCCGGTCATCATCGATTATCAGAATGGTTGCCATGTCTTCAGTTCTCTTCCAGGATGTTTTTGATGGTGAAGGTCAGGTCGATGGTGTCGTAGGGTTTGATAAAGATCCGGCGGATTGAAGGGATGGCCTGGGCGGCTCGGATCGCATCTTCTCTGCCGGAAATGAGGATCGACGGCAATTTTGGGTTGATCGCATGGATACGGAGGATCAGTTCAATACCGTTGATGGCCGGCATGTCATAGTCGGTGATCAACAGCTCGAAACGGTCGGGGTCGGCCCTGACAAGGTCCAAAGCTTCCTGCGGCAGGCCGGTAGCGGTGACCGAATGGCCGACATTTTCCAGGATGCGTGGAGTGGTGTTAAGCTGGTCTTCATCGTCTTCAACGAAAAGGATTCTGCCGCCCCGGCTACCGAAAAAGCTCCTTTTCTGTTCTGTGATTTCATCTGTTGGCGCGACTTTCGGGAAAAACATTTTAAAGGCGGTTTCATGTCCCTCCAGGCTGTCGACCCGCAGGCCGCCCTGATGGGCCTTGACGATACCGTGTACGACGCTCAAGCCAAGACCGGTTCCTTCGGCCTTGTCTTTGGTTGAAAAGAAGGGGTCAAAGATTTTGTCGATAATGGTCGGGTTGATGCCCGGACCGTTGTCGGCAACCGTCAATTGGATATATTCCCCTGCTCCAAGGTTGAGGAGTTTGGCTTCTTCCTCTGCAAGAATTTTATCTTCAAGGCGGATATTGAGGGTTCCACCACCACCTCGCAGGGCCTGAAATGCATTGGTGCAGAGGTTCATCACCGCCTGATAGATCTGCGTCGGATCGGCGAAAATGCAGCCGATATTCGGCGAAATATGCGAACGCATTTCAATATTTCCAGGCAGGGAGATTTCCATAAGACCGATAACCTCGGCGACGACGGCGGTCAGGTTGGTCGGACGAAAGCCTTCCTGGGAAGGTTTGCTGAAGGTCAGAATCTGTTTCACCACCCGGCCGCCACGGCGGGCGGCCTTCAGTACCCGTTCCAAGTCTATGGCGGTCTGGGACTGCGGGTCAACGTCGCCAATGGCGAGTTCGGTTGAGTTGATGATCGAGGTGAGGATATTGTTGAAATCGTGGGCGATGCCGCCGGCCAGGGTACCGATTGCCTCCATTTTCTGCGATTGCAGCAGCTGTTTTTCCAGATCGAGCTCTCGGGTAATATTCTCGGCGGTGCTGAGGATACCGACAATCTTGCCGGACTGGTCGCGGAGAGGCACCTTACTGACCTCGATCCAGGCGTCATTGCCTTTATGGTCGGTAAGTCTCCTCCTCACCTTGCGAAAGGCCTCACGGTTGTTGACGACCGCCACATCGGCAGCCTGCGACCAGCGGACATAATCCTGGTCGGCAATGACATCCTTTGTCGATTTGGAGATAAGCTCGGAGGGATCCTTTAAGCCGAAAAATGTGGCAAAGGTGCGGTTTGCCCCGAGGTAGCGGAAGTTTGAATCCTTCCAGGAAACGAGCTGCGGATTGGTGTCCATCAGAGTTTCCTGGAAGGACAGCTGATCCTTGATCCTGCGTTCGACCCGCCTCCGTCCGAGCATGGTGAAGACCAGGAAAATCAGGGTGACGAAAAGGAGAAGCATACTGGTCATGATGGTCCAGAACAGTTCTTTCGGCAGTTCGTAGAAGGCCTTGGGGGCATTGATAAGGGTACTGCCTTCAGGCAGCAGTTGCTCCGGGATGGAGAGCTGGCGCATGACCTGGTAGTCAAAAAGATAGGATCCTGTGGGGTCCCGGACCACGGCTATGGAGTCGGCGGGTGCGCCGTCGAGGATTTTTAGAGCCATGGTGGCTGCGGTTTGTCCGTGTTTATGGCCGGAAAGCATGGAGCCGCCGACTGCGCCGTGGCCGAGAAGAAATTCCCAGGAGGTGTAAAGGGGGACGCTGGAATGGGTAGAAAGCGCGTGCATCACCTCTTCAGCGGTATAGGTTCGGTTATCAATAATCTGGTAATAGGGAATAAAAAAGAGAAAGGTGTCATCCGGCAGCTGTTCCGCGCGCCGCTGCGCCTCGGGCAGGTCGATCTGCACCCAGTAGTCGACCTGCAACCGCTCCTGGTAACGGGGGACGAGGGCCTCGATCTGTTTTTTTATGGCCCGGCCGGCGGTCGAGTCGTCGCCGACAACAACCATGCGGCGTTTCTTCGGATGCAGTTTGAGGGCAATATCGACGGTCCCGACCAGGTCGAAACTCTCAACGACGCCGGTGAGGTTTCCCGGCGCCAGCTCTTCTCCATTCAGGTCATTGACGCCGCAGAAGACGATCGGCACCCCGGGAAAGAGTTGCGGACGGGTCTTGAGAGCGAAATTGAAAGCATCATCATCAGAAACAATAACCGCATCGAAATGCTCGCCGGCATATTTTTTAGTATAAACTTCCAGCAGGCTCTGAATGACCGGGGCGGTATTATACCTTTTGGCATCGAGATACTCGACCTGCAGGTCGATCTTATAGGTGCTAGCGTTCAGCGTGGCGCGGATCCCGTCGTGTATCGAGTCGGACCATTGATAGCCGTGATGGTAGGAGTTGAGATAAAGAATACTCTTCTTCGTCCTTTCGCCGCTGCCGAGGTGCGGAACGAGCAGGATGAGGAGGAGGGTGAAGAGAAGGATTTTCATCATCAAGGATATCCGCTTTCCGACGGGTCGCTGACGATATCGATGACCCGCCACACCGGAGCATAACGCGAGGCGTTAGAGAAAACGATCCGCCCTTTTCCTTTGTAAAGTGCAAAGGTACGGGCAGTGTCGCCGCCTTGGTAGAAGGGCGCCCAGGCCTTGCCGGTAGCGCGGGAAGTGGTTGCCGTGGGCTGACCGATGAGGGCATACACCTCTTCCATGCTCATTCCCTGGTTGATTTGGTCAAAACTGCCATTGCCGGTCCCCTTGGAAGGGGGTGGGCCTGTTTGTGCGGTTGTTGCCGGTTGCTCCCTGGCATTTATGGCGCCGTCACGCAGTTTCGCCAGGTCGACAGTACCGATTATATAGGGGGCGGCATCACCTTGAGGCAGCATGCCCAGTGATTGTTCCGCGTATTTCCTGACCTTTCTTTCCGAAGCTTTGTCGGCGACCTGTTGCAGCACTCCTCTGTAGCGCTCGTTCCCGGAGGATCCCAGGGCTTTGCAGAGCCAGGCCGTGGCATCTACCTGGACAAATCCCGGCCGCTGAAAGGTTTGCAGTAGCACTTCGGCAACCACATCCAGCACCTCGGTATTACGTTCGATGCCGTTATAAATGCTTTGGGCGGCGTCACGTTGCGATTCGGGGCCACCGCGTACCAGCATTTCAATGGTTCTCTGGCCCGCAGTCAGGGCCAAACAGGCAGTGGCAGCGAGGAACATGGTGAGCAGCACAGCCATAAGCGAAAAACGAGCTTTCATTTTAACCTCCTGATTATACGTAATATAAAATTCACCAACAGGATTTCCTGAGATCAGCTTCCTGATCCCAATGCGCATAAACTACTCTTTTATTTGGTGTTCTGCAATTTTTACATCGAAACCGTCATATTTCTAAAACAACAGGCGTTCCCGGTCAATAAGGATCACCCCTTGATACAACTTGCTGAAACAAGCAAGAATGAGTAATTTAAATTACCTCAACGAAAAAGAAGAGAAGCCTTTCTTCTTTTTCGATAATTGTTTTTTGTACTCCCCTTATATCTCTCTCAGGCTACCTGTTAACACTCAGAATCCTCATGTCAATTGCTTTTCCTTCTCTTTCACCTCAGTTGCCACGAAAAACCGGCCTGGGCTTCCGGCAGGTCGGATGGGCAATCGCCCCGTT
>JAABQY010000015.1 GCA_011391225.1 Desulfobulbaceae bacterium | reverse complement strand
TCCTTGATCTGCAGGAGATAATTGATCCGTTCTTCTATTTTTAAAAGCTGTTTTTGGAGTTCTTTCATAATGCAACTGGATTATGTCCGGTGGGAAGCCTAAAACGCCAGAATCCGCGCCAGATTATTTTTCAGATAAACGAGATTGGTGATGATCGGATTGTTACTAGAGTCGACCCCGGCAATGACCGTTTCATTGAGAAACTGTATGGCTCGGTTCTTGGCGTCATCGACCGAATCACCCCAGACCAGAGCCAGGGCCAGGTTTGGGTCAAAGTCGCTGGGAATGGGGTACGGCCGGTCAAAGGGCACATGGGTATAAACCACCGACCACGGGTGCGCCGGGAACTTGAACTCATTGATCGTGCCGATCCACGGGGCAAAGCCGCGCCGGGTATCTTCGGCAACGATGCGCAGCTCGATGGCGGCGCCCTTGAACTTCACGGCATTCTGCTTGTAGCCGAGCCGCTCACCGAGGCCTAGGCGGATCTGCTCACGAATCAGGTTCGGCTGTTGACCATTAATGTAGCTGATACGGGCCGAGACATCATTTTCAACCTGAATGCGGGTGTTTACTTCGAGAAGATAAGGTTGCCCAGACCGGCTGACGATCCATTCCCAGGTACCGACATTGTCATATTTCACATGGTTGGCAAGCTTCAGCGAATATTGGACAATCTGATCGAGGACCTTTTTTTCGTCAAACTCATATTCGAAGGCCGATTTATGAAAACCTGGTGCCGCCTCCACCCTTTTCTGCCGACCGGTCGACTGAATCGTGCAGTTGCGCGAACTGAAATGGATACGTTCGCCGTACTTGGAACAGACCAACTGGACTTCCAGGTGGTTATAATCGCGCAGACACTGCTCAATGAGCACGCCACCATCGCCAAACTGGCGCTTGGCATAATTTTGCAGTTGCCGATAAATTCTTCGAAACCGCTCTATCTCGGTTACTTCTTCAATGCCCATGCCACCACCGCCGGCGGCCGCCTTGACGAGAATCGAGGGCTGTTCGACGCCGCTTTGCCTCTGGTTTTCTAGGAGCCCGGCGGCGATTTCCTCCGCCTCCATCTCGTTGTAAATTGGTGCATCGGTACCGGGTATGGTGGGAATACCCAGGCTGTTGGCGACTTTTTTGGTGTTGATCTTGTCGCCGAGGTCACGGATAACCTCCCAGTTCGGCCCAATAAAAGTCAAAGGTCGATCGCGTTTTGTCGCCCTTCTGGCAAAGCGGAAATCCTCGGAGAAAAAGCCGTATCCGGGGTGGATGGCAGTGCAACCGGTGTGGTCGGCGACCGCGAAAATATCATTCGGCTCGGTGTAGCTGGTAATCCGCCAAGCGTTCTGCCCAGGGCCGTCGGTGATGTTCTGCCGGACATGTTCCGAATCCTTGTCGGCTTCGGTATAGACAACGACATACTGCAGACCAAGATCCTTGCAGGCGTTCATGATCCGTATGGCAATTTCGCCGCGATTGGCGATGAGAACCTTTCCTTCCAAACTTTTCCTCGCTGAAAATAATGGTGATAATGCATCGTATGCCGGCAAACGGCTCCTTCCTACCATAAAGGCATTAAAAAGTACAGTGTGCCATGAAAATAGAGGCTACTATAGTCATGGGCTGCCGATTAGAAAAGAAAAATTATCCGTTCACGACCCATCTAAAATATTTTTACAATATGATTTCAGATACATAAAACCTTCTATTTATATTAAAACCGGCCATTTTTAAAAGCGGAGAGCATAAGAATCAACAAGAGAAGATTGATTTTTCTGACCGGGATGTTATTAATTCGAGGATATGTGCGTAATTGCATAAACTCTTACCATCAGGCTGCTAACCAACCCACACGATGAACGACGACAATACTAGTGACGTTCAGGAATCCGACCAGGAAATCGGCGTTCTGAAACGGTTGAAATCCCTATTAAGTTTTACCAAACCTGGAACCAAGGAAGACCTTGATCACGATATCCAGGAGCTTCTCGAAGAAGGGGAAGAGCATGGACTGATCACCTCACTTGAAGAGAAGATGATCAATTCCATCCTCGAATTCCGAGGAACGTACGCCTCGGAAATCATGACTCCGGCCGCCGAGGTTGTGTCTTTTGATGAAGCCGCACCAATGTCGGACCTCATCGATATGGTTATCGAGAGCGGCTTCACCCGCATCCCGGTGTACCGGGACAATCCCGACCATGTTATCGGGGCAATTCATGCCAAGGATCTGCTCAGGCTCTGCGCCCGACCGGATGTCGGACCGAACACCGGAGCGGTAAATCTCGAAAATTACCTACGGCCGATCTACTTTATCACCGAATCTAAACCGATCGTCGATCTCCTGCGCGAATTCCAGAAACGCAAACTGCATATGGCCATGGTCATCGACGAATTCGGCACAGTCCGCGGCCTTATTACCCTGGAAGATATTATCGAGGAGATCGTCGGCGAAATTGACGATGAATATGACGACGACGAAAAACAGATCGAGGTCATCGACGAGCAGACGATTCAGGTCCATGCCCGTGTCGATATTGAAATAATTGAAGAACATTTCAAAGTAGATTTTCCCGAAGGGGCCTATGAATCGGTCGGCGGCTTGATTATCCACACCCTGGGACGGCTGGCGAGCGTCGGGGAGATTGTCGACATCAATGGTTTTCGCTTTGAGGCTAAAAGTGCCGATGCTCGACAACTGAAGCTGGTGCGCATCAGCAGGCTTTGCACGGAGCAAGAGAAAAAGTGAGGTCTTTTCTGGGTAACGCGTATTTTCTTGCGGCACTTACCGGACTTGGCCTATGGCTTTCTTTCCCGGGTGGTGGCGAAATCTGGCCGCTGCTGGCCCTGGCCCTGCTCCCCCTGCTGCTGGCCATCGAAGGCGGCGGCTTGTGTCAGGCGGTACTGTGCGGACTGGTCGGCGGTCTTACCCATTTCCTTCTGCTTTTATACTGGATCATCATTGTCCTCGGCACCTATGGTGGTCTGGCCTGGTATTTTTCTCTCCCCGCGCTGGTGCTTCTGGCGCTTTATATGAGCTTCTATTTCTCACTATTTGCTGCCCTCGCCCAGGCTACCCTGAAAGCTTTCCCAGCCATCGCCTCCCTTTTTCTGCTGCCCGCGCTGTGGGTCGGCCTTGACTGGCTGCGGAGCGTACTTTTTACCGGATTTCCCTGGATGGATCTTGGCTACGCCCTCTATAAAATCCCGGCTGCCATCCAGATTGCCGATCTGGTCGGCCATCACGGAGTGACCTTTTTCATCGTTTTTATTAATACTCTGGTGTTCCTGCTGCTGAAAGCCTGGCCGTCGGGACGGAAAGCTTTGCTGCTCCTAGTGCCGGCCTGCATACTTCTAGGCGGTGCCGGAGTATACTCACAGCAGCGTTTTGCCGAGATAAACGAACAGCATACGGCCCCAACAACCCCCCGACAAACCATCGGCATTATCCAGGGCAATATCGATCAAAGCAGCAAATGGTCGCCCTCGCAACAGGCAGCAACCGTGCAAACCTATCTGACACTCACCGAGTCTCTCATGGCTTCCCAGCCTCCGTCCCTGGTCGTCTGGCCGGAGACTGCCCTGCCCTTTTATCCGTTAACAAGCAACCATGTTACCCCGCTCAGTAAGCTGGTTGAAGGCCGGGACCTCGCCCTTCTGACCGGCGCGCCCTGGTACGAAGTCCTCGACCAAAAGGCGAAAAAAGTGCGGTTTTTCAACAGCGCTCTTCTCCTCCAGCCAGACGGGCAATTCCACGGCAAATATTTCAAGGCCCATCTTGTGCCCTTTGGTGAGTATGTTCCCTTAAAACAATTCCTGCCCTTTCTCGCCCCCCTGGTCGAGGCGGTCGGCGATTTCAGCGCCGGGACGATCGAACAACCGCTTACCTGGAAAGACGTTAAAGCCGGCATACTTATTTGTTTTGAATCGGTCTTCCCCGACATTTCACGACAATGGGTGAAAAATGGGGCAAATGTATTGATAAATTTGACCAACGATGCATGGTATGGTAAATCGAGTGCCCCGTATCACAGTCTGGCCATGGCGGTGTTTCGCGCCGTTGAAACGAGGCGCTGCCTGATCCGTTCCGCTAATACCGGCATATCAGCTTTTATCAGCCCAACCGGGACAATCGACCTGCAGTCGGAAATCTTTGTTCCCTTTGCCGCCGCAAGAGCAGTAAGTCTCACGCAGGGTGAGACTTACTGGGTGCGATACGGTTATCTTTTCGCACCCGGTTGTTTGGTGGTCGGCCTCCTCTGCGGTGGCCTTGCACTCTCAGGGATCGCCAAGAAATAACTGTCATCATTTCATTATTGAAAACAAACAAGTTTTAAGGTTGAAAATTATGGTTATCGAAAGCGGTGTGGCAGTATCCAAACAAAAACTCGGAGATCTCAAGGTTCGCCTTCTTGTGCTCAAGGAGCATCTTTGACTTAGACAGGAAGAAGGAAAAACTCGAAACCTTGGAGCGCCAAACCCTCGCCCCCGGTTTCTGGACTGATGCAGATACCGCCACGGTCGTGCAGAAAGAGCATGGTCAACTGCAAGAGGTTATTGAAGGCTGGGAAGCGCGCTGGAAACATCTTGAGGAAACCGAGCTTTTCCTGGAAATGGTTATGGAGGATAAAGACGCCGATCTGGAACTGGAAATCGCCCACACAGTAGAAGCCATTGAAGAGGGTTTGGCCCAAGCCGAACTGGAGTGCATGTTCAACGGCGACCATGACACCAACAATGCCATCATGGCCATCCATGCCGGGGCCGGCGGCACCGAGGCCCAGGATTGGGTGGCAATTCTCATGCGTATGTATCTGCGCTGGGCAGAGATTCATCGCTTTAAAACCGACATCCTCGATTATCTGGCCGGCGACGAAGCAGGGACGAAGAGTGTCACGATCATGGTCAAGGGCCGCTTTGCCTATGGCCTACTGCGCTCGGAGTTGGGCATCCATCGCCTCGTTCGCAATTCACCCTTCGACGCCAGCGGCAGGCGGCATACGTCATTTGCCTCAGTTATGATTCTGCCGGAGTTGGATGATTCGATTGTTGTCGAAATAGACGACAAGGAGCTGCGCATCGACACCTACCGTTCGAGCGGCGCTGGAGGACAGCATGTCAACAAAACCGACTCGGCCATCCGCATTACCCATCTACCGACGGGAATCGTCGTCCAATGTCAGAACGAGAGGTCGCAGCACTCCAACAAGGCTACCGCCATGAAAATGCTCACCGCACAGCTCTACGAACTGGAAAAACAAAAAAATGCGCAGCGTCAGGAAGGACTGGCCGGCGATAAAAAAGGCATTTCCTGGGGCAGCCAGATCCGCTCCTATGTCCTGCAGCCCTATCGGCTCATCAAGGATCACCGTACCGACCATGAAACCGGTAACGTCGATGCAGTGCTCGACGGAGGCTTGGATTCTTTTATCAAGGCTTATTTGCTGTGGGGTAAGTGAGAGGTAAAGGGTGAAGCGTGCGGTGCATTGCATGCACCTTTTATGTTTAGGAATGAGCAAACAAAAAAGGCCGACCCGCAAATGAGTCGGCCTTTTTCCATTCTATATAGTTTCTCTTACAGAAGCTCGGAAATCGGGGTGTAATTCAGGCCAAAGGCCTCGGCAACCGCCTGGTAGGTGATCTTGCCGTCAATAATGTTGACGCCGCGGGCAACCTCGACATTGTCCTGACAGGCCTTCTTCCAGCCCTTATTGGCAATCTGTAATGCATAGGGCAGAGTAGCGTTGGTCAGCGCCAGAGTGGAGGTCTTGGCAACCGCCCCGGGCATATTGGCTACGCAATAATGCACTACGCCGTCGACGGTATAGACTGGGTTGTCGTGGGAGGTAGCTTTCGAAGTCTCAAAGCAACCGCCTTGATCAATGGCCACGTCAACCATAACAGAACCCTCTTTCATGACCTTCAGCATTTCTCTCGTTACCAGTTTCGGGGCTTTGGCGCCGGGGATAAGGACTGCACCGATAACCAGGTCGGCCTGGGCGAGAAGCTCGCGGAGTTTCGGGACACTGCTCATGATCGGGAAACAGTTGCTGGGCATAACCTCGCGGAGATAGCGCAAACGATCAAGGTTGGTGTCCATGAGATAAACCTTAGCACCGAGGCCGCAGGCCATAAACGCCGCATTGATACCGACGACACCGCCGCCGATAACGACAACGGTACCAGGCTCAACACCCGGTACACCACCGAGGAGAATACCGCGGCCGCCTTTGGTCATCTGCAGGTAATTGGCGCCTTCCTGGGCAGCCATGCGACCGGCCACCTCGCTCATCGGGGTAAGAAGGGGCAAGGAGCCATCTGCCTTCTGGATTGTCTCGTAGGCGATGTTCACTGATCCGGCCTTTATCAGGGCGTGGGTTTGCTGCTCATCGGCGGCCAGGTGAAGATAGGTGAAGACGATCTGACCTTTCTTTATATGGGCATATTCCTCTGGCTGCGGTTCTTTAACATGCATGACCATGTCGGACTTGGCAAAAACCTCGGCGGCTCCGGAAACAATAGTCGCTCCCGCCTGGACATACTCGGCGTCGGTAAAGCCGCTGCCCTTGCCGGCGTTGGTTTCGACGAGAACCTGATGTTTGTGATGGATCATGACCTCAACACCTGCCGGGGTCATGCACACTCTGTTTTCAGCGATTTTGATTTCCTTGAGAATTCCAACGATCATTGTTGTCTCCTGTGTTAAGTGGTTAGTGTATCAAAGTATATAAGGTACTTTTAAGTTGTACCCCTTGTAGACGATGTAACTTTCCACCGTCTGTACGTCCTCGATTCGAGCCACCTGTTCGGTAATAAACTCCAGCAGGCTATAGCCCTGCCCCAAAAGTACCTGGAGAATTATATCGTACCTGCCGGTGACAATCGCGGCGGAAACTACACCTCGCAACCGGCTGAACTCCTCGGCCTTTTTTTGCAGCTCCATGCTTTTCAGCTTTACTCCCAGGTACAGAAGGTTGTGACCGCTCAGGACATCGACCTGGACGGTTCCGGAAAACTTGAGAATACCTTCATCCATCAACTTGTTGACCCGGCTGCGAATGGTGTTTTCGGTGATAGACAGATCATCGGCGATGAGCTTGAAGGATTTTCTTCCATCTTTTAAGTGGCGAAGAATCTGGATATTTGTGTCGTCTATGTCCATGATGGCATATGTTTAGTCAGGCTGCCGCCTATCTGCAATGAGATAAAATTAGTTATTTGTCATATTTTTAATTAATATTTACTGAAATGTCAAATATTTTAAATTTATTTTTATATTTACATCATAATGTTCTTCAGTACGGATTTTCCGGCAGGCGGAGTCTCTCTGGTCCTGCGAAACACTTCAATCTGAGGACTACGACAAGATCGTCTTCAATTATTTTGATCCTCAAGTACAACGGGAAGGACGGAGAACAGTCTTCCCCAAGGATTGCCGGAAGGCCTTTGAACTGGGCGCGAGGTTGGCGGGCACAAGGGCAGCAGACACCCTTTAAAAATCCTATTCTTTCATTATTTTTACAACTCTTTCATCCAGACAAGAACGTAGAAAGGTTACGTACGGTCAGAATTCATCGTCCACCGCCCTGGTAGTTTTACGCACCGATTTCGGCAGCAATGCCAGTTTTTCTTCGGCGTGGCGGAGGTGCCCGGTTAATGCTGCTTGATCGGCGTCGAACAACCGGAGGCCGAGGATAACGGCCACCTCGAATACCACCCCGATTTTTCTCTTAGTCGTGTCAAGAAGTGTGGCAAAAAGCCATGCCGAGCCCAGCTCTTGGAATAGCTGGCAACACGCCAAGGCAATCCAGCGAAATCGGCAAAGCTCCTTTCACCTCTTCCGGCCGCTGACCAAAAACACCGCAAACGTCCTTTTGCTCCCATCCGGACCCGGCTTGATCATCTCGGTGGCCGCTGCCGCATTAAAATCCTTATTTTCGCTTGTCATAGCTCTCCAGTACCAATTTTTTTGCTTATAGGTGATGGTTCAATTCCACCGAAATGTGCACTAATTCTTCATGGATACGCAACTGTTTTTTGAAATACTCAGATCCGATTGATCCACTGGTAACGAGCGAAAGAATACAGGCATATTTGCCCTTGCCGACCCGCCACACATGCAGATCGGAGATCTCGGCATCGATCGGGCTGGCGGCAATAACCTCGCGAATCTCGGCCACCACCGGGGCATCCATCTCAGCATCGAGCAGCACCCGTCCGGTATCACGGAGTAAGCCGTAGGCCCAGATAGCCACAAGCGCAGCACCGACGATACCCATTACCGGGTCGAGCCAATTGGCTCCCAAGAATTTTCCGCCAGTGAGGGCCAAGATGGCAAGCACCGAGGTGGCGGCATCGGTAATGACGTGTAAATACGCCGAACGGAGGTTCAAATCATGGTGGTGGCTGTGCCCTTCGTCATCGTGGTGTTCATGATGCTCATGACTATGTCCGCCTTTCAGCAGCCAGGCACAAACCAGGTTGACCAGCAGACCCGCTATGGCGATGCCGATGGCCTGATTATAATGAATGGGCGTGGGCGCAATCAGGCGTTCGACCGATTGGTACAACATCAGCGCCGCAACCACTACCAAACATAAGGCGCTGGTATAGCCGCCCAGCACCTCGATTTTCCAGGTGCCGAAAGCAAATCTTGGATCATGGGCGAAGCGACGGGCGGCTCCGTAGGCAAGCACCGACAGGCCAAGCGCCAAAGCATGAGAACTCATGTGCCAGCCGTCAGCCAACAGGGCCATCGAGTTGAACAACCAGCCGCCACAGATCTCGGCAGCCATCATGACGGCCGTCAGTATGACCGCTAAAAGGGTATTTCTTTCAGCCAGCGGGTTGCCTTGATCAAAAACATGGGAGTGACGCCAAGGGTCAATGTGCGCAGCGGGTTGCATCCTAATGTATCCTTTTTGGGAAAAACTTTATCAGGCCTTTCATCAAGGAAGTTCGACGGCCCACTTGGCAAGCGGCGGGACCGTCTGAACCATCCCCTCTTTCTTCAGAAAAGCAGCAAAACGGTTGTAACGGTTTTTATCCAGAGCACCCGGTCGCAGAGCAAAGCGCGGCAAGGTGTCGCGCCACGCCAACCGGTTCAGCTCATCATCGAGGCTTTCCCGGCCATGACTGACAAACAGCTTCCAACTTTCCTCGGGATGATTGATGGTGTATTGCACCGCTTCTTCCAGGGCATCAACAAATCTCCGCAGCCGTGGGTCGGCGGTGTCGCTGTTTTTAGCCACGAGGATCAGCTCATCGTAGGCCGGGACGCCATATTCTTCAACGTAAAAGGCCCGGCCCGGCCGTTTTTCGATAGCCATCTGGTTCAACTCGAAATTCCGGAAGGCGCCTATTACCGCATCGACCTGACCGGCCAGAAGGGCCGGCGACAGGGAAAAATTGACGTTGACCAGCGTAACGTCATTTAGGCTCAACCCAACCTTTGCCAGCATCACCTGGAGAAGGGTGTTTTCGAAACCGCCAACCGAATAGCCGATGGTTTTGCCCTTGAGATCAGCGATGGTTTGTATCTTGCCGTCAGCCAATACCACCAGGCAGTTGAGAGGCGTGGCAATAAGGGTGGCAATGCGCGTCAGCGGCAGACCCTGATCGACCTGCACCTGGTGCTGGTGCTGATACGAAACGGCAATGTCGGCCTTACCGGCTGCCACCAGTTTCGGCGGATCGTTGGGATTTGCCGGGGCGATCAGTTCGACATCCAAGCCCCTGGCGGCAAACATACCCTTTTCAAGAGCTACATACAGCGGCGCATGGTCGGGATTGACATACCAGTCAAGCAAGACGGTAAGTTTTTCTCCGGCCATGGCCTCTGAAGCAGCCAGGAGGCTTGCGGCAAGAAACAGCGACGCGACGATTTTTACAATTTTTTTCATGTGATTTTTCCTTTTTCAGGTTCCCAGAAGATAAGCCTTGCCAGCAGGCGGTCAACGATTAAAGAGAGAAGTAAAGAAAGCCCGGCCAAAAGTACCAGGGCGGCAAACATCCTATCGATCTGCATGCGGCCGTTGGCATGGAGCATGTAAAACCCGAGGCCGGAACTCGACCCGACCCATTCCCCCACGACTGCGCCGATCGGCGCCACCGCCGCCGCCATCCTGACTCCGGCGGCAAAGGACGGAAGGCCGGAAGGCACAACTATATAGCGGAGTATAGCCAAAGGTTTGGCCCCCATGATCCGCGCCAGTTCCAAAAGTTCCGGGCTGGTTCGCCGCATCCCCTGGTAAAAGGAGGCGGTCACCGGAAAAAAGATAATGAGGAGCGCCATGGCGATCTTTGAGGTCATGCCGTAGCCGAACCAGAGAATCAGGACCGGGGCTAAAGCAAAGACCGGCAGGGCCTGGCTGATCAGGAGAAGCGGCAGCATCCACCGTTTCAATCGGGATGAAACGATCATGGCCAGGGCGCAGGAGGTTCCGAGGAGGATTCCCAGCAGCAGGCCAAATACCATTTCCAGGGTGGTGGTCAGTGAATGGCTGAGCAGGACCGGAAATTGGGTGACCAATGCCTTGGCCACCGGCCAGGGACCGGGCAGAATGTAGGCCGGAGGCCCGGCGAGAACGATGACGAGCTGCCACAGTGCCAGCAATCCGACGACCAATAGAAAGGGGCGGGCTTTCATAGGTTATTACCGTCCATGAGCATGGCCAGCAGTTCACCATATTGCCGGGCAATCTCAGGGCTGCCGGGAGGGCGCGGCGGCCGGCCCGGCGGTTCAAGACTTGCCACCACCCGGACCGGCGAACCGGCAAGAACGACCACCCGGTCGGCAAGGCGCAAAGCCTCCAGCGGATCATGGGTAACCAGCAGCACGGTCCTCCCTTTGATCATCTGTACCGCCAGATCCTGCAACCTTTGACGGTTGAGGGCGTCAAGGGCCGAGAAGGGTTCGTCCATCAAGACGATGACTCGCCCCTCCATCAGGGTCCGCAGCAGGGCCCCGCGCTGCCGCATCCCCCCGGAAAGACGGCTGGGTAAGTCGTGCTCATGGTTGCCAAGACCGGCAAGACGTAAGAGATTCCGAGCCTGTTGTCGCAAGGCATTGGTCAACTCGCCGCGCAGCTTGGCCCCCAGCAGGACATTGTCGATGAGCGACAACCAGGGCAGCAGGAGGTCGTCCTGCCCCATCCAGGCACAATCGAGTTTACCGGCGTCGGGCTCAAGGCAGATGACACCCGACAAAAGAGGTGGACCGGAACCGGCGATGAGTTTCAGCAGGGTCGATTTGCCGCAACCGCTCGGGCCAAGGAGACAGGTGGTCCGCCCTCCGTCCAGTCGCAGGGAAAAATCATCGAACAGCCGCCGCTCGCCAAAGGCCACGGTAATATGGTCGACCATCACTGCCGGGGCGGCAGCTTCCCGTACAATCGACGCAACAAGGTCAGTGCTCAAGAGCGGATCACCAGAAGGCGTGAAAGTGGTGCACCGGCCCATGGCCGTTGCCGATCTTGTAGACGGCACCGGCTGCGATGGCCTCGGTGATATACTCTTTGGCCCGCCGCACTGCCTCTTCGACCGCAGCCCCTTTGGCCATATTGGCGGCAATGGCCGATGAAAGGGTGCAGCCGGTGCCGTGGTTGTTGGTGGTGGCAATGCGTTTGCCGGATAAAGTTATCATCCGCTTTTCACGGGCAAGGTAGAGGCAATCGTCGCAGTCACCGGACTGCAGATGCCCGCCCTTGATGAGTACAGCGCCGCAGCCGATGCCCGCCAACTCGACCGCAGCCTGGCTGATCTCTTCCGCCGTCCCGATATCCCGGCCAAGAAGAACCGAGGCCTCGGGCAGATTGGGGGTGATAATATCGGCCAAAGGGAGGAGATATTTCCGCAGGGCATCGATCGCTTCATCCTGCACGAGTTTATCGCCGCTCTGGGCGACCATGACCGGATCAACAACGATCCGCTGCACCCCATGTTGCTGCAAGCCCTCGGCAACGGTTCTTATCAGTTCGGGTGAAAAAAGCATGCCGATCTTCACCGCATCGCAACCTATATCCGGAAGAACGGCGTCGAGCTGTGCCCGGACAAAATGCAAAGGCACGGCATGAATACCCGAGACCCCAAGGGTATTCTGGGCGGTGAGAGCGGTAATAACGCTCATACCGTAGCAGCCGTTGGCGGCGATGGTCTTCAGGTCGGCCTGAATACCCGCCCCGCCGCCGCTGTCCGAACCGGCGATGGTCAGAACCCGGAAGTATGTTTTTTCTTGTGTCATAAAAGTTTTTTCCTTCTTTATTTTTCTACCCGCAGCCTCTGCTTCAGCGCCGCCGCTGCGGCCCGGGGACAAGGGGCTGAGACAATGGCCGACACCACCGCCACTCCGTCCGCCCCGGCTAGCATCACCTCTGCTGCATTGGTCAAAGTTATACCGCCGATTCCGACCAGGGGCAAGTTGACCGCCCTTCTGATTCGGCGGATACCCTCAAGACCCAGAGGCGTGGCCGCATCTTTTTTGGTGGTTGTCGCAAAGACCGGACTTATACCGATATAATCGGCCCCGTCGGCCTGTGCCCGCAGGGCATCGTCAAGGGATTCGGCGGAGACGCCGATCACTATATCAGGGCCCGTTAGCCGCCGGGCATCGGCGATGCTCATATCCTGCTGCCCGAGGTGCAGTCCTTCGGCACCGACCGCCAGAGCCACATCTAGTCGGTCATTGATGATAAGCGGGATGCCGGTGCCCAACAGCAGCTGTTTGAGAGCGCGGGCCTCGGCGATAAACTCCCGCGTCGAGCAATCCTTTTCCCGCAACTGCACAACAGTGACACCGCCGGCGATCGCGGCCTTCACTACCTCACAGGTCGTCCTGCCCCGCGACAGACTCCGGTCGGTTACCAGATACAGCGAATAGTCAACCATGGCAATCGACCCCCTTTCAAGCAACACTGAAACGGCAGCGCCGGGCCACCTCTTCGGGGCTCAGGGAATGCAGGGCATCAAGGAGATTAATCATAAAGGTGCCGGGACCGGAAGAGACCGCTCCGGCCTGCTCGCCAGCAATACCGAAAAAGGCCAGACCGGTGGCGGCAGCTGAGAATGCATCCGGATCAACCGCGAGAAAGGCACCGATGGTCGCAGTCGCCGAACAACCGGTACCGGTGACGAGCGGCATGAGATTATGCCCGCCTTCGACCCGCACGACCCTCGCACCATCGGTCACCAGATCGACCGGCCCGGTGATGGCTAGGGTCGTCCGCAGGTCCTGGGCGAGCTGCTTTGCCACCACTCCAGCGTCATCGACTGCATGGAGCGCATCCACCCCCCTGCCTCCTGCCCCCTCGACACCAAGGGAAAGGATTTCCGAGGCATTGCCGCGTACGACACTGACCTTTGTTTCTGCAAGGATTCTTTTGGCGGCGGCGGTTCGCATGGCGGTGGCGCCAGAGCCCACCGGATCCAGAATAATCGGTTTACCCAAGGTCGTAGCCTTTTTGCCCGCCAGGACCATGGCATCAACCCACTGGTCGGTGAGAGTACCGATATTAAGGACCAAGGAGCCGGCAAAGGCAACCATCTCCTCGACCTCGTTTTCAGCATGGGCCATGACCGGTGAAGCCCCCATGGCCAGGAGGACGTTGGCGGTATAGTTCATCACCACGAAATTGGTAATATTGTGGATGAGCGGTTTGTTTTCTCGGATTTTTTTAATATTTTCTGCGGTCTTACCAGCTAAATCGAACATGATGCGCCTCGTTTTCAAGAATATATTTTGAAGAAGAAAACGGGCAGACACAACGGGAGAGAGTAAACCAAAACAGGATACCAACTACGATATTTCTGCAATTTCCTACGCTGGAACTAACCAGATCAGGTTCAATGGGTATGATCTCAGGCCTTGCGCCACCCCTGCATTAAACGCGTGTACGTTACCTTCCTATAAAAAATGATCCTTACATTGTCAATCATTACCTCTTAGCAAACACCGATCACATATCACAGGAATCTAAAAAACTTGCGGGATTATTAAGAAGCGGGTAGCTTGATCGTGGTTGATAAATTTAAAAGAACTGCCTGTTTTCAGGGAAGATTCTTTTTGGGAGAGGATATGGTACAGACGAAGAGAAGAATCAGCGAACCGATCCTTTTAGGGGTGTTCTTTATTTCCGGGGTTTCGGCCCTCATCTATCAGGTGGCCTGGCAGCGTTTGCTGTTTGGCGCCTTCGGGGTCGATGTCGAGTCGATCACCATCGTGGTTTCGACCTTCATGCTCGGCCTGGGCTGCGGCGCGCTGATCGGCGGCCAACTGGCTGACCGTTACGGCAGACGGGTCATTGAAATCTTTGCCATCTGCGAGGTCGGCATCGGGTTGTTCGGCGCCATCTCACCCTTCCTCATCCCCGAAGTCGGGGAGCGATTCATGCAGCATAGCCTGCCGGTTATCGCTTTGGTAAATTTTCTACTCATTCTCGCCCCGGCCACCCTGATGGGTGCGACCCTGCCGATGCTCGTCGCCTATCTCTGTCACAGCAATGCCAACGTTGGGGTTTCCATCGGCAGCCTCTACCTGTCAAACACCCTGGGTGCGGCCACCGGGGCGATAGCCACCGGCATCGTCCTTTTTATCTTTCTCACCCTCAACCAGACAATCTATCTTGCCGCCGCCGGCAACTTTTTTGTGGCCTCGGTCGTCTATCTCACCATTCGCGGGAAGGTGCCGGCATGATCTGGGCAGCGCGCTATCTCTCATTATTCACGGGTCTTTTGAGCCTCAGCCAGGAAATTCTCTGGGTGCGATTCGCAGGCTTTGCCTATAAGGGTGCCCCACAGGCCTTCGGCATTATCCTTGGTTTGTATCTCCTGGGCATCGCCCTTGGTGCCGGCTTTGGCAAGCTTTACTGCCGAGGCGAGAGAAATCTCTATAACGTGGCGGGCGTACTGCTGGTCATTGCCGCCGTGTTCGACATGCTTCTGCCCTGGCTGGCCGCCCATGCCTTTTCCTTCGGCAACCTTGCCGGGGGACTGGTGCTGGCGACAAGCGTTATCATCACCTCGCTCATCAAGAGCAAGATCTTTCCCATTGCCCACCATCTCGGTTCGTCGTCAAGCGGCGGCAAGGTGGGATCTTCAGTCTCAAAGGTCTATTTTGCCAACATCATCGGCTCGACTCTTGGCCCGCTGGTGACCGGCTTTGTCCTGCTTCAGGTATTTACCCTGCAGCAGTGCTTCATGCTGATGGCAGGACTGACCCTCTGCGTCGCCATTTTCTGTTTCATGGCGGGAACCTTTAGCCATTGCCGGTTGTATCTTGTCGGAGGTGTGGTGGTGACGCTGGCACTGTTCTTTCTGCCCGGCACGATGATCAAAACTCTTGCCGAAAACACCGGCAGCAAGGAGGGGCCCTTCAAGGATGCCATCGAAAACCGCTATGGCATCATTCATCTGCTGGATGCCGAAGATGGCTGCGATTTTGTCTTCGGCGGCAATGCCTATGACGGCCGGATCAATATCGATTTCATGGGCGACAGCAACTGGATTTCCCGGCTGTACATGCTTGCCGTGGTTAAACCCCAGCCAATGCGGGTGTTGATCATTGGCATGAGCGCCGGTTCATGGACCCGGGTGGTTTCAGCTTTCCCCGGCGTCGAGAAGATCGATGTGGTCGAGATCAACCCCGGCTATATCGAACTGATCCGCCGCTACGACGAGGTCAAACCACTGTTATCCGACCCACGGGTGGAAATTCACTACGACGACGGCAGGCGCTGGCTAAAACGCCATCCCGACAAAAACTACGACCTCGTGGTGATGAACACCACCTTCCACTGGCGCGCTTACATCACCATGCTGCTCAGCCGCGAGTTCCTTGAAGTGCTTAAGAGCCACATGAATCCTGCTGCGGTGCTCGCCTATAACAGTACATATTCCCCGGATGTATTCAAAACCGCTTCCACGGTATTCGGCAAGGTCTGGTGCTACGGCAATTTCGTCATCGCCGGAGATGCTTTTTCCCTGCCTTCGGAGGACGAGGCAACCAGGCGACTTGGTGCGCTTCGTCTCGACAAAAAGCCGCTTGTTGACATGGCCCGCCCCGAGGTGGTAGCAAAGCTCAAGGCGTGCATGGGCAATTTCGAGCCCTATTCTGCAGTGGAAGCACGGGCTGGCCGGCCGCTTCAAGTCATTACCGAGCAAAATATGCTGACCGAATACCGATTTGGCCAATCGATCATGAAGTCGATTTTTGATTGACTGTTTTTTACTGCTTACAAAAGCAGGAGACACTACCTTGTGCTTCCAAGCTGAAAAACAGGGAAGTGTCCCTTATTTATTTTCAAGCTGAAAAACAAGGAGGTGTCCCTTATTTACCCCTTATTTGCGAAGCTTGTCGCTGCAGGAACTGCACATGGCTCCGCCCGTTTGGTGGCACATGCCGGTCAACCCGTGGCTGGTCTTGCTCTGTCTTCGCTTGCAATAACTGAGGGTGAATATCGCCGCGAGCAGCAGGCCGAAGGAAATGATCAAGGTGAGAATAAAAGTTGTCATAAGGGTGCTCATAAACATTATAATCTCAGCGGCGGAGTCTCACTTAGCCGCCGAAATCGTCGTAATGGATGTTGCTCTTTTCCACCCCAAGATCTTCGAGCATGGCAAAGATGGCCTTGTTCATCATCGGCGGGCCGCACAGGTAATAGTTGATATCCTCCGGCGCCGGATGGTCTTTCAGATATTGGTCGAGGAGAACCAGGTGGATAAAGCCGGTTGATCCGGTCCAGTTATCCTCCGGCAAGGGGCTGGACAGGGCGAGATGGAACGAGAAATTACTGAATGTTCGCTCAAGCTCTTGAAATTCTTCGGTGTAAAAAACCTCTTTGAGACTCCGTCCACCGTACCAGAAGGATACCTTGCGTCCGGTGTTTTTACCTTTAAAGAGATCAAAGACATGGCTGCGCAGCGGCGCCATTCCGGCGCCACCGCCGATGAGTATGACTTCCGATTGGCTTTCGTCCATGAAAAACTCGCCGAAAGGCCCGGAGATAATCACCTCATCGCCGGCTTTAAGATTGAAGACATAAGAAGAAGCCTGGCCCGGCGGCAGTGCATCCTGCCCCGGCGGCGGAGTGGCGATCCGCACATCGAGTTTAATAATGCCCTTTTCGCCCGGATGGTTGGCCATCGAATAGGCCCGGGTGACCGGCGTGTAGACGTGGGATTTATATTGGAACATCTTGAACTTGGTCCAATCGGCGAGGAACCGGTCATCGATTTCGAAGCTGCGGTATTCGAGGGAATGGGGTGGAACCTCGATCTGAATAAAACCACCGGCCTTGAAATCAACGCCATCACCCTCCGGCAGGCCGATAACCAGTTCCTTGATGAAGGTCGCGACATTGTTGTTGGAGAGCACTTTGCATTGCCATTTACGGGCCTCCAGCGCCTCGGCCGGCACCTTGATCTTCAGGTCTCTTTTTACCGACACCTGGCAGGACAGACGCATGCCAAGCCTGGCATCGCGGTTATTGATCTGTGATTTTTCCGTGGGCAGGATGCTGCCGCCGCCCTCCTTAACGATACAGCGACACAGGCCGCAGCTGCCGCCGCCGCCACAGGCCGAAGACAGAATGACCCCCTGTTCCGACAGGGTGGTGAGCAGTTTGCTGCCCGGCCTGACCTGAAATTTTTTACTGTCATTGACCTCAATGATGACCTCACCTTCCGGCAGAAGTGTTCTCTTGGAAACAACAATGAGGGTCACCAGGATTATCTGAATAGCCAAAAAGCAGAGCACTCCGTAATATATTTCAGTCATTGTCTGAATTCCTCATGCACTTGCTGTTGCTTGATTTCCGTCATCAAAGCTTGTCACATCTCTAGTCCCGCCAAGCCCATAAAGGCCATGGCAATCAACCCGACCGTTACAAAGGTGAGCCCCAGTCCACGCAGACCCGCCGGCGGATCGGCATATTCCAGTCGTTCTCTGATCCCTGCCAAAACCACCACTGCCAGGAAAAACCCGGCGCCGGAACCAAAGCCGTAGGCAACGCTCTCGCCGAAGGTATAATCGCGCTCGACCATAAAAAGGGTGCCGCCAAAGATGGCACAGTTGACCGTCAGCAGGGGTAAAAAGATGCCCAGGGTGTTGTAGAGCGCCGGCAGAAAACGGTCGATGACCATCTCAAGGATCTGCACCACCGCGGCGATGATGGCGATATAGGTCAGCAGTCCGAGGAAGCTGAGATCAAGATCAGGTTGCCCGGCCCAGGCCAGAGCCCCGGGCTTTAACAAATAGGTGTAGATCAAATTGTTGATCGGTACGGTAATGACCTGGATAAACAGCACCGCCGCGCCGAGACCGACTGCCGCCTTCACCTGTTTGGAGATGGCGATAAAGGTACACATGCCAAGGAAAAAGCTGAGCGGCAGATTCTCAAGAAAGATGGAGCGGATAACGATATCAAAATAGTGGACCATTATTCTTTCTCCTGTTGCCTGGGATCAAGGGTCCGGAGGGTCCAGATGATCAGGGCGATGAGAAAAAATCCGCAAACCGGCAGAACCAGAAGACCATTACGCAGATACCAGCCACCGTTTGTGGTCAGCGGCAGAATCTCAATGCCGAAGAGGCTGCCGGAACCGAGCAACTCGCGAACAAAGGCAACCGACATGAGAATGAAGCCATAGCCAAGACCGTTGGCAATGCCGTCGATAAAGCTTGGCAGGGGCGGATTGGACATGGCGAAACCCTCGGCCCGGCCCATAAGAATGCAGTTGGTGATGATCAGCCCGACGTAAATCGACAGCTGTTTTGAGAGGCTGAAATAGTAGGCCTTGAGAACTTGATCGACAAGGATAACCAAGGTGGCGGCAACGATGATCTGCAGACCGATCCGCACACTGCTGGGAATCTGGTGGCGGACGAGACTGATAGTCATGCTCGAAAAAGCGGTGACCAGACCAACGCAGATCGACATCACCAGGGCCGTGGTCATCTGGCCAGTTACCGCCAGCGACGAACATATTCCGAGGACCAGTAGTGCGATGGGATTGCGCTTGAAGACGGAGCTGGTAAGCAGCTTAAGATTGGTTTCAGCCATGGGTTTTTTCTGAGGTTGAGTTGGGTTGAAAAGTATTTGCTTTTTGCCTTTTCTACTGCTTTAAAAAAAGTAGCTGTGGTGAATTTTATCCTCGCCCTGAGCTCCCGGGCTCCACAATCTTCTGAGCGCTGAAAAAGGGTTTGAATCCATGTTCGCCAAACCAGAATTCCATGAGGTTGTTGACACCCTTGGTGGTGATCGTGGCACCCGACAAGCCGTCGATCTGGAAATGTTTGGCCGGCTCCTCGGTTGCCGCCTTACCTTTGACGATGTTGAGGCCGATTTTCCCGCCATCGTCATACACCCTCTTGCCACGCCAGCCGTCCTGCCATCCGGCGTTCTCCACTTCACCGCCGAGACCCGGAGTTTCGCCGTGTTCATAAAAAGAGATGCCGCGAATGGTCGTCAGATCGCCATCGAGAGCGACATAGGCGAACATCGTCGACCAGAGGCCCTTGCCGCGCACCGGCAGGACAAGCTGCTGCACCTTGGCGCCGTCTTTCACGAGATACACCAGGGAATATTTTTCCAGGCGGCGCAGCTTGGCGCGGTCTTCAGCGCTGCTCAGCTGGCGGCCGGTTTCATCTGATAAAGCCGCCTTCAGCTGCTTGTAGGTTTCCGGACGAATGGTGCCGTCTGTCACATATTTGCCAGTGGCAAGTTCTACGACTTCCGTCTCGATCGGCGCAAACATCTCTTCAACGGTCCGATTTTTATCATAAAGGCCTGCGGCGTAGAGAATATGTTTTTTTCGATCGAGATCACGGTTGGCGTCCTGTTGCGGACGCAGTCCAACCGCCGCACCGGCCACCAGGGCCGAGCAGATAAAAGCGAGAATGAGCACGGTATAAAAGGGTTTGGCAATGGATTCTTCAGCCATGGCGTACCATCCTTCTTTTTATATTGGCCTGGATAACAAAGTAGTCAAACAGCGGGGCAAAGACGTTGCCCAAAAGAATGGCCAGCATGATCCCTTCCGGATAGGCCGGGTTGGCGACCCGGATCATGATCGCCAACACCCCGATCAACAGCCCGTACAGCCACTGACCGACCGGGGTGTGCGCCGCCGATACCGGATCGGTGGCCATAAACACCAGGCCGAAGGCGAGACCGCCAACAACCAGATGCCAATGCGGCGGAATCCCGTACAAAGGATTGACGGTGCTGCCTTGAAAGTAAAAATAACAGGCACAGAGCAAGGCGCCGATGAGCGTCGAGGCCATGATCCGCCAGGGGGCAATACCGGTAATCAGCAGGATGAAGGCGCCGATCAGGCAGGCCAGGGTCGAGGTCTCACCCATGGAGCCGGGGATGGTGCCGAGAAAGGCTTGCATCCAGGTAATATTCAATGCGTCAAGGGTATGGCCGGGCTGGGCGGCGGCGAACTGGCCCAGGGCTGTGGCGCCGGAGACGCCGTCAACTGCGGTCCACACCGCATCGCCAGTCATCTGAGCCGGATAAGCAAAATAGATAAAAGCCCGCGAGGCCAGGGCCGGATTCATGAAATTGCGACCCACCCCGCCAAAGACTTCTTTTGCGAACACCAAACCAAAACTGATGCCGATCGCCACCTGCCAGAGAGGAATGGTCGGCGGCAGGGTCAGGGCAAAAAGCAGGCCGGTGACGAGAAAGGCCTCGGAAAACTCATGGCCGCGAATCATATTGAAGAGGCCTTCCCAGATCGAGCCGACAACCATGGTGACGATATAGATCGGCAAAAAATAGAGGGCCCCGTGCAGGCAATTGGAGAGAAAGCTCTTCGGATCACAGCCGACCAGCGCCATGATATCACCCCGCCAGCCATCCGGCCCGGACAAGCCCATGGAGACAATCACCGAATTGGCCTGATAGCCGGTATTCCAGACCGCCATGCACACGCAGGGCAGAAGGGCTATCAAAACGGTTGTCATAATCCGCTTCAAATCAATGGAATCGCGAATATGCGGGGCGGCCTTGGTGGTCTGGCTCGCGCCGAACAAAAAGGAATCAAAGGCCTCAAAGAGCGGATACCAGCGTTCGAAGCGGCCGCCCGGCGCAAAATGGTGCCCGGCCTGTTCCATCATTTTATTTAAGAATTTCATCTGCAAACACTCACCCTGGGAAAATATATTGGGATACGGATCATGGCAAGGTCAATCTCCCTGTTCGATGGCGGTCAGCACCTCGCGTAAAAATGGCCCGAATTCGTTCTTGCCCGGGCAAACAAAGCCGCAGAGGCTGAGATCCTCCTCAATGAGTTCCAGACAGCCGAGGGCCTTGGATTTCTCGGTATCGCCCTTGGAAATTGATTTCAGAAGCGAGGTGGCAATGATGTCCATGGGCATAACCTGATCATAGGTACCAAGGGGATAAATAGCCCTTCTCCCGCCCCAAACGGCAGTGTTCATAGGAAAAGTGGTCTTTTCAACAAATGCCGAAGCAAATACCGGTTTCATAGAAAATCGGCCCTTGCCCGGCAGCAACCAGTTAAACAAAGAGCGACCGCTTGAGTCGGCAATAACTGAAACCTGATTATGAAAACGCCCTAGAAAGGTGGTGTTACCCTTCGACTCCCGGCCGCAAAGCACTGAACCGGAGATGACCCGCAATTTCTCTAAGAATAACTCCCGGCGGCAGAGGTCAGAAAGCGAGGCGCCCATCCTGGTCTTCACCAGAGCCGGTTGAATAACGCCGGAACCGGCCAAGGCGACAACCCGCTCAGTCTGCAGCTGACCGGTGCGCAGCAGATGACCAATGGCGATGACATCCTGATAACCAATCTGCCAGACGGTCTTCGTGTCGTGCACCGGATCGATAAAGTGGATATGGGTCGAAGGCAGTCCCGCCGGATGTGGGCCTTCAAAGGACCAGTAATCAAGGCCATCCGCCTGTTCATAGGCTTGCAGGGTCGCAGACCCGGTGCAGTAATGGATGGAGGAGGTCAACAGGCGCCGCAAAGTTCTGAGTCCCAGCTGGTATTCCTTCTGATATTCTTGAAGGATAACCAGCGGCTGGGCGGCCAAAGGGGCGGTGTCGATAGCGGTTATGAACAGGGAGGCCGGGTCTGAACCGATAGCCGGTGTCTTGCCGTAGGGGCGGGTCCGAAAGGCGGTCCACAGTCCGGAATTGATTAACAAGGCGCGGATTACTGCCGGCTCCATTTTTGCTGGACTATCTACCGGCTCGCAGAAGTTTACCGCTTCATCACCTTCGAGGTCGACGATGACTGATTCAAATTTACGTTTTTCGCCACGGCTCACGGCCGAAACCGTGCCACAACCCGGCGAGGTAAAGATGACTCCAGGGTTTTGCTTGTCAGTAAAAAGCTGCTGTCCAGTGATGACCCGGTCACCGGCCTTAACCAGCATGGTCGGTTTCATGCCGATGTAATCATCGCCGACCAGCGCCACCTGCCGCAGCGGATTGCCTTGCCGGATCTTCTGTTCGGGGGAACCGGCTATGGGAATATCGAGTCCTTTTTTAATTCTCACTGTCTTCATATCAGCTGAAAAACTCTGTGGTATTATAGACCTTCAGATCCTTACCTACCATATACGCCTCGCAACCGTGCAGCGATTCTATAAGATCAAGGGAATCATCCTTGCCAAGCACCATAAGCGCTGTTGCCAGCCCGTCGGCGAGAGCGACAGTCGGGGCGGTGACGGTGCAGCTGGCAAGTTCCGGTGGCGAAAAGCCGCTGCGCGGATCGACGATATGGTGATGCCGCAGGTCCGAGGTAAAGGCCTGGAGGTAGTCGCCGGAGGTGGCAACCGCCTTGTCGCTCACCGCCAGGGTCACCAGCTTATGCTCCTGTTGCGGCCGCGGATTTCTCATGCCGATCCGCCAGGGGTTCTGCGCGTCCTTTCTGCCGCTGACCATAAGATCGCCGCCCGCCTCGACATAGACATTGTTAAAACCGAGGGCCTTGAGGGTGGCAACACCCCGGTCGACAATATAACCTTTGCCGATGCCGTCGAGGCTTACCCCCATTCCGGCATCCAGCAAACGCAAGCCAGTCCCGTCCTGAACAAGTCTTTCATAGCCGACGGCTTTCTTCGCCTGGGCTAAGCGTCCGGAATCGG
>JAABQY010000153.1 GCA_011391225.1 Desulfobulbaceae bacterium | reverse complement strand
CAATGTAAACAAAGCATCTCTCTGGTGCTTGTATGTCCTGCGAAGTAATATATATATCTATTTAAATATCCATGCTTATTCCATTGACATGTTTGTAATTCGTGGTATATCTTCTATTATAGTGGGATACTATGGCGTGACATGGTGTGTTGTGGAGGAGCATGGCCAACAGCAGGTTTCGCAGTAAATATGATCATACCATTGACGAAAAGGGTCGACTGAGTTTTCCCAGTCGTTTCAGGGAAGTGCTGCGTCAGTATGGATCAGAGATCCTCATTGCTCTTCCTTGGGACAATCATGTGCGAGCCTATCCTTTAGCGGAGTGGGAAAACCTGGAAGACAAACTCAAAGTCGGAGAAAACCAGCAGGATGGAGATTTAGACAAAGTTATCAGATACTTCGAGTCAGAAAGTTTTGAATGTATCATAGATAAACAGGGGCGGATTCTGTTGCCGCCGGCACTGAGAAACGACCTCGGTTTGAAAAGAGATATTGTCCTGATAGGAATGATTGATCGGGTAGAGATCTGGGATAAAGACACATGGAACGTCGAGCGGCAGGATGGTCGCCAACGTTTCGGCGAGCTGAAAGCAAGCATCAAAAAGAGGGGTATTATCTGATGGAGACTTGGAGAAGAACCGCTGCAGCCAAGAGGAGGCAGAAATGAACGTTCATAACCCAACAGAATCCTATTTGCGGCCGAGGGCAAGAACACCATTTTTTCAGCCGTTAAGCAACCAGAAGGTTTCCACCCGTTTGGGCAATAGAAAGCTGCGGCTGTCAATCGGCAAAATGCTGCTTGTCCTCTGTTCGATCTGCTTGGCAACAAATCTGTGGCTTGCCTCTTTCTTGAAGAATCTTGAGCATTCTGTGCAAGATATTGAAATTGTTCATCATGAGCTCATGGAGAGCCAAACAAAACTGCTAGCAAAGAGAGATCAATTGCTTTCACCGGAACGGGTACGGGACATCGCTTCGGAAAAACTATCACTTTATGTTCCGCAAAAAGAGCAGATTGTCATTTTTTAAAAATCGGATCATATCACCGAACCAGGGAACTGAAAAAATTTGCAAAATCCCCCTCAAGTTTCGACTTTCGGAGCAGTCCAGGCCTTGTCCACTTCTTCGAGGTTGATTATGCGGTCTTTCTGCATGAGCTCGGTGAGGTCGGCATTGTGCTGCTGGTACATGGAGATGTAATTCTGCCTGTCCTGGCGGTGGATCTTGTAGAGTTCCGGCAGGGTTTCTTGGTCTTTTTTATGAAAGAGCCTGGTGATGCGATATGCCTCGTAGGGGTCATGGCCGAGCAGTTCCAGGACATCTCGGCCAAGTTCCATGGCGCTGCCAAAAGTCTCGCGACGGATGGTCGCGACCCCCAGATCCATGAATTCATAGGTGGCGGAACGGTCGGCGGCGCTGACGGCTATGCGCAGATTCGGGTAATGCTTGCCCGCAAGGCGTACCAGATCCAGGGCCTTTTCCAGATCGCCGAAGGTGATGATGAGCAGCTTTGCTTCCGCAGCTCCGGCCGCTTCCAGGAGGTCGAGGCGGCTGGCATCGCCGTAGTATACCTCAAAGCCAAAACGGCGAAGGAGATCGACGTTAGCCGGGTCATTGTCGAGGATGATCGGTCGGCAGCCGGCGGAAAGCAGCAAACGGCCAACATCGATGCCGAGCCGACCGAAACCGGCGAGAATTACCCGGGTGCCATGACCGGCAATGGCGTCAGGCGGTTTTGTTTCCTCACTTGCCTGTAAGCGGGGGGCTACCAGCTTTTCATAGGCGAGGAAGAGAACGGGGGCAAGAAACATCGACAGGGCGACGACTGAAACCAAGGTTTCAACCAAGATGGTAGGTAAAACGCCGTTGATCTTTGCAAATTGGAAAAGGACGAAGGCGAATTCCCCGCCCTGTGCCAGAGCTATAGCAAAGAGCCACATACCGTCGGAAGACATCTTGAACACCCGTGCGGTAATAATGAGCACGGCAAATTTAATGACGATGAGTGCCGCCACCAGGCCACCGATCAACCAGAGCCGCTCGCCGATCAGGGTAAAGTTGATGCTCGCCCCGATAGAAAGAAAAAAGATGCCGAGCAGCAGGCCTTTGAACGGTTCGATATCACTTTCCAACTCATGGCGATACTCGCTGTCGGCCAAAACTACCCCGGCCAGAAAGGCACCCAGGGCCGGCGATAGTCCCACCATGGTCATGAGCAGTGAGGCGCCGATGAGCAGGGCCAGCGCCGTACCGATAAAAATCTCTCGCTGTCGGGTGGCGGCAATGATGCGAAAGAGTGGCCGACTGCCGAATCTGCCGATCAGATAGATGCCGGCAATAGCCAGGATGACAATGGCAAAACGTTGGTAAGTTGGCAGAAGGGTGATGTCGATCAAGGTCCCGCCAGGGATGGTACCGTTTTTCAGGGTAGTCATTGCCAGAAGAGGCAGGACCGCCAGCATGGGAATGACCGCCAGATCTTGAAAGAGCAGGACCGAAAAAATCGACCGACCGGGGGTGGTGTTGAATAACCCCTTTTCCCGAAGGGTTTGCAAAACGATGGCCGTAGACGAAAGCGCGGCAATCAGACCCACCGCCACCGCTTGGCGCCAGGGCAGGGCAAGGGCCAAGGCCGTTAGGGCCACGGCACTGCAGGTGAGGAGAACCTGGGTTCCACCCATGCCGAGGATGGGGACGCGCATCTGCCAGAGCAGTGCCGGTTGCAGCTCCAGGCCGACCAGAAAGAGCATCATGACGACACCGAATTCGGTGATATGCATGACCCTGTCGATTTCGCCAATGAGCGACAGACAGTAAGGGCCAATGATCATCCCGGCAATCAGATAGCCGAGAACCGAGCCGAGTTTGAACTTTTGGGCAAGGGGCACGGCAATAACCGAGGCCCCGAGGAAGATGAGGAGCTGTGCGAGAAATTGTTCCATTGTCTATTCCTCCCCGATGAGGTCACCAAGAGCACTGTTCAAAAGTTCAAGCGATGCGGCTCGCTCGAGATCGATCCTGTCGTCGCGCAGGGCGAGGATGGTTTGGAAATAGCCCGAGACATGCGCGGTCAGCTGGTCCGAAGGCAGGTCGCGATGCACGCCGAGCACGGCGTAGGGCGGCAGCCAGCGCATCCGGCAGAGGTTGGCGGTGGCCCGCAGCGGCAGGGTGAGTTCACGGAGAGTAAAGTGATTGCTGCCTGCGGCACTGTAGGCGGTGGCATCGCCTCCGGCGGTGAGGGTCTCGAAAAAGATCTTGCCTTCAAGTGCCCTGCCGTCCGTGCCGTAGGCCCAGCCATGCACAAGGACCAGGTCCAGCCACTCGTTGACAATAGCCGGTGTGGAATACCAGTAAAGGGGATGTTGCAGGATAAGCACGTCGTGGTCGAGGCACAGCTGCTGCTCTTTGGCGACGTCGATCAAAAAATCCGGGTAACTGGCATACAGGTCGTGAACGGTCACTCCCGCCAGGCCCTCCACTGCGCCGCGCAGGGCTGCGTTCATCTTTGACCGTTTATACGCCGGATGAGCAAAAAGCACTAAGATTTTTCTGGTGGTCGGCATGAGCTATTTTTATATACGCCTCAGCGAATAAAATTCATAAATATTTTACCTTCTCTTTCCGGTGGTGCAATGGTCTTTTTGCCGTGTTCCACCACTTTCATCAGCCAGGCCATGTTTCTGCCGAGGGTCCGCATGATTTGCTTGCCTTCCTCATCCTGCGTTGCTTCACCAGGACGGGTGCCGTGAATAACGTTCCAATAGTTGGAAGCCGGCAGCAGCATTTCGGCATAACACAAAAAATTGTTGAGTTGATTGAAAGTCGGCAAACCACCGGAACGCCGTACAGCAACCACCGAAGCACCGACCTTATGGCGCAGCATGGCATTGTTGACGCCGATGACGTAGAAGGCCCGATCAAGAAACGATTTCATCGTCCCGCCGATGGCCGAAAAGTGCACCGGAGAGCCTATCAAAATGCCGTCGGCCTTCTTCATTTTCTGGATATATCCGTTAACCTCATCTTCGGTCTGTACGCACTGCTCATTTTTTTTCTTCGCGCATTGGCCGCATGCGAGACAGCCACGGATTGCCTTGTTGCCGACATGAAGGATTTCGGTTTCTATCCCTTCCTTTTCAAGTTCATCGACAACCATCTGCAGGGCATGATAGGTATTGCCTTTTGCATTGGGACTGCCATTAAATGCGATTGTTTTCACGAGCTTTTCCCTCCTGTTTGCTTTTTTGTGTATTTTGCTGTAGCACCATCGTGCGAGTGAAATCCATCTTTCTCGATGGTGCAATCTAAACCCGCCTGTCGGGCTTGGCTTATCTGTCCTTAATTAGATGGTTGGCATCTTTGGCAATGGACACTTCCTTATCTCCTTCTAAGTCTGAACGAGATTTAATCTCACGGAATGAGTAGAGAGCTACCGGTTGTTTTTCGCTTTTCCAAATCCCGGTGCGCCGTTGCCGCATCCTGCAAGGCATACTCCTGCATGATCCGCACCTTCACCGCCCCGGTGGTAATGACTGCAAAGAGATCTTCGGCATGGGCCACAAGATCTTGGCGGTTGGCAGTATAGTGCATCAGGCTGGGTCTGGTCAGAAAAAGTGAGCCCTTTTGCGCGAGAAGGCCGATATTGAAAGGTTCGAGCGGTCCCGAAGATTGGCCAAAAGAGACAATGGTACCCATCGGCCGCAGGCAATCCAGGGATTTCATGAAAGTAGATAAGCCGATAGAATCGTAAACCACGTCCACTCCCTGCCCTTTGGTAATTTCTTTTACTCGTGCCGCAAAATCCTCCTGGCCGTAGAGAATGGTATGGGCGCAACCGTTTTCCCTGGCCAGACGTGCCTTTTCAGCACTACCGACTGTGCCGATGGTGGTGGCACCAAGGTGTTTCGCCCATTGACAGACGAGGGAGCCGACGCCGCCAGCGGCAGCATGGATGAGAATAGTATTGCCGGGTTCGACCTTAAAACAGCCTTTCAGCAGGTAGCGGGCAGTCATGCCCTGCAACATTATGCCGGCGGCATCATGGGTTGAGATTGCCTCCGGTAGTTTGATCAACCGGTGGGCGGGGATGCAGCGCTCCTCGGCATAGGCCCCCGGCGGCACCCCGGCATAGGCGACGCGGTCGCCTTTTTTGAATTCTTCGACACCCTCGCCGACCATATAGACCCTGCCGGCCCCTTCAAGTCCGGGAATAGCCGGCATGGACGGCAGGGCATAGAGGCCGGTACGCTGATAAACGTCAATAAAATTAAGGCCGATCGCCTCGTGGATGAGGCGCACTTCTCCAGGTCCCGGAGCTCCAGGGTCATAGCTTTCCCAGGAAAGAACCTCCGGGCCGCCGGTTGCATGCATTCTTATTGCGTGCGGCATAGAACCTCCAATAGATTACAATGGCCTTCAACAAAGGGCAGACGATTATCGGAAAAAAATTATTATCGGTATTCATGCTGCCCATTTTACCATTCCGGCTTCAAAACTGTCAGTAAAGAGTTTTCCGCTCTGGATAATTCCTTTTCGTTCATGATATAACAATATTTGTCGAAAAGGTGCTGCAGGTTTTAAAAAAGCCGGGATGGTCGAAAAAAATAAGGGGGAAGAGTGTGAAAAAGCCAGTCAATAAATATCGTGATGCGATTTTCGTTGTCACCGAGGAACGTTCCTGTCCCTTCTATAATTCAGGTGAAGAATTCAAGGTGGAGAATTTCAGCCTCACGGTTCCAGCGTATAAATCCGGGTGCCTCTGTTTGGCGCAGGCGATCGCCGGTGCTATGACGTCGATGGACAAATACAGCGGGTTTGCCAATATAGGTGGGCAAAAGCCGAGATACGACTGTGGCGGATGCGAGGGTTTAGTCCATTTTGAATTAAAAAAAGAAAGGGACTTCGCCACCCTGCAGATGAAATTGCTCAGTGAGACCGAAGAAAGGCGGCGCAGGCAGCACCTGGAGAAGTTTTTCAGAGTATTGCGGAATTTGGATATCTTCGAAACCCTTGAAGATGATGCCCTGAGCGACCTGACCCTGCTCCTTGAGTTTACCACCATTCCTATCGATAAGGTGGTAATTAAAAAGGGAGACCCCGGCAGCAATATGTATATCGTTTTGAATGGTCGGGTGGCGGTGATGGCCGGTGACGGTGCAAAAATAACCGAGATGGGGGATGGGGAGATCTTTGGCGAGATGAGCCTGCTCTCCGGTGAACCGGTGATCAGTTCCATTCATACTTTGGCTGAAACCCTGGTAGCTAAGCTCAGTGTCAAAAACTTTAAACATGTCCTAAAAAAATATCCGGTCCTGCAGCTTTTTCTTTTCAAGCTCCTGGTTGCTCGGGCGCAGACCATGACCCTCAGGTCAGGCAATATCACCTCCGGCATGTCTGGTGAGCTGGCGGAAATCTCCATTGTCGATCTATTGCAGCTTATCAATTCTTCAAAGAAAACCGGACGGCTTGATTTGGCCCTTGAGCAGGGGAGGGCAGTGGTGTTTTTCCGAGAGGGCGAAATCATCCACGCCCGTCTCCTTGATCTCCGAAACAAAGAAGCTGTGTATGCCCTGGTGCAAGTGAAAAGCGGCCACTTCACCTATACCAAAAGAATTCCCGGGGAGCTCGACAGGACACCACCTATTGGCCGTTTTATCGGGATTCTGA
>JAABQY010000152.1 GCA_011391225.1 Desulfobulbaceae bacterium | reverse complement strand
CCTGCCGGTCTGCGAGATACTTGAGCAACCAGTATCGCTGGCGTTGCTGGCGAACAATTTGTGCTGTAGTCAGGGTGCGGGTAAGGACCGAGGTGAAGTCCTTGCACATCTCTTCGGTAAAGCAGGGTTCCTGGCGACGAATGATAGAATTCAGTTGATGCTGCATGACCAGGTCGAGCAACCGCCGAATTGGCGAAGTTACCGTCGTGTAGTGCGAAACTCCGAGGCCGCTGTGTGATTTGGCAGTCGTGGAAAGTTCTCCGCGAGGAATGTTTTTGCGTTGCAGGGTGTTCTGGAAAAGGTCATCGTCTTCGCCGAAAACAATCCTGTTCTGAAGTGGCGGTTGTGATCTGAACAGGCCCGGGACCATGCGATCTGCAACATATTTTGCCGCCTCACTGTTGGCGAGGATCATCATTTCCGATACGATGGTTCTGGCGGGAGTGTCACTCTTACTGAGATTGACGTGAACTTTGCCCTGATATTCAATAAAGATATTTACATCGGGAAAGGGTAGGAGAAGAGCGCCATTTTTCAGACGTCGTTCCCGCAGTTTGCGCCGCAGCATATCCAACAGCCTTATCTCCGAATCAGTATCCAGCATCCTGTCAACTTCTTCATAGGTGAGGCGTCTCTTCACCCTTATGATTGATGGGAATATTTTAACTTTCAATACTTCAGCATCGGGCGAGAGCAGCACCATGAAACTTAAGGTGGCGCGGTTTTCATCCTGAATAAGGCTACAAACCCCCTGAGAGAGGTGGCGAGGCAGCATGGGGATCTGTCCCTCGGGGAAGTAGATAGAGGTGCCTCTGCGCATCGCTTCAAGAAAGAGTGGGTCTCCTGGACGGGCATAATGGGCAACATCGGAAATATGTATACCCATTAAATAGTTGCCGTCCTGTTCCTCAATGCTGAGGGCATCATCAAAGTCTAGGGTAGTGGGGCCGTCAATGGTAATGGGCAAAAGATGGGTGAGATTGGTCCGGCCGGGATCATTAAACAGCTCATCCTGGCAGCGCTGCAGAATGAGTTCTGCCTGCTGTCTTGCGACCAGAGAGAAATTAACCGGAAGTTCATTTCTTAAAAGAGGGATATTTTCATTGGCCGACCAGATGCCGGATTTGACGAGCAAATGGAAAGAGTCGTGAGGTTTGTGGAGTCCGGCTTGTTTCAGTAATTTTTGGGCGAGATCAGCTTCAGGGGATTCGCTGCCAAAAAGATAGAAATCGCGAAGAATTTTGAGAGTCTCTTCCTCTATTGACTCAAGTTTTGTCGGGGGAGAGGTGGACGAAAAAATTTTCGCAATAAAAGCAGCCCCCTCTTCAATGAGTTGGTCACGTTTTGCTTCCTTGGCCAATTGCATTTGCAGCTGTTCAACTTTTTCTGGACGGTTGGCGAGGATGAGACCTTCTTTATATTTGAAAAACAGTTTGTCCTCGAATACGCAGCGAAGAAATGCAGAAATGGAATCATCGTTGGCAACTTCACCAAAGGTGAGTTCGGCGAGAAAGGAGGGCGAAAAAGAATGAGAGCCATCTTCGATGGTGAGTTCCCAGATCTCTTGTAAATGCACATCTTTCATAAGGGAACAGCGTTTTTCAGTGGTTTCGCACAGCAGTTTGCTCAAAACACTCCTGTCGACAATGGTAGGGTGGGTGAGGTTTGAACAATGGACAACGCGAGATGCCGGCAGATTGACTTCCCGGCCGTTCTGGTTGAGAAGTCGGAGTCGTTTAGGCTGGCTTTCCAATACTAACGCACAGATAAACTTGCCGTTATCTAGATATTCTATGAGTTTTCCCGCAACAATCATCAAGCCGCTAACCGTTCCAAGCCTTTTTGCCCAAAAGTGTTATTTCTATTCCGCATGTCCGGGAAAATGGTATAAGTACCAAAGTCCGGATGTGTTGTAATTGTAATCTTTCGTTAATGTTCTGTGTCTTTTGGATAAACGTCAGACAGTATAGTGTGGAATGAAATTTTGCCCACACTTATTATTCTCCTTTTATAAGTATTGTCATTTTTTCTTTTATGAATCTATCAGATACGCCAGTCAAATCAGGAATGGTCGCCATCGTGGGACCTCCAAATGCCGGGAAATCCACCCTGATGAATCATTTTCTCGGTCAAAAAATCTCTATTGTCACGCCGAAACCGCAAACCACCCGTAACCGGATTGCCGGCATTGTCAACGATCCGGAATACCAGATAGTTTTCCTCGACACACCTGGTCTGCATCAATCTCGAGAACCGCTCAATATCGAGATGGTGAAGATAGCCATGGACAGTCTCGCGGATGTTGACGTCGTCCTTTTTTTGGTCGATGTCTCTCTCCCCCTCCCGCACAAGCTGAAAGAAGAAAAGCAAGCAGAGCTGCTTTCCTATTTCCGGCAAATCAAGGGACCGGCTATTATGGTCTTGAACAAGGTCGACCTCATAGACAGAAAACTGCTCCTGCCCATGATCGAAGCTTATACGACTTTATTTCCGTTCAAAGCTATTATTCCGGTTTCCGCTCTCCGTGATGACGGGCTGGAAGGACTGCGAAAGGAGATTCTTGGGTTGTTACCGACGGGACCTCGATTATTTCCTGAAGACATTCCAACTGATGCTACTGAGAGGTTTCTCTGTGCCGAAATCATCAGAGAAAAAGTTTTTCTTATGACTGGGCAGGAAATCCCCTATTCCTCGGCGGTGCTCATTGAATCATTCAAAGAGGATAATGCCAAACATCTGGTTACCATTCATGCTGCCATTGTAGTCGACAGGGATTCACAGAAGGGCATCGTCATCGGCAAGGGCGGGCAAAAGCTGAAAAGCATAGGGACGGCAGCCCGAAAAGACATTGAGTCACTTATTGGTGAAAAGGTCCTTTTGAAACTGTGGGTCAAGGTTCACAGGAACTGGTCGCAGGATAAATATTTCCTAAAAGAAATCGAACACTAAGATAGGAATTAGGGCTTTCTGTCACAGCTCTATTCAGTTGTCGGTTTTAATGTGGTCGGTGAAGAGATTGAGACTTTTAACAATATTGTAGGCGGTACGCAGCTGATTGTCCTGTTGGAGTCGTTCCTCCAAAATGGAGGCTTCCTTGTCCGCCTTTTTGCTTTTTTCTTGCGCCACCCCTGGAAGGTGATTGGTAAGATCGGCCTCTTTTACGAGCTTTTTCTCTGTTTTCGGCTTTTCTGGCGGTACACAGGCTACAAAGGGAACTTCAACATCGGGAGTTATCCCCAGTGCTTGGATGGAGCGATCATCGGGGGTATAGTAGGTTGCCGTTGTCATCCGCAGTCCGGCTCCATCCGGCAAGGGGATAATGGTCTGCACTGAACCCTTGCCAAAAGTTTGAGTGCCGACAATAATACCCCTTTTATGAGCTTGAATTGCCCCAGCGACAATCTCCGCCGCACTCGCCGATCCTTCATTTACAAGAATTACCAAAGGATATTGCCGTTTGTCTCCACTGGCATGGGCGGTAAATACAGTGTTTTGATCGGCTTTGCGTCCTTTGGTGTAGACGATCTTGCCCTTCTCAAGGAAAATGTCCGCAACACTTACTGCTTGATGAAGTAAGCCGCCGGGGTTGTTGCGAAGATCGAGAATGAGACCGTCAATTTCGTGCTCGGTCTTCAGTTGCTGGAGCTTTGTTTTAAATTCGTTGCCTGTATGGCTTTGAAACTTGGTAATTCTTGAATAAATATAACCCGGAGACAGGAATTCAGCCTTTACCGACTGAATGGGTATAACCTCCCTTTTTATGGTCATTTTCTTCAAATCTTCCCAGCCTTCCCTGTGAATTGAAAGGGTCACCGAGGTGCCTGGCAGCCCCCTCAGTTTTTCAATGGCCTCATAGGGACCCATGTTTTTCGTTTTTTTCCCGTCGATTTCGAGGATTACGTCATTGGCTTTGAGACCGGCTTGGTCCGCTGGTGTATCGGCTATAGGACTTACTATGGTCAAGAGATCGTTTTTAATCGTTACCTCTATACCAATGCCGGTAAATGAACCACGTGTTTCATCTTGAAGATCCTTGAAGCTTTCCGGGGTCAGATAGGAGGAATGGGGATCAAGAGAATAGAGAAGCCCACGGATTGCACCATTGAGAGCCTCCTTGGTGTTGATTTCTTCAACATAGTTTTCCTGGAGAATGCTCAGTATATTTGAGAAAATTTCTAATTGCTTATAGGTAGCTTCCTTGTCAGCTTGGGAAATTTCTGCAGAAGACGAATAGCTGAAAAACAAAGAGACAACCACCAGGAAAATGAACGACAGCAGGTAGCGTTTTAATGCGGTGAGCATGGAATTCCTATAATTTGTGAAACGTGTTATTGGAGGGAGCTACCTTTGTTTGGCAGTTCCCCGGAATGTTCGTTTGAGGTCCTCAGTCTGTTGGGATTCAGCCATACGAGTGGATCTAACGATTGGTTTCCATGGCGAATTTCAAAATAAATCCCCTCGTCAAAAAGGGTGGCCGTACTGCCCATAATTCCTATGGCCGCCTCTCTTTTTAATTGCTGTCCTTTGACGACGAGGATTTTTTCAATTCGCGAAGTTACGGTATAATATTGAAAGCCATGGTGTATTATAACCGTATTGCCATAGCCACGTAAATAACCTGAAAAAATAACTTCGCCATCACCAACACTGACAATGTTGGTCCCGTCCGGGGCCTGCAACTCGATACCGAGAGATTTGCGGGAAATTCCGAGTTTATTAACCTTCTCCTGCTGAAAAAGGGTGACGATCTCGCCGTCAACCGGCGGTCGGAGGTTGCCTTTGTCGGCAAGAAAGCTCTGATCTTCAACCTGGTTTTTGCTCTTTATAGCGACGATCGACTTGGTGAGATCGTCTGAGGCTTGCTGCATTTCATCGATCGCCTGCTTATGTAATTTTGTCTGGGTGCGAACCTGGGTGAGAAGGATGTGTTTTTCAGCCTTGGTGTTCTCGAGTATTTCTTTTTCTATAACCGTCTGGTTGAAGAATTCCTGAAGAACCGATTTTTCTAAATCAAGTGCCGATTTTGTTCGCTCTATTTCCTTTATGGTTTCTCTGTATACCTTGATGACGTCTTGATCGTATTTTATAAGAACGTCAAAAGCGTCATGGAAGGTTAAGAGCTCGGGAAGGGTTTGCGTCGAAAATGTCACATTTAAAAGACCAATATCACCCATGGTATAATAGGCTGCGATGCGTTTCTGTAAGTGTTCTTCGACAATACCCTTTTCCCTTCTTACATTGCTCAGTGCGGCTTCTTCCTTATCGATTAAAGTCTGTTGCTTGCGAATTTTTGTTTCAAGTTCAGAGAGTTTTTCCTGCTGCTGAACAATTTTTTTATCAAGAACCTCCAGCTCAACCAAGATATTTTGTTCTTTGGACGAAGTTTCCGATATCTGCTCTTCCTTTTGCAAGATGCCCCGCTGCAGTCGGCGGATCTTTATTCTGAAACTGCTGAACTCCTTACCTTCCGAGTCATTGATTGGCGTTTCTGCGGCAATGATGGAGTTTGTCGGAAGACAGTTGGCAGTGAACATGAGCAGGAAGAAAAGTTTGCCGAGAAAGGGGAGGTGTTTTCGCCAGACGAGGGAGGTTCGGCTATTGCCCATAATGCTGCCAAAAGCGCTGAATCTCATAGTCTGCTTGAAAGAAAAAGTGGTTGGGTCAAATACGTAAAAATTTCTGCATGGTCGAATAGCTTCCAAGGGTGCAGAGGAGTATGGAAACGGAGATAATGGTAATACTGACCACAGGTGAAAAGAAGGAAAACTCAAAAAGATTAAGAAAACCAGGACCGGAAAATCTCAGTTTAATCCATTCATATAAAGCAAAAAGTGAAATGATACCAACGGAAGAACCAATAACGCCCTGGAGAAGCCCCTCGAGCAAAAAAGGTGTCCTGATATAATTGTTTGTTGCACCCACAAGTTTAAGGAGTTCGAGCTCTGCCTGTCGGCCAAGAATGGTAAGACGAATGGTATAGGCG
The DNA here is from genome assembly GCA_011391225.1 of Desulfobulbaceae bacterium. Classification (GTDB taxonomy): domain Bacteria; phylum Desulfobacterota; class Desulfobulbia; order Desulfobulbales; family Desulfocapsaceae; genus Desulforhopalus_A. Next base: position 767 of record JAABQY010000152.1, on the reverse strand, counting down.
ACCATGAAGATGGTTGTCAAAATAAGAAGCGTACCGCTGAGAAGTACAATAATTGAAAGGAGTTTGGTGAAATAATAAAATCTTTCAACCCAGTCCTGTCCATATTGCACCTTGAGCGTTCCTGGGAGTCGAGAGAGATACGCCGAAAAAAGTTTCACCTGGTTGAGGCTTCGCAGGTTTTTAAGGGGTACAACCTCGATAGAAGGGGGAAGAAAGTCCTTTGGCATGTCATTTAAAACATCCTGATTCGGGCCGAGCTGGCGGGCAAAGCGCTGATATGCTTCGGCTCGTGAGATGAAGCGGATCTTTTCAACCTCGTCAAAGGTGGTGATTTTTTTCATCAGCTGCTGCTGCAGTTCAGGGCCGGGCTCTTCCTCAAGATAGACAATGAGGCTGAGGTCATCCCCAAGTTTATCTCCAAAAGTCAGCATATTGGCATAAATAAGATAAAAAAAGGCAAAGATTAATACCGAGAGGCTGACGGTAAGCAGTGTCATTAACTGGGAACCCCAGGTTTGGCGAATATTCCTGCCAACCTGCCTGAAGACGGTAAACCAGAAGCTCATAGGGATCCTCCTGTCATCATGTGGAATCGGCCCTTACGGAGCTCCATGACCCTGTGCGAGGTGTGGCGATAAATTGAATCGTCGTGGGTGGCGATAACAATAGTGGCACCGCCTTTGTTGCACTTATTCAACAGGCTCATCACCCTTTCCGTAGTTGTTGCATCAAGGTTACCGGTTGGCTCATCAACCAGGATCATGGTC